>CANRFB010000022.1 GCA_947629785.1 uncultured Clostridia bacterium | reverse complement strand
TAAAATCCCCGATAATTGGCGGTTTTCCGCCTTATCGGGGTAATCGAAAATCGTTGGTAGGGTGTGGCGTTGGGCGTGCCTGAAGCAAAGACCGTCCCTTTACCGTCTGTCAGAATGTCAAGATACTTAGCTTTCATCAGCAAATTGAACGCTCTTGCAGAACCTCTGCTGCCAAGTCCTGCCACATTACGCATTTTAGTAGCTGTAGCAAGATTTTTGTACATATGACATTCGTCAACAAAAATTTTGTCAAATCCAAGTTGTTCAAAATCAATGAAATCGTCTTTGACTTGCTTTTCTGTCAGATCGTTAAGTCTCTTTGTGTAGCTTGTTATTGATTTTTCAATGTTTTTTACCGTAAAACTCTTTTTCTTTGTGGGATTTTCGGCATTTATTTTTTCAAGTTCACTGCGGAGCTTTTCTATTTCTTCATACAGATATTCGCTTTCCCGCTGTGGTGACAGTCCCATTCGGTCAAACTGCGAGTGTCCTACAATAACAGCGTCCCAATCATTTGTTGCCATTTTTGCAAGCAACGTTGCCCTGTTGTCCTTTTCAAAATCCTTTTTGGTAGCAACGAGAATATTTGCATTAGGGTACAGCTTTCTGAAATCATTGCCTATCTGCTCTGTAAGGGAATTAGGAACGGCAAATAAAGATTTGTTATGCAGTCCCAGACGTTTACCCTCCATTGCTATTGCTATCATTTCATATGTCTTGCCCGCGCCTACGGCGTGAGCAAGCAGGGTATTGCCGCCGTAAAGTCCCCTTGCTATGGCATTCTTTTGATGTTCTTTGAGTGTTATGTCCGTATTCATACCCACGAAATTAAGGTGCGAGCCGTCATACTCACGGTACCTGAACGAGTTGAATATTTCATTATACTTGTTCACAAGGTCGTTTCTGCGGTCGGGGTCTTTAAAAATCCAGTCCGCAAATTCGGATTTTATTATATTGGCACAATGTCTTACGGATTTTGTTTCTTTCTCGTTTGTCACAAGAATATACTTACCGCTTTTATCACGCATTTCAACACCATATTCGTCTTTTTGCCTGTCTTTGACAACAAGATCGCTGTTGTTTAAAATACCCTCAATAATGTCATATGCGTTTTTTCTATGTGTGCCGTATGTGCCTGTTGCAGTATGATTTGTTTTTGCCGCCGCACTCTGCCCCTCAATTTTCCAAACGCCTGCAACCTTGCTGTACGACACATTCAGTTCAGTTTCAGTTCGCGCGTCGGGTTTAAACTTTTCAAGGATAAACTGACGGATATATTTAGGGTCTACCCAATGAGAGCCGAGTTTTACGGCAATATCCTTTGCCTCTACCCTCGGCGGCATAGCCGCTTGCAAGGCAGCATAATTTTTTTCGTATTCATTCGGGTTGTCGGAATTTGCAATATCAAGCATTTTCTTTCTGATATTGCCGGACAAATATTCGTCCGCTGTGACATATTTTTCCGTTTCCTGCGGCAGCTTGTATATCTGTCCGTCAAGCTCGGAAATAAGCCTGTCCTTATCCATTCCGCAAAGCTCGGTCATAAAGTCAAAATCGACTTTTCCTTTTTCGGAAACGGAAAGTATCAATGCTTCTTCCGCTGTTTCAACGTGAGTGGCAATTATTTTCGGCTTGACTGTATTCTTAGTAAATATATCGGCTTTTCCTATAACCTTGCCGTTTTCGTCCTTGTTTTCAAGTGCGGAGAGAACAAAATAACCGTTATCCCCCTTAAACGCTTTTGCATTTTTGGGTGTTGAAATATTTCCGTATTTTTTTACAAAGCTGTCATAGAGTGTGTTCAGCTTTTTTCTGCTTTCTTCAACTTCGCTGTCAAGATACCCCTGACTGTTCATAAGCTGCAAGTTTAAAAGCTCGTGAACGCTGTCGCGAAGTTCTATCATTCCTACAGCGCGGTTAAATAAATCCTTAGATACATTTACCTTTTTCATTGTTTCTTCGGCTTCACGGTAATAAATATTTCCGTCCTGTTCATAAAAGCTGAATTTCCGTGAATTGGCAGGAGCGGGGATAATATCGTCATTTTTAGGCTCGATTTCAATATCTGCCGCCCTATATGTACCCTTAATGTTCTTTATTGCCTCCGCAAGCTGTTGTTTAAGGTCTGCGCCCTCTATCGGTGTACAGCTTGTATCCTTTGTGCTGTTTCCGTACAGCTTGTTGCCCTCTGTAATTTTGCCTAAAACCATTTCGGGGTGCTGTACAAAATAATTGTTTACAGACAGACCGTCTGCTGTTTCGGATTTTTTCAGCCATTCTATGCTGTCGGGATTTATCTCGATAGGACGTTCCCGCTTTTGCAGGACAAGAATATCGGAAGTAACCTCTGTTCCCGCTGTCGCCTTAAAAGCATTATTCGGCAGACGGACAGCTCCCAAAAGTTCCGCTCTCTGCGCTATATATCTGCGTATCTCGTCATTTTCCTTATCCATTGTACCCTTAGAGGTAACAAAGGCTATAATGCCTCCTGCGTGTACCTTGTCAAGAGTTTTGGCAAAGAAATAATCGTGAATGTTGAAATTATTGTCATTGTATCGTTTGTCCGAGATTTTATAATCCCCGAACGGAACATTACCGATTGCCACATCAAAGGAATTATCGGGAAATGAAGTCTTTTCATATCCCTTTATCTGAATGTCGGCATTTGGGTATAACTGCTGTGCTATTCTTCCTGTTATACTGTCAAGCTCCACGCCGTACAAATTGCTGTCCTTATAAAGTTCGGGCAGCATACCGAAAAAGTTTCCCGTACCCATTGCAGGCTCTAAGATATTGCCTTTTTCAAAGCCTAAGTTATTAAGTACGTCATACATTGCGGAGATAACTGTAGGAGAGGTGTAATGCGCGTTCATTGTACTGTGCCTTGCGGCTTCGTATTCTTCGGAAGTAAGCAGTTCTTTCAGTTCTGCGTATTCGCTGCTCCACTTCGTATTTGTGCTGTCAAACGCCTGAGGGATAGCTCCCCAGCCTGTGTATTTTGCAAGTATGTCCTGTTCGGCGGGTGTTGCGTTGCGACCGTCCTTTTCTATGCTTTTCAAGGTTTTTATCGCCTCGATATTAGCCGCATATCTGCTTTTTGCGCCGCCTACATCGCCCAAATTTTCATCTGTAATAGCATAGTTTTCCGCCTTACTAACGGACTTTTCCACAATTTCAACAGGTTTTTCCGCGATTACAGCTTCGGATATGGTTTCGTCCCTTTCAAGCAATGTAAAGTTGGATTTATAAAAATCCGTCATTGATATGGTCTTTTCATCGGGCAGAAGCGTATCCGCTTCAAGGAGCGTCACAAAATTTTCACTTATTTTTGCAACCTTGTAAACTCCGTCGTCATTTTCAATAACGTCATTTATTTGCGGAGCGTAATTCCCCATTGGGGAATTTTTTTCGGCTGCCGTATTTTCTTTTTGAACGTACTCAACATCTTTCCCGTTAATATAGCCGTTCACTTCGTCAATGATCGGCATAAGCTCTCCGTCAAAAAGTTTTTCGTTTATTCTTCCGATAGTGCCGTAATTATTCCTGAACAGAACAGAGGTGAACATCTTAGGGTCTATGCTGTCATATTTGTTAATAATAAGCTGATCGGCAGTTCGGTTAAGGAATTTTTCTGCTTCGGCTGAAAAGCTGTGATTAGCTATCAGCTTATCAAAAGCCGCTCTGACTTTCTGACCGTCATATTGCTTGGAATTATCCTTTTGAGTTATAGGTTCGTCCGTATACTCTAATTTTTCCTCTGACTTGGCTTTTTCGGCGTTTCCTAAATATACTCCGTCTTTTGCAAGAGTAAATCTGTCCACATTTCTCGTGATCACAAAATCTATAAGTCCTGTCCTTTCAACTTTTCCGATCCCCACATCATCGGGATAAAATCCTTTAAGAGATAATACAGTTACTTCCTCACCTTTATATAAAAACTTATCGCCGATAGTTATATCCGCTGCGGAGATATGACGTTCTTCCTCCGAGTTCCCCATTGGGGAATTATTATCATCAGTAACATCTATATCTGAACGTACAGCATTTTCAACATTTAACATATCCTCCTCAAAAACCTTAAATGACATCACTTTTTCTTTATTGTCAAGAGAAGATGTACATACACCGTTTTCAAAATTCCAGTTTGCCGCCTTTCCCCATTCCATATACAGCGGCTTGCCCTCTGCTGTGCCGTCTGAATTGATTTTCTGCGAATAAAAGCAAGCTGTATTCGCCTCTGTAACACGTCTGCGCTCGCCGACACATTCACTTCTGACGTGATCGGTAATGACAAATTCAGTACCGACAGTCAAGGTCCTTTTAAGTTGACTGAGATTTTTAATATTTTCATTAAAATTCCGCTGCTCGTGAACATCAGCCGTTACTTTCGTTTCCTTTTCATTCTGCATACTGCGGAACATTTCAAAATTACTTCTAAGTTCGTCTGCGGCAGAATTTATAAGAACGGAGTGACTGTTAAGTCCCAAATGGCTTGTTGTCACCACCTTTTCGACAGGATAGGCTTTTAACAAATTTTTCGCCCATTCAACATTTTCGCGTGAAAACCGCTTGTCCCATTCTCCCGAATTACTTACTTTTGCGGCAATTATCAATGCAATTCTGTCAATCGAATATGTACCCAACAGCTCGGAAATCGCCTTGTCGCTGTTAAAGTGCATACCGTCATTGTTGCAGCTAATAGAATAACGTATAGACGCGGCGCACCTTTCATTTTCCCGTTTATCGGCAAAATATTTCTCCCTTTCTCCCGCTTCTGTTGCCTCTGCCGGAGTTTTTGTATATACGGGCATAATATTTCCGTCGTTTTTTTCGTAAAGCTCTGCCGCCTCTTTCATTTTGTCCTTATTCTTCATTGTACGGTCAAGTATGATATGAAACGCTTCGGGTGACAGCACCTCGCTTCTTTCAATACCGTCAAAGCTAACGGTATGAACGCGTAAAGCCTCTATCTGTGCTGTATCTGTATTGCCCTGCACGTTCATTATTTTTACGGCTTCTTCCGTTTCAATCCATTCTTTTCCGACCATTATTTCCCTAACCGCTCCGTTGTAATCGGGATAATCGGAGGAAAAATCAGTCGGGAAAATATATGTCTGTTCTTCGTAACCGTCCCCAAACTTTGGAGACGTTTTATGCTGTTTTGCCGCCTTGCTTTCAAGATCGTTCAGAACATCATCAACGTTTTTCCAAAAGTGAGCGAAAAATTCTGTATTGCCTATTTCTTCCGACTTATTCATAATGTCAATGGAGTTTTCGCGTATAAACGTCATTTCTGTATCGTTCGGAATACTCTCCTCGCCGCTGCCGTAACGATAATTCTGTATATTTACACGTATCATATCGTCAAGGTTTTCAATATTATCCTTGTCGGCATAAAGTTCAAGAACTTCCTTGTAGGCGTCGGTTTCGGAAATATTATCGTCGCTTATTTTGTCGGGTACAAGGTATACCTCGCCCGTTTCAAATTTAATTTCGGAGTAAATATACGCTTTTTCTTCCGAAAGAACGGATTGTTCGGAATTTTGAGTTAAATCAACTCTGTTTTCGTTAATATCGTCATACCTTGTGAGTTTAAAGTTTTGCAACTCAATATTGTTAAGCCAACCAACTACAAAGCTGTTAGTGTCCTTTTGTCCCTTTGATCCGTCCGAATATTCCCGATATATGCCTAAACCCGAATTTTCAAAAGAAAAAGCGTTTACAGTTTCATTTTCAAAATCGACCTTAATAACAACTTCGGGATCGCGCATTAAATCGCCGTTTTGTACATATGTCTGCATAAGCGAGATCATATCGCCGCCTATCCATTCAGCAGACAGAGGTTCATATGAGCCGCTTTCGTAATGCTCGTATGTATGATTTTTCTCCATAAGTTCGGGAAAAAGTTTTTTTAGCTTATTAAAATTTCTGTGAGGGATAGTGTTGGAAATTTTTTTAGGCTTTTGTTTCTTTACAGTTTCATTCGCTTCCTTATCAGAGTTCCCCATTGGGGAATTAAGCGACTTACCTTCACTGATTTTTTCACGCTCCGAAATATCCTGCGGAACAACAGTATATTTCAGCTTTTCCTGCAAATTATCTCTGTGCTGTCCAAAATCAATGTGTGAGAACATTTTATCCATTGAGTTTTGGTTAGTATTTTCAAAATCAATCTGCGTGTCATTTATTGTCCTAACTCTCCAAACGTTAGGGCGGTCTGCAAACGTCACAATATCGCCCTCGGAAAGTGTATGCTGTTCCCTTGCTTTTCCCTGTAAAAATTCGGGAACGTCCTTAAAACCAACATCGTCAACATAATGTGCTGTGGCAGCTCCGTCTTTGTGCAGGACAACAATATCGCTTACGGAAAGGCTGTGTCCCTTAAAATCTTCGGGGTGATTGATGTTGAATTTTGTATAGATATTATTAAGAATATCGTCTTTGTTTTCTGCATTAACGTCAATTTCCGAAAGTGTTCCCTTATAAACACGGTCATAATCAGACATACTTGGTGATTGTCCGAGTGCGGATAAATCCATAAATCTTTTATAAAGGTATTCATCTCCGCTCTTTACTTGAAAAATTTCAAAATCATCATTACTCAATTCGCCTTTGTGAGCGGAGGTTCTTATAGGATTATTTTCCTTAAAATCTTCAAGGATTTTTTCTTCTTCGGGTGTCATTGCAGAGTATTTTTCCAGAAACGGCACAAAAACATCAAGAATTAATCTTGCTTCGTCTTTTGCCTCTTTTGTGTTATAAGGGTATTTATCAGACTTTATAATATATTCGTTTCTTTGTCTGATATGATCTACAAGCGTGCCTCCGCCTGTTCCTTTGCCGTCGCCTATATCAAATCTGCCCTCATAGTCAAATATTTCTCCGTCAATATTTGCTTTAATTTTGTAATCGGTCTTATCATACCAACCAGCTTTAAGCTCGTCAACCTCTCGTTCAGCGTGCTGTTTTTCGTCCAGATAGCCTATTAAGGCGTTAGCAAGAGCAAAACTGATATTGCGGTTGCTTTTTACAAAATTATGAAGCAGTTCATTTTCAGTAAACCACTCACTGCCGTTATTGCCGCCAAAGTGAAAATCAAGAGTATCTGAATTGTGATTATATACGTTTTTGGAAATAAGCGCATATGCCTTTTCGGTTTTATCTTCATCGGATAAAATGTCATAGAGCGATTTTTTTATCCTGTTTATTTTCGCCTGATTATCTCCTTTATCCCAGCCGCTCAAAGTAGAAGCGGCAAAAGCATTAACAAGTTTCTCGGCGGTTTCATTATCCAAATCAGGTATATTATCCGTAAGGAAATTTACATTATTGTCTGTTCTGTAGGTATCATCGGATATAATTTCGCCATTATCGGCAGGAGCGCTTATGTTTTCCGCTACAGCATTTACACTTTCTATGAAATCAAGTTCTTTAGCAAGTTTGGGACTGTATACAAATAACGGATCGTTACCCGCCTTGCTTAAAAGCTGTTCTTTCCAGTTTCCCACGTACTGCTTTGTATCATTATCGTCACCTTTTTTGCCCATACTCATCATATGATCGCCGTCTATGGACTTTATAACATAGGATATATAATTAAGACTGATCTCACTTCCGACTTCAATCATTTCTACAGCCTCTCTGTTTTTTTCCAATACAAGATTGTTTATTTCTGTTTGGAAATCCACCGCTGGAGCGTTCTCAAAAGGGAAGTCCTCGTCTTTAAAAATAAGACTGTGTTCGTATTTCTTTATATAAGCCGCCATTCTTTCATCAGAAGTCTTTCCCATAGAGCCTTTATCAGCGTTAAAGGTCTTTATTTGCTCGGACGTTCCTGTTTCAAGCAGTCTGTCATAAAGCATACCGTATCTCGTTTGCATGGACAGACCGTTCCAGTAAACCGTAAATCTGTCTTTTACACCTTTTGCGTGATTTTCGATATGCTGTTTGTCGCTTTCCGTTAAATCATCAACATAATAGCGGATATTGCCCTCGTTTGATATGTGTGCTACACTAAGATAATCGTCTATTTCTTTGTCAAGTCTTGATGTATCATAGCATAAAACACCGTTGCCGAAATAGCCGAAATGTATATTGCTTTCCTGCGGAATTTCGGCGGTTTCGCCCTCGTCCGACAATTCCCCATAGGGGAATTTTTCTTCCGCTCCAAGTACCGATTTGTTTCTCTCCCCGAAAACAGCCTTGACTTTTGCCAAATGTTCCTCCGCTTCTTTTATTTTGCTTTCCTCATACAGCATATTACCGTCTGAATTTTCGCATACCGATTTGACCTGTTCGATATAATTATCGAAAGGGTCATAATTGCCCGAACGCAGGGCAATGACGGTATTATCAATTACATTTTTCAGAGTTGAAAAATTGTTCCATTCGTAACTGTCATAAAAACGGTTAAGGTCAAGCAAATGATTATTGCCGACTTCATTGGGTTCAAAACGGTACTTTTCGCTTATATCGTAGAGTATTTCGCCGATAGTATCCATACGGATAAATCCCGCAACATCTTCTCTGTTTGCAGTAAATATACCGTCTGCTTCGTAAGTCTCAAAGCCGTATTTTTTCATATCCTCCGCAAATTCTTTTAAAACGGGCATAGTTGTCCCGTTCTTGCTGTTTTCAGCGGCTTCAATAAGTCTGCGCTTGACAAGCGTGTTTTCGTATTCCTCAAAATCTCCCCAAACATTGTTATCAACAATGTTACCGTCTTTATCGGCAACGATATATGCCACGCTGTCGCCGTAATAATCGTTTTCAAGCATAAACAGTTCTTTGCCGTCTATCTCTGCGTTTTCTATAACATTCCACGCTCCAGAGTAGCCCTCAAACTCAACTCTGAAACTTCTTTCCGTTATTTCCTGCGGCTGTTCCTTACTCTCCTTGTCCTTTATTACTTCCTCACAATTTAATTCAAGGTGGGTAATAAAGTTATCCATAGATGATGTTGCTGTACTGTTTTCCGCTATGCCGAAAAAATAAGCATAATTTTTTGAAGCATAGTTGATATAATCTCCAGCGTACTCGGCAAAATATCCCGAATATATTTCGATTACATCTTCCTTGCATTTTTCGTTTAAGTATGCTATAAAAGCATTACGTCCCTGTTCTTCATTTTCTGCGTCAACTCTTACAGAGTATGCGGCAAAAATATCGTCTTTGGTTATGGTTTTATCTACAAATGCGCCGCTGCCATTATCGCCGTCGGGGTTATAGTATGTCCACGAGAATGTATCAGTATTTGGATTGTAGCTGATAAGGTCTATGTAAGCTCCATTGCTTATAGGAAAGTTTTCAATGAGCTTTCTGTTTTCCTCGATGATTGAGTTGTCCTCGCGCTCCCTGTCAACCTCTCTCCAGTTTGCGATTTCCTCGTCGATATTCGTTATTTCTATCCCGTTGTCTGCCGTATAGGACAACACCTCGTCAACGCTTTTAAATAATGCAGGTTTGTTATTTTCGTCTCTATATACTTTAGCGGAGGATTTGTCGGCAGAATTGTATTTCTGAATGTAGTAATAGTAATCGCCGTTGGTGGGGTGTTCACGGTAGGCAATTCTGTGGGACAGCGGATAGAAAAACTCGTTTTCGGGATTGTCGAACATATCACGAACGGCAGCCATACCGTTAAAACCGCATACCTCGCCTGTCTGCATATTTCGTATATTTACAAAGCCGTTTGTGTCTGCTGTACGTTCATAGCCGCGCTCCCTGAGAGCCTCCAACAGATCCATATTCTTTAAGTTCTCAACCATTGCACGAACAGCAGCGGCGTTTTTTTCACCGCTGACTGTTATTGTTGCCTTTTCCCCTCTTATAATGCCCGAAAAGCGATTATTGGTATTGCCCGACAGCAGAGCGGCAATTTTTCTTGCCGTATCTGCGTCGGTGTCAATATATTTCCTATCACGGATAGCCTTATATTCCGTATTTCCGAAAACCTTTTTTACATTCGGAAATTCCTTTGCGGCTTTTTCAGCAATTCTTTCCGCATTAACGCTGTCAACTCTGTTTACGGTCACAACACTTCTATATTCGCTTATGGTAGCCGAATGGGGTATATTTGCAGCTTCAAGCTCCTTGACAGCCGCATATGCCGCCTCCTGCGACAGCTTTATAAAGTGTCTTTCATTTGCGGGTATCTGCTTGTAAAAATCCTTATTGATATATTCGGTCATTTTAAGTTCCTCCTTATTCCTCGACAGAAAAGCTGTGCGCCCAAACAGTACGCTGATGTTTAACTTTTCCGCTGACGGTCATTTTTCTTGTAAAGGCAGTTCCCATAATTTCTATGGTACTGCCGCTTTTGATACGGTCATAAAAATTTCTTGACGTATCGGCAATAACAGGAATGATTTTCCCTGTTTCTCTTTCGGTTACAGAAAAAGTTATCCGCATAATATCCCCGTACCTTATGATCTGCGGCATATTTGATATTTTGCCGATAATAAATGTATTGCGCTCCATATTCAATTTCCTTTCAAGTTCATAGCCCACCTTTGTTTTTTGCAAGTGGGAGCGTTTGTTTCTCTCGGACGGCTCGGTGTGTCCCAACTGCCGCCGCTTGTGTCTGCTTCTTTGTGCCAGCCGCAAGCCTTTAAGGACGTTCCGTCCTCGGTATCAAGTATGTAGGTAATTATTTTTTCGTACCCCATTTCCCGCGCTATCCTTGCGGCGCGGGAATAAAGAAAACTGCACACATTAGGCGTTCCGTCCGTACAAAGTCTTACAGCTTCAATAATTTTTCCGTTGTCAAGTTCCCTTGAAACAGGACGTGCAAGCTGTATCACGCCGACAAGTTTACCGCCGACCTCGCAGCCGATCCTGAATTTATCACGGCAAACAGGCGTATGGTGTCTGTGCAGACTTGCGACAAATTCATTTGCCGCTTTAAGTTCAATAGGTATTGCTTTCATAATGACATCTGCCTCCTTGATTTGTTTAATATCCCTGCTGTTGTAAATAACCAGTAATGACGGAAACGGAGCAGAAGCGGCAGGATTTCCGTTTTCGTCTGTAAAACGTAACCTCCCGCGGATAAAGCGTATCTCCGCTTTCCAGTAAATAAAGTTGTGAAAGTACGTTGTATCGGTTCTTGCGGGGATAAGCAGTACAATAGGGTATTTTATAACCAAAGACTCTTTGTAGGCTTTTTCTACCCACTTGCCGATTTCTCGTCCGTAAGGTGGATTGCAGAATACCGCGCCGCCAAAATCCCAGCTTTGGGTCAGACCGTCTGTTTCGGGAGTAAAAAAGTGTTTGCACTTTGCTGTTTTTTCCGTTGCCGCAGGATCGAGAACAAAGGAAAATTCTTTGTTGAGTTCGTCATAAAAGTCCTGCGGCGTACACCAACACATATTTTGTGATGAAAAAAACACCTTGTTCACATCTGTTCCCCCCTTAAAACTTCTGATATTCCCTCCAGCACATACAAAACGCAAGGGAGCGCAACGCCGTTGCCCCACATACGGTATTCGGGAGTGTCCTTGTGAGGAATATCCGAACACCACCAGTCGGGAAAGCCCTGCAAGCGGCAGCACTCTAAAGGTGTTATCCTGCGAACGACATATGTACTCAAATCAATAGGTTTTTCCGTTACAAAAGGTGTTGTGTTGCCGCCCATACCGTAAGCCTCCTGAACGGTCGGTGCAACGTCAAGAGGACCGTTATATCTCCCGTCCATTCCGTGATTTTCGTACATACTCTGTTCCGCATTACAGCAAACTGCCGAGGGACCTTTAGCCGTTAAGGTCTGCACCGTATCTTCATCAACAGAAATGTTATACTGTGCGTTCTCTCCCTGATTGAACGCCGCTCTGTCAAGGCTGTAAATGGGCGACATAACAGCGTGTCGGTCAATGGTATTTAGGGTGTAAGACTGCTCCGTAATAACGCCTTTGCCATTGCCGCCGTTCTGCGGCTGCCTATCAATGGTGTTTCCTGCAATGCAGACCGCCGAAAAGTCTCCAGAACGTCCGAAATGATCTCCCGCTATAGTGGGAGCTATCTGACCGTTTCCGTTGCCCCTGCCGTCATATACCACACAAGGCTCGCCGCCGTGAGTACAAGTAATGGTCGGCGAAAAATCTTTGCTGATAGAACATTGACTTTTCCCGCCGCCCTGATCTATGCACATAACCTCTTGTTGCAGTACGCAGGGTTCGTTGCCGTGTGCTTCTGCTCTCAGCGTTGGTACAACATCATTTTTGGCTGATATTGAATTACCGCCCTGATCGTTAAGTACAATTTCGGGTGCAAGAACAGCATTTTGAAATCCCGCGTTTGTACCATTCACAAGGGTATTTGCAACATTTTCCTTAAAGCATTGGCTTTCCGCTTTCATCTGCGGGTAAAAACTGGCACATAAAACAGGACTGCCGCTTGTTGCCGCCAAAGTGTGGCAAGGATCATTTATCTTAGGATAACTGCGGTTTGTTTTGGACGTTATCTGTCCTCTGTCAAAAACAACGGTATCATATAAGCAATGCGCCTCCTGCTCCGCTTGGAGTGTGGGACTTACATCTTCGGAATATCCCACACTTCCCGCCTTACTTCCTGCCTTGCCTTTAAATCCCGCCGTATAACTTGATATATTTTGACTAAATAAAACTTGGTCGTTGTTGCAGGAAAGCGTTGCGGATTTGTTTTCTTGTATTAGTGCGCCTTTGCCGCCACCCTCGCAGCCGCAGCGTATCTTTAAGGTTTTTGGCGTAAATTCTCCGCTTGGTAAGTAAGTATCGTTTTCAGTATCGGGGGCAAGTCCTTTCCACGCCTTGCGGCTCTCCTTAAAATCCCCTCGCAAGCCCTCTCGCTTAAATAATATTTCTGCGGCACATTGGTTTCCAAAACTTCCGACAAGAAAGACACGCTTTCTTCTTTGGGGGACGCCCCAAAATTGGGCGTCCAGCACTCTCCATGCAAGGCTGTAGCCGTTTCCCATAATGCAGCCTGCGGTTTGCCATTTTCCCCTTGGAGGTTGAGGTATAGAAACGTTGGTATCTTTGATTTTGATGATTTCCTCAATGACTGTTCGGAAGTCCTCTCCTTTGTTGCTGCTGAATGCGCCGGGGACGTTTTCCCAGACAATGTATTTTGGATATTCTCCATTTGTAACACCTCTCATTTCTTTAATTATTCTTACTGCTTCTATAAAAAGTCCCGACCGTTCTCCGTCAAGACCTGCACGTCGGCCTGCGACAGAGAGGTCTTGGCAAGGACTGCCAAAGGTTATAATATCGACAGGCGGGATTTCCGCGCCGTTGATCTTCGTTAAATCGCCCAAATGCCGCATACTCGGTATACGCTTAGATGTAACCGAAATACAGAACGGGTCTATCTCGCTTGCCCATACAGGCGTTATGCCGCATAATATTCCCGCAAGAGGAAAACCGCCGCTGCCGTCAAACAGACTGCCGAGTGTAAGAGGTTTACACATTATCATCACTTCCTATCTTTATTTCAAGCAATGCCGCCGCCTCGGACAGCGGCATTTTATCCGTCAATGCCGTGAAAAAATCAATGAGAATTTTCACGGACAGATTTTTTGACTTGCAGAGATTGTCAAGTGTTCGGATTTCATCATTATGAAGCTCCGTCCGTATCTTGTTTATCTGCTCGTCAATTTCCTTTGTCTTTTTTTCGGCAGCCGACTGTGCCGTAAACGCCTTTTCTCTTTTTTCACAAAGCTGTTTCAGCTTCTCGTTAAGCCGCTCCGACTTTGAAATAACCTTGTTGTCGGGTTTATTGACTGCCTTTTCGGGGACATGCAAAAGCTGTGTTGTTTCGGCAGTTTCCTTTTTCTCGTTTTCATTATTCACTTATGTTTCCTCCCTTTCATCATCAAAATATTTGCTATTTGCGCCTCAATCAAGGAAATATCGGAGTTAATAACGTCAAGTTCAAGTTGTTTTTCGGACCGTTCCCGAACATACTCCGATTTGCGTTTATTCAGTTCCTCGATTTGTCTGTCAGCGGACATATTGCGTTTTAAGGGGTTTATTGTTTTCATACAAAGCCTCCTTTGCCGCTGCCGCTTTTTCCTGCACTCGGTAAGACCACTCCGATATTCTTTTTACCGTATCGGTAAAGTTTTTTTTAGGGTTTAGTTTCTGTAAAAGCTCGTTAAAGTCCTTTACGCCGTGCTTGTGACATTCGGTAAAAACCGTACACCTGTCGCCGAAGCTTTCACAAAAATATTTTCCTTTTTCATCGTTGTCAACACAAAGGGCAACCTTTAAACCTCGCTGTAAAAGCGTTTCGACTACGCTTGGCTTTAAACCGCCCATTGATACAAACTCGCAGTTTTGAGCGTTGGGGTGCAGGTGCATAAAACTCATCATATCTATTGCGCTTTCAAACACATATGCTCCCTGCGGATTTGGAAATTTGACATATTCAAAGAAATTGCCCGCTGTTCCCTCTGCTACGCCGTTAAAGGACTTTAGTTTTTGTTTTACGGTGCTTTCAAGCATTTCCTTGTCTATGTCCGAATTTCGGACTGCTTCTATGATGTCGGTTATCAGCTTTGCGTCCTGTTCATTTGCGGCTATGTTAGCCTCGTTTTCGTAAATGTAGCCGACAAACTTCATATCCTTTTCGTCTTTCAGTATCTCACCGACCTGATAGGCTATGTACGGTTCTGTTTTGATAACCGTTCGATTTTCGATCTCTGCATATTTTGTTTTGCCTATGGTGTATTTCTTTCTGCCCGTGCCGTGAAATTCCGCTCCGCAGGGTACTCCGTCTTTTATATCAAGAAAAATCGCGTTTCCTTTTACGTCCTGAAAAAGCAAGCCTGTGTTTATAAGCTCGTTTACCACTTGCGGAGATATGCGCCTTTCCTGTGTGAGATAGGAAAAAATACGCCTGTTGTTTTTATCTCTTTGCGGCATAATAAATTCTTTCACGGGTTTTTCCCGCTTGGGGGGCAATTCCCCATTGGGGAATTGCCGTTTTGTATAACTAAAATCTTTGGTGTTGGAGTTAGGCATTTCGCCGTTTAATGCCGTTTTTATTGCTTCGGGGTAACTCATACCGAGTGCGGTTTGCAAACAGTACACAAGTCCGTAACCGCCCACCTGACGGGAATGTATGTGAAACAGCTTTCTTTCCTCGTCAACCTTTAAGCCGCCAAAACCGTGTATGTGCATTTCTCCGCTTTCATAATCGGCAGAATATCCCATACTGCGAAAAAAATCGGTAATGCTCTGATCGTTGGCACGTTGTATTTGTTCATCGGAATATAACATAGCTTATCTTAACCTCCCACACTTTTTAATGCCGCCCTAAATTCCTTGCTTCTCGGATTTATAGTTAAGCCCTGCGCTGTGCGTTCATCTTCAAGAGCGAAACGCTTTTCAAGCCGTTCTACCGTGTAGTCGGCGCGGAAATTGCGCCACGTCCGCTTGTCCATTTGTCGGAGTTCTTCCCACAAGTCGGGAAAGTTTTTTCGCAGGGTACGAAGATTTTCAAGGCTCTGCAAGGGACAGCACCAGCAGGAAACACGGTCAAACAGCTTATACAGTCCCTCCCAGTCATAACCTTTGCTGTAGCAGTATTCAAGGCACATCTGCTCCGTCCAGCCCCACGTTACAAGAGGGTGTATATGCTCCTCGTTGTTTTTTCTTTCAAGCCGATATTGTTCATCGGCGGCAATACCCGTGTACTGAATTACATCAAACCGCTTATATAAACGAGATAAATATTTGTTGATAACATCAATTTTCAATGCTCTTGTACACCAGCGCATAAGCGGACCTGCCCACGAAAAGCCGAGAGGATTATTATATTTTTCGTTTATATACTTCCGTTTTCTCTTAACAGGCTTTTCAAACATATAATAATCAAAGCTGACATCACTTTTAAGCTCGGTAAACTTAATTCCCGCGGCTTCAACGACTGACTTTATTTTCCCAACGTGTCTGTACATTGCGGGAAATTCCTTGTATGTATCGCACCAGATAACCTCGTCTATCGGCTCTCCCAGCTCCATAAGCCGCAGGAGCATAGCCGTACTGTCCTTGCCGCCCGAAAATGATACTACTCTGTATTTCTCCATATTTACCGCCCCCTGTTCGTATTTTTAGAGGGCGTTAGCTGCTCCTTGGACTTAGCCGCCTTTATCTGCACCTTGTCAGACCACGCTGAAATGCTTCTTACGGTTTCTATAAAGCCCTTGCTTTTAACTCCGTCAACGGTTACAGCGGAATTTTTTCCGTCAAACTTTGCGGAAAACTGTACTCCGCTTTTTTCGGCAAACTTGGAAATATCGTATGCCGTCTTTGCGTCAGTTCCGATAAAGGTTTTATTCTGAATATCCTTGTATTCTTCCCTGTTGTAAAAGGTGGCTTTTTTCCTTTCGGGTTGCTGTTTCTGCTCGGCAGAAACATTTGGGGGAATATATGGGGGAATATCGTCAACCGTATTTTCTTCTGTAGGAACGTCGTATGCAGGAAAATCATCTTCTACTGTAAAAGCGGGCTGTTCGGGTTTTGGGGGCGCAAATTCCTTTTTTACGCTGTCTATAAAAGGCTTGTCCCTTTCTCCGTCAAGCGTCACAACAGATTTATCGCCGTTATATTTAACGGAAAACTGAATACCCTCTGCCTGTGCCTTTTGAGCGATCTTGTACGCCGCAGCCGCCGTAACGTTAAGGAAAAATTTATTTTCTATTTTTCCGTATTCGTCTTTGTTATAATATTTGACCTCCGACTTGCTTTCGGCAGTCCGCTCCGCTTTATCAAAAGTCGGTTCGGTGTGTTCTGCTTCGGGTGTATCGTAGCCGTATGCACTGCATATTTTCGATATAAGAATATCTGCCGCTTTGGAAACTTGCGGATTTTTAGCGGCATAGTCCTGCAATGCGTCTATCGCACTGTAAAACATTTCATAGTTTTTGCTTTCAAGGCAAGTTACTATGCTGTCCTTTATTTTCGGTATTGTTTCGGAATTACCGCCGCAAAGGATTTCAGCCGCTTTATATGTAAGGTACGCCTTATTTACCCGTTCGTCATAAGAAACAACTTGATTACGTCCGTTATTTTTCGCTCTGTACGCCGCTTGATCCGCCGCACACAGTTCCCCGTCAAATACCTCTCTGATATTGTCGGGAGTAATTTCAATGTTAATATTAGGACGAATGTCGCATACCCCCATTGATACGGTTACTTTGACTTCTGTCGGGGTATCTCCCTGCATTACCGTATGTACGGTATTTTCTATCTGCACCCTAAGCCGCTCTGCAATATCAACAGCCTTTTCGGGAGCGCAGTTTAATATGAGCACCATTTCTTCGCCGCCCATTCGGAAAGCGCAGTCCGCTCCGTCCCTTGTTCCGTCATTAAGAACGGCGGCAACTCCTTTGAGTATCGTATCTCCCGCTTCGTGTCCGTATGTATCGTTTACCGCCTTAAAGTGGTCTATATCGCACATAACGATATTGGCAGGCTGCCCGTCATTGAGATTTCCGCAGAGAGTATTTTTAAGATACTCGTTAAGTCCCTGTCTGTTTTTCAGATTGGTGAGCTCGTCAGTAATTCGTCCCTGATGTTCAAATTCCTTTTTCAAAGCAAGTTCAACGGTATTCATCATTTGACTGCCCTTTTTAAAGCCCTCAAAATCGCTTTTTTTAAAGCCCTTTTCCTTTTCTGCCACAATTACGCCGACGGATTTTCCTTTGGACGTAACAAGCGGGATAACAGCTTCTTTCTGCTTATTCTGAATTTTTTGTCCTACAAAAACCTTTTTAAGTTCGTCAGCCGACTGTGTGTCCTGCCAGTTCCGATAATCGCCGTGAGAGAAAAATTTATCTCCCGCATTGTCATAGCAGTAAAATGTTGCTTTGTCGCAGTCTGTAAGCTGTTTTGCAACACTTTCAATTTCATTCATAGTCGTTTCGATTGACTGGCTTTCGGTGATAGCCGAAACAAATTTATTTATTGTATCGACCTGTTTTTCAAGAGCGATAAATTTGTTCTCCAGTGCCGCATTTTTACTTTCAAGAGCGGCTATGCGGTCAAGCATTTCCTTTATTTCCTGTTCATTCATATTTTTCAAGTCCTTTCCTTTAGTTTTCCATTGGAAAACTTTTCCCCATTGGGGAATTTCATATTACATAGCAGCAGTTTTCAAATGTGTAATCCTGCGGCGTTTCCCTGCGAAATTCAGCCTCGGCTATCTCGTCAATGCCCTTTTGGATATTGTCGATATGCTGTGCGAGGAAGTTATAATATTCTGCCTTAGTGATCGTGTAGACCGCTTCGGAATTGTAGTCCTCTCTTTCCTCGTCTGTGGTTTCATATACTCCCTCAACGTCCGCAAAGTATTTTTTAAAAAATTCTTTTGTCCGTTCTTCGCCGTCAATGCCGTAAATTCTTACGGTCACATCGCGGCAGTATTCTCTTACAAAAACTTTCATTTTAAATCAATCCTCCGTTCCTGAGCCTCTGCCCGCTTTTTTGTCTGCAATTTCTTTCTTCTTTTTTGCTTCTGTTGCCTGCTGTTCGTTCATTTTCGCACGTTCAGCCTCGGCGGCTGCCTTTATCTCTGATAGGGTCTGTATCAGCTTATTATTCTTGCGCTGCTCTATCATTCGGGTGTACTGTTCCTTGATTATCCTTTCCGCATATTCGCGCTCGTTTTGAGCGATCTCGTTCATAAGCGTTTCGGGTATCGTCATTTTACCGTCAACGACCTTTATCTGTCTGCTTCGGGAGCAAAGCTGAATAATGCTCCAAATTTTGTTAAAATTAAAAAGCAGAGTATGAAATTTATCGTTGTCAAGTACAGTAAGTTCCGAATTTTTCAAAATGTACAAATATTTTTTCGTGCCGTGAAAAACCTCGATAACAGCGTTTTCGGGAAGAGCGACAATGCCGCGGAATTTCTCTACTGCCTTATTCACAAGTTCCTCATCGGAGCATTTTTCCGATATTTCTATGTCGATCTCTTTTATGTAATCGGCGGGAATATTGTCGGAAACGTTAGCCTCGGAGGTTACGGCGTAGTCAAACCAGTTTGTTTTGTCACCGCAAATGTACCGCTTTCGGCTGTAGCTTTTTACCGTAAAATGAAGCTTGAATTTTTTAACGTATTCTTCGTATCTGCTTTCAAATTTTTCATCAACAGGCAGAGAATTTTCCTTTGCAAACAAGATAAACTCACGTCCGTATAATTTATCAAACACGGCGGCGTATCGCATAATTTTCCGCAGATTTACCGCAAATGGGTAATATACGGAATTTATCTCCCCATTTTTGACATCTTCACATTCAAGCAGATTTTCGGGGACGTCCTCAATTCGGACAGTATCATCTTTTGTTACCGTTCCGAACGCCTCTCCGAATTTAACAAGAAATTCGTAAAAATCTCTGTCCTTGATTTTTGCAAAACCGTTCATAAGAACGATATGGGGAAGTCCCGCTATGCTTTGAGCCTCCGCAAAGCTGACAGGCTGGATTTCGGGATATTTTTTTGAATTTGCGGCGCAAAGCAGGATATTTTCTATCTGACCGTATGGCAAGGTATCTTCCGCATTTTCGTTAATGCCCGATATTACGGCTTCTTCGGCGGCGATAATGTCCTCGCAAAAATCCGCTTTGTTAGCTTTTATAAGGCTTACCGCCGTTTCCTCCGATATAACTCCCGCGCCGAAAAGGAATATAAGGCGGTCGGTAAGTTCGCTGTGGCTTTCGGCTTTCAAAACGTTTACCGCTTCATCGGAAAACCGCTTTAAATCTATATCTTTCGGTATCTCCATTCCCCAGACGGACGATATGACGGCATACCGAAAAATCATAGGATTTATTTTATCCGATTTTCCCGCGTACTTATATGCGTTAATGGTACTCACTCCTTTTCGGCTCGGATATTGACATATGTACCCGTGTCAGCCATTGTGTACTTTGTCCGCTCCGTCTCGCCGTTCAGCTTTTTCTTCTGCTTGTAAATTGCCTTGCCGTTTAAAAGATCGGTCATATTGGCGGCGGTAACATTAATGCCGTTGTGCTTGTCCTCTTTCCAAACGTTAAAGCCGCAGCCGTCCTTTCCGCTTTCGCAGTAGTAGCTTTTATTTCCCTCAAAAACCGCCTTGCCACACCGAGGGCATTTACCGAGAGGTTTTTTCTCGGATTTTATCCTTTTGAGATTTATATATTTTCCCGTGTCCTCCAAAACAAAATCCGCTGTATAGGCGTTGCCCTCTTTTGAGAGCGTTTTAAAAGGTACTGCTTCGCCTTTTAAAAGCCGCTCTGCCCTGTCGGGAGTAACGCTGCCCTTAATGGTGATCTGGTCTTTCCAAAGGGTAAAACCGCATCCGTCCTTGCCGCTTTCGCAGTAATAGTTTTTCTTGCCCTCATAAATATTTCTGCCGCACCGAGGGCATACGCCTATAACCTTTCTGCTGTAGGGATTTTCGCATTCAACAGGCGTTCTGTGCCGTGAGGGACTTTTTTCATAGTCGATAACCGACTTCACAAATTCCTTGACTTCCTCCAACAGCTTCTCCGCTGCCGTTTTATCAGACTTGATGTTTGTAAATACCTGTTCCCATTCCGCTGTTCGCTCCAGCGACTTAATATTGTCGGGCAGGGACCGTATGAACGCGCGTCCGAAATCCGTTGCAATTATGCTTTTACCTTGTCTTTCCAAATATCCCGCGGATATGAGCTGCTCGATAACCTCTGCTCTTGTGGCTTCCGTTCCTATCCCTCTGCCGCTGACCGCCGCTTTTAGTTCCTTGTCCTCAATGCGGTTGTCAATGTTGTTCATCACCGACAGAAGCGTATCGTCCGTAAAATGCTTTTTGGGTCGTGTAACACATTCTCTGACCGTTATTTCCTTTGGAGTAAAGCTTGCTCCCTCTGCATATTCGCAATATGACAAGGCACTTGAATTATCCTCCTTGGCTGTATCATATTTTTTCCAACCGAACACAAGCGGCTTCACGGTTTTGAGAGTGTAGATAACGTCCTCGCACCAAAATTCAAAATTGGTTTCAAGGTACTTGTACTCGGCGTCTACAGCGCAAAGCAGACGATTAACAACAAGTCCGTAAACCTTGCGTTCGTTATCGGACAGACCGTTTATCTCTGTGATATTCGCTTCGGGAATAATGGCGTGGTGGTCGTGTCCGTCCATTTTTTTGTTGTTGACAATGCGGCTGTCAAGCCTTATTCCCGCGGATTTGAGGTATTCAATGCGTTCTCTGTATTCTGCTCTGTCCTCCAGAACGTCAAGAACTCGGCTGACCTTTTCCCTCATATCCTCGGAGATGTAGTTACAATCCGTTCTCGGATATGTGGTAAGCTTTTTTTCGTAAAGGCTCTGCGCCGCGTCAAGTGTCTGCTTGGCGGTGAGACCGTACACACGGTTTGCCTCCTGCTGAAGCGTTGTCAAACAGTGGAGCAGCGGACGGTTTATTTTCTTTTCCTCGGACTTAGCTGAAAGCACATTAGCTGTTTTGTCTATGCTGATAACTCTTGCCCCTGCCGCTTCTTCGGGAGTATTCCAAAACTGCTGTGAAATTGCTCCGTTTTCCATTTCAAGACGGTATGTAACCGATTTTTCAAATTTGGCAATTTCGCTGTCCCGTTCCGCAACAATGGCAAGTACGGGAGTTTTTACCCGTCCTATCCTGTGAGGATAACCGTCCAGTACGCCGTACAGTCTCGATAAATTCATACCGATTATCCAGTCTGCCTTTTCTCTTGCGAGAGCGGCATAATACTCGCCGTCAAAATCGCTGTCGGGCGGGAGGTTTTTCATACATTCCGTGATAGCCTCGTCCGTCATAGAGTTAGTCCATAACCGCTTGACAGGCTTTTTACAGCCGTTTGCGGCATAGATATGACGAAATATGAGCTCGCCCTCCCGTCCTGCGTCGGTGGCGCATATTATCTCGTCAACCTCGTCAAGTGTCATAAGCTGTGAGATAAGGGTACGGAGATTTTCGGCGGTTTCGTTTTCGGGAAAAATCTTAAAGTCGGGGAATATAGGGAGCTCCTCCAGCTTGTATGACTTGCTGTAGCCGTAATCCTGCGGCAGTCCCAGACCGTACAAATGCCCTCTTGCGTTCACAACGTAATAGTCGCTGCCTTTGTAGCAATACTCCTTTCCCTCTCCGTAGATTTTCTCTCTTGCTCCCACGGCGTGAGCTATGGTCTGTGCTGTGCTTGGTTTTTCGCTGATTATCAATTTCATAATTTTTCCTTTCCGTCAATAAAATGTTATTGACTTTGTGTTTTATTTGTCGTATAATGTTTATAATAAGATTTATTAGGAGTTCGCATATGATAAGTGTTTATCTTGACAACTGTTGCTACAACCGTCCCTATGACGACCAAAATCAGCTTAGAGTTCACCTTGAAGCAGAAGCAAAAATGTATGTTCAAAGAATGATTACCGATAAAAAGCTGAATTTGGTTTATTCCTTTATTTCCGAATTTGAAAATAACAACAACCCTCATAGCGTCCGCAAATCATCAATTTTTGACTTTTTCAAAAATGCCGCAGTCTTTGTTGACAGTTCACATTTAGCAGAGGTAACTGCTCTTGCCGCCGAAATTACGGCAACAGGCGTTAAAAAAATGGACGCCTATCACGTTGCTTCGGCAATTATAGGTAAAGCAGATTATTTCCTCACAACCGATAAAAGAGTGTTGAAATACTCAACCGAAAAAATTCAAATAATGAACCCGCTTGATTTTGTTCGCATTGTGGAGGTGTGATTATGTCTGATTACAATACAAATGTAGTGATGAGTGAAGCAATGGATTGTCTTTTAAAAAATCTCGGAGTTATCAAAACAGAGATTTTCATTTCAAATATTCTTCGTGAACCTTTCGACTATACCGAATGGCGCAAAGACAAATTTGAAGATATGTCGCTGGAGGAATTGGGCAAAGCCGCCGCCGAATACAGCGCAAAGCTTCATTCCAACGACTGAAATTTAGGTGTACTTTTACCCGCTTTCCTTGATTTTCTGTTTCTGCCTGTGCTTCACGACCGCAAGCGCGGCGGTAACACCGAGAAAAGCAACAACGTGCGCCCTGCTGTTATTCCAGAATGTCAATAGAGCGTCCTGCTCGCCGGTTTCCTCCGTTACCGTTTCGGTTACGGAGGTTTCTGTTTTTTCAAGGTCTTTTTCATCACGGTAATTTGCGTATATCTGTACTCCTATGGCTAAAATGATGAGTACGACAAGCAATAGTTTTGCCTTAAAAAGCGGCTTGTCCTTGTTTTCGCTGTACCATTTTTTTAATTTATTCATTTTCGTTTTCCTCGCTTTCTCCAACAACTGGCAGCGGCACGTCCCATATGTTGTTGGGTATACCCTCCGCCGTCGGGTCTATAAGTGTTTCGTAAAAATCCTTTGCGCGTTCGTTATCGGCAGAGCCGAATTGTCTGTAATCGTCCTCGTCAATATCAAGCTCGTCATTGATGTTTTTAATGTATTCGTCAATCATTTCCTCGCATTGGTCTTTATCAAAGCCGTTTTCTTCCGCCTCGGTCAGCTCCATAATTTTCTCCAGAAGCTCGTCCCTGCTGATACAAGGGTCAATATTGCCGTTTAAATTATCGTGATCCGCAAGGCAGTAGTATTCCCACGAGTAGCCGTTTTCGTAGTCGCCCACAAGTCGGCGGCGGCAATTCTGCCCCGCACACGCATTGTTGTGTGTAATTTCGGCGGTTATCGGGATATACTCCGTATCTTCAAATAACGTCATTATATCTTCGGGAGTAATGTTGTATTCATAATCTGTGCCGTCCTCGGTCTTGCCGTCGCTTTGTATCAGCAGTAACGTTTTATACAAGGACGTCATAGCCATAAGCTCTTCCGCGGACAGATCGCTTTCAATTTCAACATTGTCAAAGAAGTTTGTACCCTCTATCGGCTTGCCGTTAAATTCGTCTGCGTCGGCAGTACCGTTTGCGCCGCCGTTGTTTACAACTTCGTAGTGTTGACGTTTTTCCTCCGCGGTCATACAGTCGTTCAGACCGTCAATGAGTGACTGATATTCCTCGGCTGCTCCCGCCTGTGCCTGACTTAAAGCGTTGGATATTGCTTCGCCCATTGCACGGCTTATATTTGCTCTTGCCTGTTCATTGGGAGCATTGGCAAGCGCGTCCGCAAACTGTTCCCGAATATTAGCAATGATGTATTCGCACTTAGAAGCATAAAAAGCTGAAAAACTTAGGCTCTGTTCTGCGCTTGGATAATCATATGTACCGCCGTACCAGTCGCCGTATTCGAGGTAGTAGTATGCCTGTGCAATATCCATATAGTTTTGTATCATCAGAGTGTAAGTGTCCAGTATTTCATCGCTTTTTTCCGCGGAGGTTTCATCGTTACTTCCCGCAAAGGTAAATTTAAAGGGATTTAACCACGAGAAAAGCGAGGATATGAGCATTACAACGATAAGGATAATAAATATCGGAATTAACATAGGTGCGGCAAAGGCTAACAGCTTTGCAAATATTTTTTTCTTGATACTGCGCCCTACGTCCGCTTTCGGAACATAGGTCAGAACGTCCTTGTTTTGCTTCAAATAAAATTTGCGCTGTAAGTTTTTCTTTGCGGCGGCGTTCCTTTCAACCGACTTTACCTTGTACCGCTGGACTTTGGCGGTTTTTTCGGTATTTTCCGCATTAACAGCCTTTTCTCTTTTGATATGCCTGTACTTTTTGACTTCCCGCTGTCTGCGCTTTTTACCGTTTTGTCCGAAAACAAGTCCATGTGCGTATTGCTTGACTTTATCGGCGGCAATTGCCGTTCCGATCCCTGCCGCCGCCCCGCCTACGCTGTCGGAGTTTTTTACTGCGGAGGAAACAATTTTAGCCTTTCGTAACGTCTTGTTTTCCCCATACCTTTTTTCGATAATTTTCTTTATGGGAAGTGCGGCAACCTTAGTAGCGTCTCCGCTCTGAACGGCAGAAACAAAATCCGCCGTGTCCTTTGCGGCTTCAAGTATCATTCCCGCGGGTATATTGCTTTTATTATTTTTGCGGTCCTGATATTGGTCGGCAGCAAATTCCTTTATATACGCCTCTTTTAATTCGTCCGCGTCGATCTCGCCGTCCTCCGTATCATCTTCCGATGTTTCGGCTTCGGGAAATTCTTCATTTTCAGATACTTCCTCCGTCTGCTCCTGCGCCTCCGCGGTTTCCTCGGTATTTTCCTCCCCGTCCTCAAGACTTGTTTCCTCTGCAATTTCGGCTTCATTCATCTGCTTGATGTATGCCGCCTTTTTCAGCCGCTTTGCCGTCTGCGGGTCAACGGATTTTTCTTCCGTTTGAGTATCGTCAATCTCTGACAATGAGTTGTCCTGCGGCGGCGCTTCTTCCTTGGAGCTTTCAGAAATAACGTCCTCTTTCGGCTTTTCCTCGGTTTCCTCAATATCGGCTTTTCTGCTGTCCGCAATGCTCCGTTCTGCCGCCTGACGTACTGCCGCCGCTTTTTTCTGCCGCTTTTCGTCCTGCGGACTTTCCGTATTATCCGCAACAGTATTTTCGTCGTCATACTGCTTTTTCCTTTTTCGGTTACTTCCGTGCGGTTTATCCGCTGAATTTTCAAGCGGCGTATTTTCCAAAAAATCCTCACTCTCGGAGTTCCCCAATGGGGAATTATCCGAGGTGGGTTTAAGGTTTCTTTCGGCAAATTTGGCGGCTTTTTGTCTGCGGACCGTTCCGCTGCCGTCCGAATGAGGACTGCCGCCCTTTCCTCTGTGCTTTTTTCTTGACATATTTACATCACTCTTTCTTACGGTTATTCATTTTCTTCGGCAAGCATTTTTGCAGTCTCGCTGAAATTGGTTGACATCTTTTCATACAATTCGGTATCTTTCGGAAATTCGTCAAAGAACGGTATTTTATCCTTGCCGCCCAGTACCAGAATGCCGTGTCCTGCGGGAGTGTCCTTGACATACCGTATCTCGCTGTCGGTAAAGTGCAGAATATCCTGCAATTTGGCGGCGTCGGTGGAGTTTTGCTTTAAAAGCGCAAGAAATTCCGAGTTGGAAAGCATAGAGCGGGATTTTTCGTCCTTTAACAAGTCCTCAACATTCTGTGTAATACCCGTGAGAACGCCGCCGTACTTTCTTGCACGTTTCCAAAGCATTTTAAGATAGTCAAGGCAATATTCGTCAGCGAAAAGCAAGTGCGCCTCGTCAAAATAGATGTATGTCGCCCTGCCCAAATCTCTGTTTCGGGACAATCTGTTCCAAATGTAATCAAGGATAAGGAGCATTGACTGCGTTTTTAAGTTTCCGTTCAGATCGCGAATATCATAAGAGATAAAGCGGTTTTCCGTATCAACGTTTGTCTGATTGTCAAAATACTTTGCAGAGCCGTTGACGTACATATCTACCGTAACTATCAGCTTGTCACGCATTTCCTTGTTGACGTTTTCCTTTTCCTCTTTCATACATTCGAGGAATGTTCCGAGAGTGGGCATATCTGCGGGGTCAAGGGTTTCAAGCACCTTTGACTTGATGTACGCTTTGCGGACGCACCTGTCTACAAAGGATTTTTCCTGTGCGTTAAGGGGGTGCTTGGCGTCCATACAAGAGATAAAGGACGTTATAAGCTGGCACTTGTCGGCGATAATGTCTATCTCGTCATCATCGAGCAGACGGAAGTCAAAATCAAAGGGATTGATGTAGTTCTTTGAACCGTTTGCAAATCTGACAACAGTACCGTTAAACGCCTCCGCAAGTTTCCAATACTCTCTTTCGGGGTCGATTACGATAATGTCAGCGTTTTTGTTTCGGAGGAAAACGTCTATAAGCTCCCGCTTTACAAAAAAAGATTTTCCTGCACCGGGACAGGCAAGCACAAATCCCGCGGGATTTACAAGTCCTGCCATACGGTCAAAGGTTATGACATTGTGGGACAGAACGTTCAGACCGTAATACACGGCGTTCGGCATTTGCATTTCCTTTACGTTAAAGGGCATAAAAATTGCTACAGCCTCCGAGGGCATTGTACGAAGCCAACCGAATTTACGCTGATAACCGCAAGGCAGACAGTCACACATTCCGTCCTCCTGCTCCCACGCCATTTCCCCCTTTACGCAGCCCGAACGCTTCAAGGTGCTTTCGACGATCTCCGCATTGTTCATCAGTTCCTCATAGGACTTTGCTTTAATCAAAATCTGAATATTGGTTAAAAACAGCTTCTGATCCTGCATAGTTATCTTGTCGTAAACCGCAACCATACTGTCCCGCTGATTTTTTATTCTCTGCGGCATTTGCGTTGAGAAATTACCGTGCTGCGCCGCTGCAACTTCACGCTTTGCCATATCGGTATCAATTGCGGTTATCTGCCGCTGTACCAGCTTTCGCGCCGCCGCGCTGTCGTAGGTTTCGATATTGGTGGTTATCATTATCTCTATACCTGTTTTCAGCAGATCGGTAAAAATCTCGCTTGTTGCCGTTGCGGGATAATCTCTTATGTACACGACCTTTGCGTAGGTATCATTGAACATAAAATAGTCCTTTTTAAAATCAAAGTAATCGGGGGAGCAGTAGAGTTTATCCTCGCCGCGTTTGAAATTTTCCTCGGTAAGTTCGGGTACCTGACTTTCGTTTGCTCCGATATAAAAGTCTTTGAGCATTTCCACACGCTCCTGCGAGGTAAGCTCTCGGAGGTTTGTATTGCCTATGCGGTTAAAGGAATTAATGGCGGCAATATCAAGGGACTTGAATTTTCTCCTTGCGGTTTCCTCGTCCGCTGCCTTTATGGTAAGAGTAACGTACATATGCTTTTGGATAGCGTTCTGACCTTTCTTGATATTTTCCTCCAGCACACGGTTATTGTACTCAAAGCGGAGATTGAAAAACTCGTCCGCTGTCTGCTTCATCAGAATACGGTGACGGTATTCGTCCACGTTCACCATACTGTTCCACAAACAAACCTGACAGTCTACCGTGTCGTCAAGGATATTCATAAACTCAATATACTTGTCAAGGTAGGCATACTGCTGTTCCTCGTCCGCAAGGTTAAAGTTAATATCGTCAAAGGTGTACGCCTTTGAGTACATATTTTTACCCAGATACCATATGTTGTAGGGTAAAATTTTCTTGTAAGGAATGGTGTCAAGAGTTTTCTTTGACAAATTCCGCTTTTCCTTTTCCGATTTATCCCGCTTTTCCTTTTTCTTTGATTTTGCGGGTTTATCGGCATTAAGCCTCTCCACGTCCCTGTCCTTTGCGTATTTCCTGCCGCTGTTTTTCTTTTTGCCGCCCGACTTTTTCATAATAAAGGCGGTCAATGCAAGAACGGCAATAATGACAGGCATTAAGATTTGATTTACCGTAAGCTCCGACTTGGTAATGCTTACGCTTTCCTCGGTAACGACCGCCGAAGTCACTTCCTCGGTTTCGGTTATTGCCGCCGTTGTTTCGGGGGGCAGCGCCGATATGTTGTCCTCTGCCTGAACGATAAAGGTTTCTTCGGAAACGGTCACTGTATTTTCCTCCGCATATTCGGAAATATCAGCGACAACGGTTTCCCCCGTTTCTGTTTCGGTAATTTCCGTGTCGGTGCGGCTTTCATCGTCAAGCGTCTCACTTTCGGGTACGGTTGTTTCCGTCAGTTCCGCGACGCTTTCCAAAGCCTTAGATACTTCCATTTCGGCTATTTCTGAAATTGCCGCCTCTACGTCTATTTCTGTTGTTACTGTGTTATTTTCGGACATTTATATCACTTCTTTCCTTTGTTTTTCTCAGCTTTTAAGGCTGACTTGGAGTTTCTTTTTTGTTCCTTTATTTCCGCTTTGCGCTCCTTTTCGATTTCGGCAATGTATATCTCCCTGACAAAATCGTGTATTTCAGTTTCGGGAGGAAGATATTTCATTTTTCTCCGCTGGCAGCCGAAATAAAAATCCATTACCTTTACGGCTATTTTTTCTATGCCCATACCGTTGTATTTCAAAAATCCCACGGCGGCAATGGGTGCGACTTCAAGAATTATCAGATATACGAGAATATCCGACGTCACAAAATTTCTGCCCAGCAGAAACGTCCCAACCGCAAGTATCAGCATTAACACCACGCACACAAGCTGTCTGCCTGTCATTCCGAGGAAAAACTGTTCCTTGTACTCTGTAACGTCCTGCGGTACGTCTGCTCTAATCATTTTCATCAGCCTCCCAATGCACGTTTTGTTATTTCGCTTGCCTTTGAAACTGTAACAGCAAGCAGTATCACGCAAAGCAGCGGCGTCGCAAACTGCATAATATGAACCAGCAAGCCGCCCGTATCGCAGTTATCAATAAACGAAAGCGTTAAGCCCGTACTTATTTTTGTGTAGGCAAGAAAACATATTGACAATACTCCCCACTGCATAGATACAGCGGCAAAGTTTTTGATAAAAGCTACTCCCGCCGAACGCGCCTGTGAATTTACAAGAGTCGAAAGCGCAACAGGGGATATTGCTACTAAAATGCCTGTTTCAAAGACTACGCCCAACATTGTTATGACGATCATTGAAAACAAAATGAAAAGTACGGCGGCTATGATAAACAACAAAAAAGCGAGACAAATGTAATTAAGATCAAGCAAGCCTCCGTCTACTCCGCCGTTTGCCGTTGTGGCAGCCGTAAAAGAGTTACTTATGCCTGAAAACGCCTCGTTGTATGATGTCAGCGATACCGATCGGAATATTTCCGATATTGCTCCGACAATATTCCCTGTGTTCTGTATGATTATCTCGCTTACTATGAGCTTCATTGCAATCCTGAGTGCGCCCTCGATACCGCCGTTAAAATCAACGGCAGCACAATACGTAAACGCCTCCATACAGAAAAACAAAGCCATTAACGCCGTTCCCGCGGCTGTAAAAACGTCAATCGCCGTGCCGCACTCGCTGACAACATCAAAGTTGACAAGTACGTCAAGAACTTGTGAAAAGCCGTCCGCTTCTTTTTGGATAATTTCTGTTGCTTCTTCAAAGGCTTTCTGCCAAATACTCGGCTCTCCCATTTTTTACATCTCCTTTCGCATTACCGCAACAGGCGGCAATCTGACGTATACCGCCTGTTCGGATATTGTTTTGATATACGGACATCAGCCGCCGAGAGAAATGCTGTCGGGAACAAGCGCGCCGACTGCGGCAATGATCGCGCCGCCGATAAGGGTCTGAAAGCCTCTTGTCTTACCGTCTGCGTTATCGTCCTTAAAGCCTACGCCTGTCTGAATACCGCCGACAATGGCTACAAGCGTACCCAGACCGATAACGCCGGGACCGAGAATACCCATAATGCCGTCAATCATTCCCTGCGCTGTAGCGTCGCCGCCCTCTCCTGCCGCCGAAGCTGTTACCGTACAAGCTGCCATTGCCGCGGGTACGGCAAATACAGCCTTGCCGAGCCTTGTTTTCATAACCTTTCCCGCTGTGTTGACCGTTGCAAGCATTGTTCTTGCTCCGATCTCCGTTACTGTGTCCTGCACCTTGTCAATCGCCTGTGTAAATCTGTTCATCTTAGTGAACCTCCTTAAAAAAATTTAATATATATCAAAGCAAAACCGCCTCGCCGACTTCCGCGCACAAGTAAATTATTTTCTGCCGAGGGGCAGGGCGGTTTGCTGTGATAACAACAAAAAAAGAGAGAGCCAAAGCGTACATTTTTTGTACACTATAGCTCTCTTTAGCCGTTCCGCTCTACTCTTTAAGAGCGGCATTTATTTAATTACAGTTTTCTGATTAAAATGTTTATTCTTTCTGTCCGAGTTCTTCCAAATATATGATTGCGGCAATTTCTTCCCTGTTAATGTATAGTGGATAATCTCCGCAAATTCCGTTTATTTCATATCCGTATACATCGCCGTTTATTTTGGTAATGGAGAAATTCTTGCATTTAATGACTATTTCACAACCGTGTTTAAATATTACTTTCACTTTCTTATATTCATCGGCTGTAACTTCGGGAAGATTATTCAATATTATTTCTTCTGCGTTTCCAAACACGTTTTATCCCTCCCGTTCCCCATTGGGGAATTGCTCTTTTTACAAACTTCTTTCTTTTCTCTTAAAATTGCAATTCCGTTTTTTCTGTGCTGTATTTCAACGTCAAAGCCATTTTTAAGATTTCTGTTTATTATTTCGATTTCTTCTGCGTCAAGCAAAATATCAAATCCTTTCCTACGCCGCATATACGCCCTCAATATCTGAAAATATATTCCGTATATCCTGCGGAATATCTGACATAAGGTCGGCGGCTGATTTAATTATTTCGTTATCGCTTGTAACATACCCTATTTCAATAGTATTGTCGGGGTCTGCCGATCCGTTATCGTAAAGACGTGAAAAATCAACATATTCCGTTTCGGGCATTGTCTTTATGTTGTCCTCCAGATAATATGTATTCTTAGCCTTGTTTGCCTCGTCAAGCATATTATATCGGGGGTGATTGATTATATCAAACTTTGCCGTCATAAAAGGGTGCAGACCTCTCACCATTACAATACAGTCGTTGTTATCCATTGTGGATAACTCGTCAATGGTGGCAAGCTCCCTGCCTAAAATGGCGTTATTGTATGACGAGCTGCCTTGCTTGCCTTTAGTCTGATTTATACTCTGCTGGTCTATAGTTTCCTTGCCAAGCTCTTTTGACAGATACTCGTTAGTAAACTGGTCTTTACCGCCGAGATAAATCATTGTATCACAGTTGCCGGGAAGTTCCTCCCACGATTTCTCGTAGAGCCGCTTTAATTGCGAGAGATTTTGTAAGATTATAACCGCCGAAATTTCAAACTTACGGCACGTTGCCAGTACCTTGTCAAATTCGGGAATTTTTCCGCAGTTTGCAAACTCGTCAAGCAGACATCTGACGTGATATTTAAGTCTGCCGTGATAAAAGGTTATTGCTCTGTTGTATAATGCGTCAAATAACTGCGTGTACATCATTGCCGCCAAAAAGTTATATGTGGTGTCGGTGGACGGTATTATGATAAATAACGCCGTCAATTCGTCTCCCATAGTTTCAAGGTGTATATTGTCGGCAAAGGTGAGATTGCGAACGTCCTCCAGCTTAAAGCATTGGAGTTTGGTGGTGGTGGAAATAAGGATAGACTGCATTGTTTTTCCCGCCGCTTGTTTAAATTCCTCATAATACTGCACCGACAGAGCATTAGGCTCTGCCTCTTTTCGCTTATCAAACATCAAGTCAAGGTCAGATTTTTCCTCCTCTTTGCCCTCAATGACTTTCGCCTTGTGGATAAGGTCAAGAACACCCGCAAAATTTTGCTCCTCCTCGCTTGCGGTTTCCACAAGCAGGAAACAAAGCGATGATAACAGCAGTCTTGTAGCGTCCGTCCAAAACTGGTCGCCGCCTCCCGCGCCCTCCTCTTTTGTGTTAAGCATAAAGGTGTTTATCATTTTTATAACATTGTTGCTGTTGATGTTTCCGTCATTGTCTTTGAGGTAGTGAAAGGGATTGTAATTTGACGAGTGCTTCATATCGTTTATATTGAACACCTTTATCTTATATCCCTTGCGCTCCAGCATTTTCCCGCAGGACTGCAAAAGTTCTCCCGACGGATCTGTCACAACAAATGACGTGTTGCACTGCATAATATTAGGTTTAACGTAAAATCGGGATTTGCCAGTACCCGAACCGCCGAGAATAATCATATTAAGATTAAGCATAGGCTTTATCTTGGCGGCTGCCTTTCGCATTTCCGCTATTTTGCGTATAGATATGACTTCGTTATCCGTACAGCCGCCGCTTATTTCAAATGTCATATCGTTCTGATTGGCGTACTGTTCTGCGTAACCTCCTGTGGGTGAGTGTACAACGGCATTTAAGCATTGCCTGAATGACGTTGTATCGGCTTTCTTGAATTTATCTCCCACATAAATATCGGAGAGAGCATAGCACCTTTCAAACGCCGAAGTGCCTATGTTTTCGGCTTTCTCCATTTCTATATGCTCCAGTTTTTCACAACCGAAAAATGCGCCTTTCTCAACGTCTGTAACCGACAACATTGTTACGGATTTTACCTCCGACAATGCAAATGCAAACTCGCCGATCTTGTTTATATTATCGGGTACGGTCACTTCCGTATCGCTGCCGTTGTATCTTACAAGGGTATTTTTATCCGTTTCAAATATCTCTGCCTCTGCGGAGTTCCCCATTGGGGAATTTTCCTGAGCTTTCTCTGTCAGCTTGTCAATGCGCTTCTTTTCGTTCTTTTCCTTTTTCCTGTCGGAACGTGCCTTTGCCTTTTTCTCTTTTTCGGTCATAGAGTTGGTATCGCGTTTTTTGCGGTCAAGCACTAAAAATACGTCAGAAGCGGCTATGACATTGTTGTAAAAATCATTGGTATCGGCAATTATATCTTTTTCCTGCCTGTTGCCCCAACGTGCCGAGCCGTGTTCCTCGCCTTTACGGTGGTAACGCTTTCCGCTGCCCGCAAATTTCCACAATATAATGAGCATACCGCCCAAAAATCCGAACACCATTCCTTTTTTGGCAATTCCAGTTCCCGTTAAAACCGCTCCGAAAGCCTTTATAAAGGCGGCGGGGTTTGCGTAGTCGGATATTGAGTTTAAGGCGGTAAGCCATTGTATGCCCTTTTTCGTCGCCGTATCTTCAAGGATATATCCGAACCACGTTGCAATAATTATTACAAGAACAGCAGCGGCGGCAAAAAACAGAAATTCATACCCGCTTTTCTTTTTCTGCTCTCCAAAATTACTTGCCATAATATCACCTGTCCTGTCCCTTTGCCGCCGCGGACTTTGCGATCTCCTTTGCCTTGTCCTTTACGGCGTTTATTTTTTCTCTTGCCTCTGCCGCATAGTTTTTGATAGTTTGCAGGGTCTGACGTTCGGGGTGCTTGGCGGCTTTTTCGGATTTCTCAAAGGAATTTATTATAACTGTCTTTTCCTTGTCGGTTACTCCCATTGCCGTCAGTCTCCCGCCGTCTATCCTGTCTTTCGGCATTATCGCGGAATTTCCGTCCTTGCTTATTTCTATGCAGGAGGACGAAAGCGGCGTTACTGTCACTTCTCCCGCCTTTATCGGCTTTCCTGCCTCGATTATTTTTTCTCCTGCAAGCTGTTTCATAATCTCGGCGGCTGAAATGCTGTCCTTAATATCAAAATTTTTCATAACCGCCGCTTCTACGTCAGCTATTGGCATACCCTTGTCAATCTCCATATATTTATAGCTGTCTGTGCTTTCCTGAACAACTACCGCGCTGTTTTCCGTACAGTAATATGTAAAATTTGCAAGTTCGGGGTTTTTGCTGTCAATAGAATTTGTGATTATATCGGATTTCTCCTGTTTTACATCTTCAATCTTTTGTTTATCTGTATCACGGTAACTTCCTATGACCTTGTCCGCGATTTCCTTTGCCGCAAGCTCGCTGTAGCCCATTTCGGACAGTTTATTCATAACTTCAAGGCGGGGGAGTATGGGCAGAACGGTATATACATTTTCGGATTTGTCAAATACAAGGCACTTGCCGCCGTTGTCCTTTGGCAGTTCATCAAAGCATACCGCCTTTCCCACGACCTGCTCCGATAACTGCGACTGTGCAAGGTACTCGCCTATATTGGGAACATCAGCATAGACTATCTCCGTCTTTTCTGCGGAGTACGCAAAAATCTCCTTGTAATTGTCGGGCAGCTTATTGTCAATGTCTTTGAGCAGCTTGCTGACGGCTTTCGGGGAAATACCCTGCTTTAAAAGCTCCGTTTTTATTTCGCTTGCCTTATTTAACCCCAAACTGATAAGGCGGTTTTGCTCTGCGCTGTACAAATCTATCCTGCGGAAATTGTTTCCCGACTGATAGATTTGTGTGTCCTTATTGGCGCGTTCATGCTTGGTGTTATAGCATTTGGCAAGTTCCGCGCCCTTGCGTGTGGATTTGAACATTTTATTTTCATCGAAAACATAATATTCTCTCTCCATATCAAGCTTCATTGACAGGGTTTTACCGCCGTTTGTCAGTTCCACTTCCGATTTATCCAAACGGAGATAATCGAGGGCGGCAGTATTCGGCACTCTCACAAAGTATGAGTTGTTATCTTCCTCAATAACGAGTTTTTCCACGTCCATTGTCACGGTATCGTCCGTCACATCTATGAGGTACTTTTCGCTTTCTTCAAGGCTTGCCCGATATTCCTCTCTTGCCCTTTGGACCGTTTCCGAGATTTCTTTCGGGTAAAATACGGCAGTTCCGCTGTCGGTACGGCAGAATTTAACGTCCGAACCGTACAATGATACGGCTTTGTAAAGCTCCTGCGCTTCTTCGGCGGTGAGGGTATCGGCGATAAAGTCAAGACTGTCAAGGGGAGCAGTCTGTTCATACCTTGTGACTTCTATTCCGTCAAGCTGTTTCTTTATCGCCTTGGCTTCATTTACCGCCGCTTCATATTGTCCGTCAAATTCCCTCGGTACAACATTCATATACTTACCGTCATTCGATTTAAAGGAATATACGGGTATGTCGTGACTTCTCAGAACGTCCGTTGTCAGCTTCATATCATTTTCGTCAATCTTGCTGTTTCCGTCCTTGACAATAAGGGACGAGGGATCGTTCTTCATAAGCTCGGCGGTAATATGCTGTACTGCGGCGTCCACCGCATCCATAAGCTGTGACGGTACTGCTATTACAGCGTTATTGCCGTCAACAAGCTGTGTCGAGAAAAAAGAGCCGCCTATATCCTTTGCCGTCATTTTAAGCTCCTCTAACTTTTCTTTCGGTACGGTTATATACTTAAAATCAATACCCGCCTTTTTAAGCTTGTCAAAATCCTTTTTGGTAAGATTTCCAAACTTTATTTTAGGCTGTTTCGGTGTTTTGGTTTTATCCTTTGGTATGCCGCCTTTGCCGCTGCTGAGTATCTTGATGATTTCAAGCAGTTGTTTCAAAAATTCTATAAATACGATATTAGCGTCGTCGCCTACCATTATTCGGACACCTCGCTTTCCTTTTCGGGAAATGTGATTTTATCCCTGTCGGTGCAGCCGTATGAGAACGGAGAAGCGTTGAACATTACCGTTGTATCTTTATCCTCTGCCGCTTTCCAACCGTTGGGGACGGTAAGGGGCAGGACGCGTCTAACTCCTATACCGTTGACTGTGAGTGCGGGATTTTTTTCGTCCTCTGTATATTCCGCATAGTTATATGTCATTTTAGTGGTACTGCGGAGATTATCCCTCTGTTTTATCTCCAGTTCGGGTATTGAGTTTGAGTATCGGATCGTGTTGCCGTTTGCAATATCAACTGTGAGGAAATGCGTTGACATAACGCTTTGCCTGTCCTCGCCGTTGTCTATGCCGAAAATCTTCTGCTCCTTTTCGGAATACGCCGCCTTGCCGTCCTTGTGATTTTTTGTATAGTTTACTGCGGCGGCGGTATATCCCCAGTTATAGTAAAGCTGTTCCGATGTGAGGGACAGGCTCTCGCATACCCTTTCGACCGTGCTGTTATTATTGGCGGCGTATATCTCCAGCAGCTTGTAGGGGTCAAGCCTTATGAGGTATATCGCCTTACCGTCCACATCTCGGTTTATGTTTACGCTTTCGCTGTAAAACACTTCCCACATATCAGCCGATAAGAATGCGTCCTTGTCAAGTCCTACAGCGCGGGCGTAATACTGATAGTCTTTTATGTCTGGAAAATCTTCCCCGTCCGTCATACTCTCGGAGAACCATTCGGCTACTGCGGCGATCTCCTTTTCCTGCTGACTTAAAACTACGGTTTCCTCTGCCGCCTGTTTTGTACAGCCTGTCATTGCGACTGCCGCTGTGAGTAAAATTGCTGTTATGATTTTTTTGCACATTGTTTCCGCTCCTTTGTTTTTATTCGGTAATTACATTATATCATATTTGATTTTTTGAAAATTGTAGCGAAAAACGGCAATTTTATCTATTTTATTTATTATGTAGACATAGCTGAACATATCCTTTCCGTGCGTTACGTTCAGCTTAATAATTTCTTTAAATATGGAACGTGCTAAAACATTTTGTAAATTATTTGTGAACGATAGGAGCGAAAAAATAAGCGGACGTGCTGTCCGCTTATTACATCTGTATTATTCAATTTTGCCCCGCTTTAATGCGTCCACCATATCATATATTATTTTACGGTGCTCTCTTGGCACTTCCGATATATCGACCGTAACACGGGTCGCGTCCTCCTGCTTCTTTCCCAGCAGATAATCAACACTGCAATTATATACATATGACAAACTTAATAGTGTCGGAACGCTTGGAGTGCGCTCTCCGCGTTCGTATCCCGAAACATTTGAAGCTACGACATTTATTCGTTTGGCAATGTCATTCTGCGACATTCCGCTTCTTTCCCTTAAATCACATAGCTTTTGGGGCAGTCCGTAAATCATGCGTTTACACCTCCATTATAGTATATTATAATTCTATAATATTTTTTAAAGCTATAGGATAAATTTACTATTATCTGTTAGTGATATTTTTTATTATCTATACGTGTTGACTTTATTAAACAGTAGTGTTATAATAAAATTGTTTACAAAGTATTTTGTATTTTATAAATGGATTGAGGTGACTTTTTATTGTATATTTTTGTTTTTATCTTATAGGAAAATTCTTTATCACAAATCTGAGAATTATTAAAGGATTTATAATTTCGTTACCGTAAAATTTTGAACACTTGTCAAGAAATTTTTGGAAAAGCATTGTATTTTTTATTATAATGTTGTATAATGTTTTAAATACATATCATTATGAGGAAGTGAATATAATGCTTGGAATTTGCCTTACATTAATTGACGATCCGAGTGATAGAGAACGATTTGTACAGTTACATAATACATATGAGGAATATATGTTCAATATTGCCATGTCAATTTTAAACAGTGAAGCCCTTGCTGATGAAACAGTACAGGACTGTTTTTTAAAAATTGCCGAGGAATTTGAAAGAGTTGGTGATGTAAAAAGTAAGGAAACAAAGGCAATGCTGTCAATTATGGTGAAAAATAAAGCATTTGATAATCTTGATAAGGAGCATTACGATAGGACAGAGTACATTCAAGAAGATGATGACTTCGTATCCGATCAATTAATAAGTGACATTTCATCTCAAGTCGGGTATAATCAGCTTGTGCAAGAAATAAAAAAACTTGATGATACATACAGAGATATTCTTAGCTTGAGATTTATATATGAACATACTGCAAAAGAAATATCTGAAATTTTGTGTATACCTTTAAGAACGGTTGAAACACGTATTTTCCGAGGTAGGAGAATATTAATAGAGAAACTGGAGGGAATATTAAATGAATGTTGCAACTAAGAATAAAATATTTGACCTTATATTAGCTGACGCTCTCGAAGAATGCCTTGATGAGGAACTCAAAAAATATGATGAATTAAATAAGCCGCACGAATTTTCAGAGGAATATAAGAGAAAAATGCGTAAAATAACAAATTCTGTTGGCAGAAAAGACAGAATAAAAATATACAAACGTATTGCCGTAAGGTCTGTCGTATCCATTGCGGCTGCCTTCGGTCTTGTATTTGGCTGTCTGCTTACCCAGCCGGAGGTTTTTGCGGCAGTTAAAAATGTATTCAGAAGCGTTTTTGATAAGTATGATAAATATGAATATGTTGGTGACGAAATAACAGTTGAAAGCTTTGACGATAGTTTTAGATTGGGTTATGTGCCTGACGGATATTTATTATCAAATGGCATTTATTCCCCTGGATATGTTATACTAACTTATGAAAATGAAAATGAAATAATAGAATTTAATTATGGCATTGCTGATAGTATGTTAAGAAATTATGATAATGAACATAATTCATTTGAAACGTTTACTGTTGATAGTATAGAGTATTATTATTACAGAAGCAACGATAATGATTTTTATGATAATCTTTTATGGTATTATAGCGGATATTCTTTTGGTCTAAAAGCACATATATCTAAAGAAGAATTTGTTAAAATCGCTGAAAATATTGAAAAATAAAAATATAATGACGTATTTTTTCCTCTCTGAACCGTTTTTATAATAGAGGCAGTATGACTATGGGAGGATTTATACTATGAAAATTAAACGCTTAATTTCAGTTCTTTTGTCACTTGCCGTAATGATTGGGACAGCTTCAATTGTCACGGCAGCTGAACCCAGATATTCTGATACAGATACATTGGATATTATTCTTACGTTTTCAGGTACAACAGCATACTGCACTGTCAATTTAACAGGAGCAAGTAATACTGACAGCATTACAGACGGTCATCTTACATTGAAAGACAGTTATGGAACAGTAGTAGGTGAGTGGACAGACTTAAAATCAAGCAACTCAAAGCTTGTAGTTACAAAATCCGTTTCGGGGTTGACAAAAGGAGAAACATATACATTGTATTTTTCTGCATATGTCAATAGAAACGGAAACAGCGAATACGTTTCCGACAAGAAACCGGGTACTTGTCCGAAAAAATAAAAATATTGTATACTGCCTCTACTTACGTTAATGGCATAATATAACAGTTATGAAATGCAAAATGATAATATCAAACATGTTGCTTTGTAACTTGGTTATGATATGCTGTTACTTTTAAAACTACAAAAACCATTTTAAGCGCGGATTTTTAAAATATCCGCGCTTAATTTTATTATATTCCCCAATGGGGAATTGAATTTGTATATGTATTTAATTGTAAATACGCACAATTTTCCATACGCAAAATTGTTTAAGAGTGCTAAATTTTAAAATAATCGGAAAAATATGACGTAATTTTACCTTTCTGAACCGTTTTTATATATAGAGAGCATA
>CANRFB010000021.1 GCA_947629785.1 uncultured Clostridia bacterium | reverse complement strand
ACTTTTTTCTTCGGCTCTTTTCGACTCCCTCGTGAGTCAGCTTTTTTAGTATACTACATTCAATCTTAGTTGTCAAGAACTTTTTTATCAAATCTACTTTTTAACTATAAAACCAATTAATTATATATTCCAAATTATGCAATTTGTACATAAAACACCATATTTTTGAACTATATGCTTTATATTATGCGGTGCTGCCGGAAGATGTTCCTCTAAGAATAAGGTTAAGATAGTCTAATTTTTCCTCATAAACGTTCTTGACCTGCCCGTCCACATCGCTGACTTCGATGTAAAGATTCATAACGCAGTTATTTCCGTCCGTCTCATCTGTATAATGGTACCTATAAGTATAGGTGGTAGTATTTTCACTGCTTTCCTTTAAAATAGTATACGGCTTTAACCCCACAGCCCGCTCTGCATCCCTTATCTTCATTCCGAACTCCACCACAGAAGTGTCTATTTTCCCCTCATTTTTAACACCCATCCAGTTATGTTTCAGGACGCTGAAATTATACAGAACAGCCTCGTTAACGCTTCCGGAACCGTCTTCATTCAGCAGAACAGCCCACTCCGGCACCTGAATACCGCTTATCTCGGCGGATTTTTCCGACTCGCATATATAATCGTAATCCGCAATATAATTCAATGCGCCGTAAATTGAATTTTCTCCGTCAAGAAACGTCACACCCGTGTCCGCGGAAATTTTCTCCACGTCCCTGCCAAGGGGAACTTTATCGAAAAGCCTCCGCCCCTCCGCGGCCTTTACCGAAATGACAATATTTACTATTATAACAACAATGACCGCAATAACAACAACGGCGGCGGCAATTTTCAGAACAAGTCCCCGCTTTGCCTTTTCCGATTTTTTCTTCTTTACCTTTGTTTTGCCTGTGTCAACGCTTTCCACATCGTCAAAAGCGTCCCTGTCCGTGCTGCCGACAGCGGTAATGATTTCCGCTCCGCAGCTGCGGCAAATAACGTCATTTTCCGCAATTTCAGAACCACATTCCGTACATCTCATAACCGTTTCTCCCTTCGTCTATGTAAATAGTATCGCTAATTTCAAAAGTCCTATACATATAATATAACACTTTGCGCGAAATTTGTCAACATTTAGTGCAAATTGCTGTATTTATTCTTCAAAATGCAATTTAAAAATCATTTTATTCCAGTTTTTTATAAAAAATAGTTGTATTCACAAAATATTTACGCAATTTTGCAAGTTTTATCGAAAAATCTTGCAAAAATCCCTTGACAAGCATTTTATAATGTGTTATCATATATATTGAATTCAAGTCTGTTATGAGAACAGCTTGGAAATCGTTATCCGAAAACTTTTTTCAGGAGAGTGAGTATATGCTTTTAAAAGAAGGCGAGATAAGAATACCTTCGGGCTGCGCCATCTCAGGCTTTATCAGTCGAGACGGCAGACGGCTGAACGGCAGCGACGTAGTAAAGTCCATTTCCTATATGCACGACCGCTCCAACGGTCTGGGCGGCGGATTTGCCGGCTACGGTATCTATCCCGAATACAAAGACCTGTACGCGTTCCACGTTTTCTACAATTCCAACACCGCGCGGGAACAGACCGAGCGTTTTCTCGACCGCCATTTTGACGTTGTGAACCTCAGCCGTATCCCCACAAAGAAAGTTCCTGCCATCAAGAATGAACCCCTTATCTGGAGATATTTTGTAAATCCTCTGCCCACCAAGATAGCTTCGTCTCAGCTTGACGAAAAGGAATTCGTTGCCAAATGCGTTATCCGCATAAACAACGACATTGACGGCGCGTATGTATTTTCCAGCGGAAAGAACATGGGCGTTTTCAAAGCTGTAGGTTTTCCGGAGGACGTTGGAGAATTCTACCGTCTTGACGAATACAGCGGCTACGCTTGGACCGCCCACGGACGTTATCCTACAAATACCCCCGGCTGGTGGGGCGGCGCGCACCCGTTTTCCCTGCTTGACTATACAATAGTACATAACGGCGAAATTTCCTCTTACGACGCAAACCGCCGCTTTATCGAAATGTTCGGCTATAAATGCACGCTTCTCACCGATACGGAAGTTATCACCTACATTTTCGACTACCTGAACAGAAAGCAGCAGCTCAGCCTTGAAGATATTGCCGGAATAATCGCCGCGCCGTTCTGGAGCGAGATAGAAGCCCTTGAAAAGACCGACCCCGAAAAAGCCGCCAAGCTGAAATATTTCAGGAACGCTTTTTCCAGCCTGCTGATAACCGGACCTTTCTCCATAATCCTCGGCTACACGGGCGGACTTATGGCTCTCAACGACCGTCTGAAACTCCGCTCCATGGTCGTCGCCGAAAAGAAAGACATGGTCTATATCGCCAGTGAGGAATGCGCTATCCGCGCGATCTGCCCCGACGCTGAAAACGTATGGAGTCCCCGCGGCGGCGAACCTGTAATTGTAAATCTTAGCGAGGAGGGTAAAAGAAAATGCCTGTAAACTTTTTTCCTGCCCAGTTTGAGGTGCTCCGTAATACGGACAAATGTATAAAATGCCGTGCCTGCGAACGTCAGTGTTCCAACGAAGTACACCACTACGACGCGGATTATGATAAAATGCTTGCCAACGAGTCAAAATGCGTTGACTGTCAGCGCTGCGTATGTATCTGCCCCACAGGCGCACTGAAAATCCGTCCCAACGAGAATGCTTTCCGCGAAAGCGCCAACTACACCCAGCAGATAATGATAGAAAACTATCGTCAGGCGGGAAGCGGCGGAGTTCTGCTTTCCTCTATGGGAACGCCGAAAGATTATCCCGTTTACTGGGACAAAATGCTTATAAACGCTTCTCAGGTAACGAATCCGTCCATCGACCCGCTTCGTGAACCTATGGAAACCAAGGTTTTCCTCGGAAAGAAGCCCAGCCACGTTGTAAAGAACCCCGACGGTTCGGTAAATACCGATCTTCCGCCCTATCTGGAACTGAACGTTCCCATAATGTTCTCTGCGATGTCCTACGGTTCTATTTCCAAGAACGCCCACGAAAGCCTTGCCAGAGCCGCCGAGGAACTGGGTACATATTACAACACCGGCGAGGGCGGACTGCACAAGGATTTCTACAAATACGGCAAGAACACCATAGTTCAGGTAGCTTCGGGACGTTTCGGCGTTTTCAAAGGTTACCTTGACGCGGGCGCGGCAATAGAAATTAAAATGGGACAGGGCGCAAAACCGGGCATCGGCGGACATCTTCCCGGCGCAAAAATAGGCGAGGACGTTTCCAGAACGCGTATGATACCCATGGGAACCGACGCCATTTCCCCTGCTCCTCACCATGATATATACTCCATCGAGGATCTTCGTCAGCTTATCTTCTCACTTAAAGAAGCCACCGACTACACAAAGCCCGTTATCGTAAAGATCGCCGCTGTACACAATGTTGCGGCTATCGCTTCGGGTATAGCCCGTTCGGGCGCGGACATCATCGCCATAGACGGTTTCCGGGGCGGAACGGGCGCTGCTCCCACAAGAATACGCGATAATGTGGGAATTCCCATTGAGCTTGCACTTGCGGCAGTTGACCAGCGTCTCCGTGACGAGGGTATCAGGAATGAAGTTTCCATAGTAGTGGGCGGTTCGATACGTTCTTCTTCCGATGCGGTAAAGGCCATCGCTCTTGGCGCGGACGCTATTTACATAGGAACTCCCGCGCTGCTTGCTCTTGGCTGTCACCTTTGCAGAAGCTGTCACGAGGGCAGATGCAACTGGGGTATTGCCACACAGCGTCCCGACCTTGTAAAACGTCTCAATCCGGAAGTAGGTTACAAACGTCTTGTAAATCTTGTTCACGCTTGGGATCACGAGATCAAGGAGATCATGGGCGGCATGGGCATCAACTCCATTGAAGCTCTCCGCGGCAACAGGCTTATGCTTCGCGGCGTGGGACTGAACCAGAAAGAACTTGACATTCTGGGAATACAGCACGCCGGAGAGTAGGCAGGCTGAGCCTGTTATTCAGAGTAGAGAGTTAAGAGCAGGCTGAGCCTGCTACTCAGAGTTGAGAGTTAAGAGTTGAGAGTTGAGATATTGACATTAAATTTTAGTGTTCTTTAATCAACTTTAAACGACCAAAGTTTAAACTTCCAACCATATAAAGTATAACAAACACCAACAAAATAAAACCTGAAAAAGTCAAGGCTCAGCCTTGCTGAAAGGAATGTGTTTTACAGATGAAAAGAGTGTATGTAAACGAAGACTGGTGCTTAGGCTGCCATCTTTGCGAATATTACTGCGCTTTTGCCAACAGCGGCGAGACCGATATGGCAAAGGCTTTCAAGCTGGACAGAGCGCCCGTTCCGCGCATTACCGTGGAAGAGGGCGACGGCATAAATTTTGCCGTCCAGTGCCGCCACTGCGCGGAACACCCCTGCGTAAAAGGCTGCATAACAGGCGCGCTTTCGGTGGAAAACGGGGTCATTTCGGTAAATACCGACCGCTGTGTCGGCTGCTATACCTGCGTTCTTTCCTGTCCTTACGGCTGTATCGTTATCGACGAAAAGAACGGCGGCAAAACTATTGCCAAGTGCGACCTCTGCATAAAAAACAATTCGGGCGAACCCGCCTGCGTGGCAAATTGTCCCAACAGGGCAATAGTATTTGAAGATAGGGGTGAAGATTAATGAAATACGTTATAATCGGCAACTCGGCAGCCGCCGTGGGAACTATCCAAGGCATACGTTCGGTGGACACCAAAGGACAGATAGTAGTGATTTCGGACGAACCCTACCACACATATTCCCGACCCCTTATCTCCTATTGGCTGAAAGGCGCGGTCACAGACGAAAATATGCGTTACCGCGATGAGGATTTTTACGAAAAGAACAACGTGGACACGCTTCTTGGCACGAAAGTCACAAAGATAAATCCCGCCAAGAAAACCGTTACCATCGAGAACGGCAACGAGATAAATTACGACAAGCTAATGGTTGCCACGGGCTCAAAACCTTTCGTTCCGCCTATGGAGGGCATGGACAAGGTGAAAAACAAGTTCACGTTCATGACCTTTGACAGCGTAAAAGCCATAAAGGAAAAGGTTTCCGAGGGCATGAAAGTCCTCATCGTAGGTGCAGGACTTATCGGTCTGAAAGCCGCCGAGGCGCTGGAACATTACGGCGCGGACATGACCGTTATAGACCTTGCGGACAGAATACTTCCGTCAATTCTTGATAGTGAAGCTTCCGCCATAATGCAGAAACACATCGAAAGCAAAGGCGTAAAGTTCATTCTGGGAACAAGCGTCAAAGAGTTCGGCGAAAATTCCGCAGTTCTTGCAAACGGCGATAAAGTGGACTTCGACATGGTAATTCTTGCGGTGGGCGTTCGTCCCAATACGGAACTTGTTTCCGAAGCGGGCGGAAAGGTTAACCGCGGAATAGTTACCGACAACCGCCAGATGGTGGAGGGCCTGAAAGACGTTTTCGCGGCGGGAGACTGCACCGAATCCCTTGATATTACAACAGGACAGCAGAAAATTCTTGCGCTTCTCCCCAATGCGTTCATGCAGGGCGAAGCTGCGGGAAAGAACATGGCGGGAACGGACTTCCGCTACCTGAACGCCATTCCCATGAACGCCATCGGATTTTTCGGGCTGCATATCATCACAGCGGGAAGTTATGACGGCGAAGCGTTCGTTGAAACGGACGGCGAAAGAAATTACAAGAAACTTGTCACCAAGGACGGCGAACTGAAAGGCTTCATTCTCATGGGCGATGTAAAACGCGCGGGAATCTACACTTCACTTATAAAACAGCATATTTCCGTAAGCGAATGTGATTTTGAACTTCTGAAAAAAGCCCCGCAGATGATGGCTTTCACCCGTGAACGCCGCAACGACAAGCTTGCAGGAGGTGTTGGAAATGCCGACTAAAATAAACGCGGCAGGTCTGCATTACAAAGACCTTAACCACCTTGTCAGCACCACGAACGACAAGGACATCGTTATCGAAAACGCCCTCGGTCACCGCTATATCGGCACGGGAGCGCAGGAAAAGAATATCGAGATACACGGCATTCCGGGAAACGCTCTCGGCGCATATCTCAACAAGACCCGCATAACCGTTTTCGCAAACGCGCAGGACGCCACAGGCGATACTATGAATTCGGGCGAGATCATCATTCACGGCAACTGCGGTGACGCGGCGGGTTACGGTATGCGTGACGGAAAGATCCTCATTAAAGGCAATGCAGGCTACCGCGCGGGAATACACATGAAAGAGTATCAGAAGCACATACCTTTCCTTGTTATCGGCGGAAAAGTAGGCGATTTCCTCGGCGAATACCAAGCGGGCGGCAGAGTTATCGTTCTCGGCATAGGTCACGAGGAAAGCTGCCCCGTAGGAAGCTTCTGCGGAACGGGTATGCACGGCGGCGCAATTTATATCCGCACCGACCACGCCCCTGCGGGACTTCCCGTTCAGGTAAAGTGCGCGGACGCCACTCCCGAGGACATGGAAAATATCCGCCCCGACATTGAGGAATTTGCCCAAAACTTCGGCTACAGCGCGGCGGATCTTATGAAAGACCATTTCTTCAAGCTTACCCCCAACACCGCCAGCCCCTACAAACAGCTTTATGTAAATAACTAAACTTTTAATTTAGAGTTAAGAGTGGAGAGTTAAGATATTGCAGTAACACTTATATCATAGCTTTCAATTTTTTATAGCTGTAAAATTATACGGCAAAATTAAGTTGTGAAAAGAACACTAACGGTTTATGTCAACATCTAAACTCTTAACTCTTAACTCTCAACTCTTATAGTGCTATTGTAATTTAACGAGATCTATGATATACTAATTGCAAATACCATTGACAGGAGGAAATTACCATGCAGGACAGGAAAAGCATTATAATTTTCTCAAACGAGGGGGAGACCCTTGACAATATCGCCCTTACCGCAGGAGAAGCGGGATTCGGAGAAATTTCCGTTTCGGACGGGGAGGGCGCGCGGGAACTGCTTTCCGGAAAGTGGTTCGATACGGTGCTTGTCAATACCCCTCTTGAAAAGGAATTCGGACTTGACCTTGCTGTTTTTGCCGAAAAATTAAGCTGCGGAGTAATAGTTTCCGCAGCTTCAAAAAACTGCGGCGAGATCGCAAAGAAAATAGGCGACAGGAATATCTTCGTTCTGCCCCGTCCGCTGAATAAAGCCATTCTGCTGCAAACTCTGCGGTTCGTGACACTTTCCGCCGAGAAGCAGAATGACCTTAAAGCGCAGAATATCGCTCTTGAAGCCAAGCTGAAAGACGTTCGTCTGGTGGACAGGGCAAAATGCGTTCTTGTGGAGTATCTCCGCATTTCCGAAGCGGACGCGCACCGCCAGATACAGAAGCGGGCTATGGATATGCGGCTCCCGCAGGTGGAAGTTGCCCGTGATATTCTCAAAACCTACGAAATGTGACCGAAAGGGATATTTTTATGAAATTTACAAAAATGCACGGCATCGGCAACGACTACGTTTATGTGAACTGCTTTGAAGAAACGGTGAACGACCCCGAATATGTTTCAAAAGTCGTCAGCGACAGGCATTTCGGCATAGGTTCAGACGGGCTTGTGCTTATAATGCCGTCGGAAACAGCCGACTTCCGCATGAGAATGTTCAATGCCGACGGTTCGGAGGGAATGATGTGCGGAAACGCTTCCCGCTGTATCGGAAAATTCGTCTACGACCACGGGCTTACCAAAAAGACGGAAATTACCCTTGAGACCAAAAGCGGAATAAAGTTCCTGCGGCTTTTCCCCGAAAACGGAAAGGTAAAGACCGTTGAAATAGACATGGGCGAGGCGATCCTCAAGCCGCAGCTTATTCCCATGAAAGCCGGCGGCGAAACGTTTATTAACAAGCCCATCGAGGTGAATGGAAAAACATACAATATTACCGCCGTTTCCATGGGAAATCCCCACTGCGTTATTTTCACATCGGGAATTGATTCCCTTGACCTTGAAAATATTGGTCCGCATTTTGAGAACCACCCGCTTTTTCCCGAAAGAGTGAACACCGAATTCTGCGAAATTATTGACGGGCACACCGTGAAAATGCGTGTCTGGGAACGGGGCAGCGGCGAAACATGGGCTTGCGGAACAGGCGCCTGCGCTTCCGCTGTTGCTTCGGTGCTTTGCGGTCACTGCAAAAAGGACGAGGAAATTACCCTGCTGCTTCGCGGCGGAAAGCTTGCCATTACATACCGTTCGGACGGTCACGTCATAAAGCGCGGACCCGCGGCGGAAGTTTTTAACGGCGAGGCGGATATTGAAAATATCGCCGATAACACACCTGCATAAAATTAACCGAAAGGACTGATACCAATGGCTTATATAAACGAAAACTTTCTTGAACTGAAAGAAAACTACCTTTTTATTGATATTGCCAAAAAAATAAAGGCGTATCAGGCGGAAAACCCCGATAAGCCCCTTATCCGCATGGGAATAGGCGATGTTACACTTCCGATTGCCCCCGTTACCGCGGAAGCCATGAAAAAGGGCGCAGAGGAAATGACCCGCAAGGAAACGTTCCGCGGCTATGAGGACAGCGGACGCGGCTATGAATTTCTCCGCAATGCCGCTGCGGGATATTACAAAAGCTTCGGCGCGGACGTCGACCCCGAAGAAATACTTATAAGCGACGGCGCGAAAAGCGACTGCGGAAATATCGTGGATATTTTCGGCGAAAACAACACCGTTCTCATAACCGACCCCGCATACCCCGTGTATGTGGATTCAAACACCATGAGCGGCAAAAAGATAGTATACGCTTCTTCAAATGAGGAAAACGGCTTCGCGGCAATGCCCGACGATTCTGTTAACTGCGATATTATCTATCTCTGTTCGCCAAATAACCCCACAGGCTCGGTATACACAAAAGAACAGCTTGAAAAGTGGGTCACATACGCAAAAAGCAAGAAAGCAATTATAATCTTCGACTCGGCATATGAAGCATTTATCCGCGACGAAACACTTCCCCGCAGCATTTTCACCATTGACGGCGCAAGAGAGTGCGCAATTGAAATATGTTCCCTTTCCAAAACCGCGGGATTTACGGGAATGAGATGCGGATACACGGTCATTCCCAAAGAACTGAACGCCTACACCGCAGACGGCAAGGAAGTGAATGTATTCAAGATATGGTGCAGACGTCAGGGAAGCAAGTTCAACGGCGTGTCCTATCCCGTGCAGTGCGCGGCGGCGGCGGTATTCACCCCCGAGGGGCTTTCCCAGACGAGGAAGAATATCGACTACTACATGGAAAATGCCCGTATCATGTCCGAGACCTGCGACGAACTGGGAATAAAATACACAGGCGGAAAGAATTCCCCATACATCTGGCTGAAATGCCCCAAAGGCATGGGCAGTTGGGAATTTTTCGACTACCTGCTGAAAGAGATTCAGGTGGTGGGAACTCCCGGCGAGGGCTTCGGTCCAAACGGAAAAGGCTGGTTCAGACTGACGGCATTCGGTTCACGGGAAAACACCATAGAAGCAATGTCACGGCTTAAAAAGCTTTTAGGATAAAGAAAGAGGGCGGAACTGTTAGCGCAGTCCCGCCCTTTATACAAAATAAAACAAGGAAGATGCCCGAAAGCCCGCCGTCTGCATCGGCAAGCCGAGAACTCATCGGTAAGGGAATTCCCCTTACAATGAAAAGCGTTAGTTAGGAGTCGGGAAGTCCGAGTTCAAAACCCTGTTCCCGTAAACTGTCAATTACCCGCGGGAGAATTTCCGCGTTGGTGGCGGAAACGCTGTGCAGAAGATATATCCCGCCGCCGTGAGCCGCCGAAGATACCCGCTCAAAGGCTTCTTCGGGGTCGGGCTGGTTATTGACGTCCCAGTCCTGATACGCGAAACTCCAGAGCATGGTTTTATACCCAAGCTGCTGACATATCGCCATGGACTGTTCCGAATACTCCCCGCAGGGGGGTCTGAAATACTGCATTTCGCAGCCGTATTCTTCTTTTACAAATTCATGGAGATCCATTATCTCCTTTTTTGCTTCTTCGGGAGAAAGCGTGGGGAGCGACTTATGTTTCATTCCATGATTTCCTATAATATGCCCCTCGTCGATCATTCGCTGTACAAGTTCTTTGTTCCTCTCGGCGTAATCGCCTGTGAGAAAGAACACCGCCTTTACGTCCTTATCTTTGAGAGTATCAAGTATTGAAGCGGTATAGCCGTTTTCATAGCCCTGATCGAAAGTAAGGCATATTTTTTTGTCATCGTCAAGAATTGCGCGGCAGTCGTAACAGCCAAGTTCGTCGTTAAAAGCAATGGCTCCGTAGGGGCGGTTATTTTCGTCCACCTGTCTGCCCTGACCGTAACCTTTGCAGGTAGTGTCAAGCCCCGAAATATTTGCTGTGAACGTCATCGCCATACACAAAGCCATAGCCGTCATAATAGTTCTGATCATAAAAACCTCCGGTTCCGTAATGTTATTATTATTTCACGGGCTCTTACGATCTATCACAATTATATTTTAACATATTTTCAGGAAAAATACAACTGAAAAGCGGTTACAATTTGGTTACAAAATCAGGCGCACTCAGCCTGCTCTAAATAAAAAGTGCGTTTGTGAATTCCCCACATAACGCACTTAACATCTTATTCGCCGAGATAAGATTTTACCAGAGCCTGCAAAAGCTCGTCACGGTCGATATGCCGTATAAGGCTTCTGGCGTTATTGTAAGTGGTTATGTAGGTCGGATCTTCCGATAAGATGTAACCTACTATCTGATTTATGGGGTTGTAGCCCTTTTCTTTAAGAGCGTCATAAATAGCCGTAAGGTTCTTTTTCATCTCGCCCTCTCTATCTTCTATGACAGAAAATGTCATGGTCTGATCGTTATTCATTTACAACACTCCTTTACGTTTAATTTGTATGGGAATTCTCCCCACTAACAATATACTGTACTTACAGTAAATATTATAACCCATTTCCAGAATAAAAACAAGTAGTTTTTGCTATTTTTTTGCGTTTGGGAAAAATTTCTTTTGAAAAATTATGCAGTTTGCACAGTAAATTTTACCAGTAAGTCGGAAACATCTGCAAAGTCTTTAAGCCCAAGCTGTTCGGGGCGGATATTTTCCGGAAGCCCCGCCGCTTTTACCGCCGCCGCGACCTGTTCCTTGGGAATGTTCAGGGCGGAGGAAAGACTGTTTGCCAGATTTTTCCTCCGCTGTGAGAACGCGCCCCGCACCGTTCTGAAAAAGAACCTTTCGTCCGCGGGCGAAACAGCGGGAGCCTTGCGAATGTCAAGGCGTATCACGCAGGAATCCACATTGGGCGACGGCAGGAAACTTCCCCTTGAAACTTCAAAGAGCATTTTCGGCTCGGAATAGTACCGAACCGCCGCCGTTACCGCTCCCGAATCACGGGTCCCCATTTCGGCGCAGATGCGTTTCCCTGCTTCTTTCTGGACCATTACCGTTACTGAATCAATGGGCAGACGGCTTTCTAAAAGCGTCATTATTACGGGAGACGTTATATAATATGGCAGATTCGCGCAAACGGCGACTTTCAGCCCCGAAAAATTTTCCGCAATGATTTTATTCAAATCGGCTTTCATTACGTCCTCGTTGATAATATTTATATTGTCATGCTCGGAAAGCGTTTCATTCAGAATGGGAATAAGCCTGCCGTCAATTTCCACCACTGCGACATTATCCGCTCGCTTTGCAAGTTCGTGAGTGAGAACGCCTATTCCCGCGCCTATTTCCAGAACGCCCCAGCCCTTTGCGGCGTTGCCCATCTCTGCGATTTTCGGGCAGACAGACGGATTTATCAGGAAATTCTGCCCCAGACTCTTGCTGAACGTAAACCCGTGACGGTTCAGAATCTCCTTTATAACATTAATATTAGTAAGATTTTCCATACTGTTCCTTTCACAAGAAATAGGTAATAAGCATAAAGATCGGCTGGTGGATTATGTAAAACCAAAGTGAATACCGCCCGCAGAAGTTAACGGCGGGAAGTTTCGCCTTATAGAAAAATTCAGGAAGCTGCTTTTTTGCAAAAATATCCGAAAGCCCCGTTCCCGCAAGGAAAATAAACCCGAAAGGCGCAAGGGGAAAATAATCCGCAGAGTGAAAATCATCGCTTTTTATACCCAAAGGATATAAATACGGAATATCATGGGGAACATTCAGCTTCACGCTGCCTAAGATGAAAAACAGGCTGTCCGTTCTATGGAAGTTGAAAAATATTATAGAAAGCGCGGCGAAAACCGCAAACACCGCAAGCTGCGGAAGTTTTTTCAGCAGCGGGGAAATTACCCCGTAAATGAGCATTGACATACCAAAGCAGGACAGCACCCCGAAAACTATAAGTTCCTGCGGGAAGAACACCGCCGTTCCGATGGTCAGAAGTTCGCCCAGAAGAAAAAGCGTTGCCCCGCGTTTCAGTACGTTTTTTGAAAAGCCCGCGCATATCCCCGAAACGGCAAACAGCACCACAAGGAAAAAGTTATGTATAATGTCCATAGCATCGGAAAAGAAGAACGGTATATCCTTTCCAGAAAAGAAGATAAGGTCATACAGCAGATGATATATCATTACAAATATTATGGCAAACCCTCGCAGCAGGTCAAGGAAACCGACTCGGTTATTACGTCCTATACTATCCGTTTTCACGGGAGTTTCGGCGGGAAGTTCCGCTTGTTTTAAAGCCATTCTGCACCTCCATGAAATTTCGGTTTGCATTTTCCCAAAATATGTGATATAATAATTTTACCGACACGACTTGAAAGGACTGAAAACATTGTTTAAAAAGTTAAACGACTACTTCACCGATAAAAGGAAATTCATCTTTGCCGCAGGGGCGGTGGTATTTGCGCTGCTGTGGCTTTTCCTTTGGAACGCCTTTCCCATGCAGTTCTACTCGCTGTTCTTTGCGGGGATTATCTGCAGCAATATCCAGCTTGCGCTTCTCAACGCCGTAGTGCTGTTCATAATGTTTTGGGTATTTTCAAAAATAACCGCCTTGGAACTTAGTTTCAGCAAGACCGTCCTGATGAATATTTTCCTCACAGCGGCGGTGGAATATGTTTTCTCAATATTCATGTTCAGCGACTATTTTTTCTTATGCGTTATCGCTTACATCATTCACGCGGCAATTAACATATGGACTTTTTCAAGTGCGGAAAGCCGCAGAAAGGGCGTTAAAATTCACAAGCTTATTCCGATAATGTGGGCGGCGGCGTTCACCCTTGCTACGGACGCGGCTTGTATCGGGCTTATGTATATCATTGCAAAAATCTACTCGGAGTAATTTCTGTAATCTTTGACTGCAACACATTGGCAGCCGTTTTCCTTGAAACGTTTCAGAAAGCTTTCTTTCGGGTAAGGCGTTATCTCGTCCTTATCGTTGCAGTCCATGAAGTAATAGCAGTTGCTGTCATAACCGCAAAGCACCAGCGTGTGGGAATTTCCAAGCCATGTAAAAGTGCGGTTCGTGCCGTTTATGACCCATTCGGAGGGCGAATCATACTTATAAGGCTTCATATCTATACTTGCCCAGACTATCAGCGGAACGCCCTCGTTTATAAGCTTTTCAATATCCGCGGAATTTATCTCGTCCATGACAAGGGCTTTGAAATCCGCCTTCTGGTCGGCGAAAAAGCGGTTCATGGTCTCCGCAAGAACGGGGGCATAGCAGCCGTAACCCCAGTCATAGGGATTCCCTGCAAATACGCGTTTCGGGTCGGGACCGTGGGAAACCATATTTTCGTCATATGTAAAATTGTCGTCCCACTTCAGATAGTTGTCGGTCAAAGTCAGCTTGTCTATTTCAAAACCCAGATATTGCAGAACGGCGGTTGCACTTGTGACTTCACAGCCTATGGGAAGTTCGGGGTACTGGTTTATTATGGGAATATCCATAACGACCTTGCCGAAAACGGAAGAGGGTTTTGCGTAGCCCTCGCCGAATTCCTCAACGGTAAAACCCGCATACAGGGCATGAGGGTCGGCGTCCAGCGACTCGTAAAGTTCGTTTTCGGCGATACGGTCGGCGTAAAGCTTTTCGGTATAAGCATAGTCCGCTGCAATCGTACATACAGCCGTACATATTCCCACAATTGCAACGAGAAGTTTATTCTTCATATTTTCTAACACCTACACAAAAAAAAGAGTTGAGAGTTTAGAGTTGAGAGTTAAGATGTTGACATAAACTGTTATTGTTCTTTTTCACAACTTAATTTTGCTTTATTATCTTACAGCTATTAAAAATTGAACACAGAGACATAAGCGTTACTGCAATATCTCAACTCTTAACTCTTAACTCTCAACTCTAATAAATTAGTCTCTGTCTACGTCGCGTTCGAGAATACTTCCGTCAGCGGCGTTTATCTCGTAAGTGTATTCCATGTTATTGTAATAGAACTCGACTTCGTATATTTCCCTGCCGTCGTCGCGGTCAAACTCGGTTTTCAAACGCTTTACATCGGATTCGGAAACACCGGCGTCCCTGAACGCTATCTCCTCGGCTTCGGCTTCGGTAATTCTCCCGCTTGCCGCTTTCTCGGTCTTGGCGGGAATTTTCAAATTGTCCGCGTCCTTGTCAAAGGAGAGAATTTTTCCGCTTTCCGCGTCAATTTCGTAATCATACTCAACGCCGTCTGCGTAGAATTCCACATCAAAAACGTCCCTGCCGTCGTCGCGGTCGGGTTTGGCATTGATATATTCCACATCGGACTCGGAAACCCCCGCGTCCTTGAAAGCTATCTCCTTTGCCTTGTCGGCGTTGATATTTGAATTCGCAACGGTTGCGGCTGTGGCTTTAGCCTGTGCGGAAGTTGTCGCCGCCGTCTGCTGTGTAGTGCTTTCGGTAACGGCAGGCTGAACGGTAGTAGTTTCCAGCGGGTGAGTTTCCGGCTCGGAAACCGTTGCGGTGGTTTCGGGAACCGCATTTTCAGAGCGCGGTTCAATGCTCTTGGAAATAATATCCCCCGTCTCGGAACTTATTTCATATTTGTATTCATTGGAAGCGTCAAAAAATTCCACCTTGAAAACATTTTCCTCTGTGTCATGATTGACTTTCAGATGCGTTACATCAGCTTCGGAGACCCCTGCGTCCGCAAATGCCGTCTGTTCCGCGTCCTCCATGGTTATCTTACTGCCAGTATCAACGGAATCTTCTGCAACGGACGTTTCCGCAGCGAAATTTTCCGCGGCAGAAGTTTCAGCAGAAATGTCCGTTACATCGGTATTCCCCTTATTGTCACACCCGCAAAGAATGACCCCGCAACAAACCAAAACAGATAAAACAACGGATTTTTTCATAAAAACCGCTCTCCTTCCAAAAAATCATGCTGTCCCTTTTATGATTTTATTATGTACGGACAGCATTATTTTATTTTGAACGAATCGGCAATATTTTTCAGACGTTTCGCGTCCTCAATTATACCGTCGGTTTCGCTGCTTACGCTGCAATTGTTCTGATTTTCTTCGTCTGATATTACGGAAAATTTTTCTTCCGCGTTTTTCAGCGTTTCCGTTATCTCCTCGGAAGCCGCTTCTATTTTTGTCAGATATTCCGAAACTTCCCTTGCTGAAGCTTCTGCCTTTTCAAGGGCGGAAGCCGTGTCCGCCGCAAGTTCCACGCCGTTTTTAACCGAGGAAATGACCGTGCCGATTATTTCCGCCGTCTTTTTGGCTTCCGCGGAACTGCTTCTTGCCAGCGAACGCACTTCGTCCGCAACTACCGCAAAGCCTTTTCCGTACTCGCCCGCGGCGGCGGCTTCAACGGCGGCGTTAAGGGCAAGTATATTTGTCTGGAACGCTATATCCTCTATCTGTTCTGTCACGGAATGTATATCGTCCGCATTGACATTTACGGAAATTATGGTTTCCGACAGCTTTGAAAGCTTTTCCCGTTCCTTTTCAAGATAGCCGAACGCCTCATTCAGCTTTTCGGCGGCTTTTTGGGAATATTCGCTTACCATGCTGTCTGTCGGTACGGAAAATTCATATTTTTCGGTGAATTCCGCCGATTGGGCGCTTAATTTTTCCGCGCTGTCAATTACCGATTCCGAGGCGGAACGTATTTCGCCCACAGTGCTGCGGAGTATCTGTTTCAGTTCGGAAACAGCCTTGTAAATTTCCGCAAAATCCCCGTGATACATAACGTTTCTTTCGGAAATATCCCCCTCCGCCGTTTCGGAAACGGAACTTGCAATTTCGTTCACACAGCCTTTTAAAGCCGAAGCGGTGCGTTCAACGGCATTTGCAATAACGGATATTTCGTCGGAAGTTTTTACCGTGGGAACAGGCGAAGTAAAATCCCCGTCTGCAAGCGCGGAAATCCTTTCCGCTATCTGCGAAACAGGACCAAGGGCTTTCCCCGTGAACACGGCGATTATTATGCAGAACAGCACCGCAAGCGCGGCGGAAATTCCGCCGATAGCGGCTATTTCCGAAGTAAGGTCTGGCATAAGTTCTTTCGGAACGGCGTCCACACAGATCGTCCAGCCCTCCCGGCTTTCCACCGCCGCGGAGGAAGTGTATATATTTTCCGCGGAGGAAGGTTTTCCCGCAATGATGCTGTCACCGCTTTTTATGTAAACCGAACAGTTTTTACCAAGGGAGACCGAGTCGGCTATTTCGTCTATGAACCCGCTGTCGTAAATGCAGATAAGCACGCAGGCGCGGTCTTCGTCCAGATATTCCATAGGCGCGGCACAGCATACCACGCTCCTGCCGTTCAGTTCGTAAGGGTCTGAAAGTGCGGGAACGCCTTTCACGGCGCTTTCCGCGGCGGGATTTCCCGAATAGCTTTTCGTTCCGTCAAGGGAAAGCAGTTTTCCCGAGCAGGCAATGTCGAAAGTAATACCGCTGCCCGAATAGCTTTGATTTTTCAGTTCAAGCAGGCGTATGCGCAGAGGATCGGGGGCGCGGCTCAGCGAAAGGTCAGCCGAAACGTCCGCAGCGACTGCGGAAATGCCGTCAATTTTCCCCGAAAGCGCCTCCGCCGCCGAAAGGGCGCTCTGGTCGATGACCGAAACTGCCGCCGCTTCCGCCGAACGTTCTGCCGCCGAGTATGCAAGCAGGGAGAAAACAGCTGCTGCCGCAGTAAATATAAGAATTGTAAAAATTATCAGTTTCACTTTAAGCGAACGGCGCATACTTCTTCCCCTTTCCGCAGAATTCTTCAAAACGTCATACACATTCATTATACAACAAATAATCACAAATTAAAACATTTTTCCGCAAATTATATATGTAAATATTTTGTGAACTTTTATATTCCGCTCCGCCTTAATTTATGCTTGCAAAACAAACGGCTTTGTGCTATAATAGTGTATTATGAAAAGATATTGCTATTTTGCCCTTGCGGCAGTAACTGCGCTGACTTTGTCAGCCTGTAAAAGAACATCTTCGCGGACGGTGGTATATACCGAACCGATACCATACCTTACTACCGGTACTATGAAGCGGGAAACGCTTCCCCCCGATACATACAGCGAATATGCCGCCACCCGCACAAAAGCTTCCGAAAGCGGCGGCGTATTTGCCGTAGGCGGAGTTTCCGCAGACACCGCCGTCACCGCTCCGCCTATGCAGGATAACTTTTCCGCCGCGCCTGTCGCCGCAGATACTGTCCTGCCCGAAACCGCCGTGCCGTTCACCGAAACTACAGCCGCTCCCGAAACAGCTGTTTCCGATAGTTCCGCGCAGCAATCGTCCGGACAGTCGGAAACGGCGGAAAGCACCAAGATTTCCGAAACTTCCGCGTCAGAGAGGATAAAACTGACCGTTCCGTCCGCAGATACCGCCGTTTCGGGAAAAATTTCCGCGGACACCGCCCCCGTATTCAGCAGCGAAACGGAAGCGGATACAAATACTTCCAACGGAGGAACAGAAAATGCCCATTAATATCCCAAATAATCTCCCTGCTTTTGCAGTTCTCAATCAGGAAAATATCTTCGTAATGACCCACAATGTTGCCTCACATCAGGATATTCGTCCGCTGAAAATCGCAATTGTAAACCTTATGCCCAAGAAGATAGAGACCGAAACACAGATACTTCGTCTGCTTTCAAATACGCCTTTGCAGGTGGACGTGGAACTTATCCAGATGGCAAGCCACGTCACGAAAACCACTTCCCAAGAACATCTTACTAAATTCTACAAAACCTTTGCCGATGTGAAAGACCAGCGCTTCGACGGAATGATAATTACGGGCGCGCCCATAGAACATCTGCCTTTCGAGGAAGTGGACTACTGGAACGAACTCTGCGGAATTATGGAATGGTCCCGTTCCAACGTATACTCCGTTCTGCATATCTGTTGGGGAGCGCAGGCGGGGCTGTATTTCCATTACGGAATACCAAAATATGACCTGCCGCGGAAGATGTTCGGGATATTCCCCCACAAGGCGGAAGTTACAAATTACCCGCTTCTCCGCGGATTTGACGAAAAATTCTATGTTCCCCATTCCCGCCACACCGAAATACACCGCGAGGACGTGGAAAAGGTGGACAAACTCCAGATCCTTGCATCTTCCAAAGAAGCGGGAGTCAGCATAATCGCGGACGCTGCCGAAAGACAGTTTTTCTTTATGGGGCATTTTGAATATGACCGCATGACCCTTGCGGGGGAATATTTCCGCGACAAGGACAAAGGGCTTGATATAGCCGTTCCCAAGAACTATTTCCCATATGACGACCCGTCCCAGCCGCCGAATTTTATCTGGCGCGCCCACGCAAATCTGATATTCTCCAACTGGCTTAACTACTGCGTTTATCAGAAAACGCCCTACGACCTTGATACCCTTGAACCTCTCAATTAAAGCAAAAACCGGTTTCACACTTCGGAAACCGGTTTTTACATACAAAAGGCGCCGGAAATTCCCGACGCCTTTGTTATTTAGCCTTCTTTTATGCCGTTAGCATAGTTCTGGTAATTGTAAACGCTTCCCGCAGAAGTATTGTTCTCGTCTTTCTTCAGAAGAACATAGTATGTGGTATTGCCGTTTACAAAATCTCTTACTTCTTCGCCATCGCCGGCTGTGGGTCTTGTAGTGTAAACAACATTATACTCATATAATTTTGTGTAATTATAAATAGTGTCGTTTGCCTTTGCGTAACCTGCAAGGGTGTTGCTTCTCGGAACTACCAGCCATCTGTCCTGATTGTTGTATCTGAAATTAACAACTACATCGGTGGAACTGTTGACATTCGGCATATTTGTATATACTACATATTGCTGATATGCACTGTTATTACTGATGTCCTTATTCTTTATTTCATCAATGCGGTCGGTATCATAGTCATTGTACGGAACTATCATGTATCTGTCATAATACTTTCCGGTCTTTGGATCGGTAAGCTGCCACTGGATCAGATAATCCCACTGATTAGGCTTTGTAGGCTCTTTAGAATAAACCGTCCAGTATTCAAAATAATTGTTATACTGTGCCTTTACGGTATTGTATTCAACCTCGTCATAATTTGCGGGAAGCAGTACATATCTTGAACCGTATGTATAACTGGTATTTGAATTCAAAAACTCTTTATAAGTATCGGAAGCTGCCTGACGTGACGGTATCTTTGTATAAACCTGATAATAAGGATAATAATTGAAATACTGAGCCGCCGCTGTATTTACCAGTGCAGGATCGTAATTATACGGTGCAAGCATATAATATGTCATGTTGGAATAGGGTATCTGAACTATGCGGTCGCTCTGGAGCTGCTTTGTCGGGGTCGTCGAATAAACCGTGTAATACTCACTGTTGACTACGGTTATAACAACATCAACATAGTATTTTGTATTATTCTTATCATAGAATCTGAGTGTAGTATTTCCGCCCTTAAGTCCCTTTATCGTAAAGTTCCTGTTTTCATTGTAATTGGTAGCAGGGGTTACGGAAGCAACAGTGGAGTCACTTAGCGAATATGCCATATTTGCCTGATTTGTGCAATAAACCTGAAGCGTCTGTGTTCCGCCTGCGGCAACGCTTAAAGTCCTGCTTATAGGAACTATAGATATAGAATTGTTTGACGAATTGTTATTATTGTTATTGTTGTTATTGTTGTTATAATCGTCATCATCATCGTCACCGACCTGAATGTCAATGTATTTGTAGCAGGAAGAAGAATAATTTTTAAGGTAAACCTTTATTCTTGCAGTTCCCTCGCCCTGAGCGGTAACTTTGAGTTTTACATCGTTGCCGTCCCAAGAAACGGGCTTTACCCATGAAGCGGAAGCAACTTTCTTGTTTGTTGTTCCTGCCGTTACGCCGCTGTGACTTCCTTTGATAGTCACGGTGATGGTTTTTGTCTGACCCTTTTTGTCAAATACTATTCTTGATGTGCTTGAGCTGATCTTTGCGGCAACTACCGTGACCTTGCATTTCAGGGTGTTTCCGCCGACTTTCGCGTAAATGTATGTACTTCCCGGAGCTTTGCCCACTACCTTGCCTTTGGAAGTTACGGTAGCGATGGACTTATCTCCCGTAGACCATGTAACGGTCTTGGAAGTTCCCGATACGGAAAGCGTTGTCTGATAACCCTTTGTCAGCGTAACTGAACTTTTGCTTATGGATATTGCCGATGACGGTACAGCCATCAGCGACACGACCATAAATACAGCCAGAAATGCGCTGAGCAGGGATTTGAAAATCTTTGCCATACAGATTTCCTCCTCTGTTTTTAATCTTTAAATACATTGTACCACTAAATTACCCGTTTGTCAATAAAAAAACGGCTTCAAAAGGTAACAATTCGGTAACAAAAATCGGATTTTCAGCGGATTTTGTAACCGTTTTGTAACCTTTCGGCTTTTAACGATTTAAGAACGAATTCCCCGCCGTCATAAATCATATAGCTTCTGGGATTTTCTTCCTTTGGCAGGGAAACCGACCCGGGGTTCAGATAAACATACTCCCGTGAATCGTCTATCGTCATAATGTGCGTATGCCCGTGAAGAAGTATGTCGCCTTTCCGGAGCGCGGGCGGGTTCTGAGTATTGAATTTATGACCGTGAGTGAGAAAAACCGTCCGTCCCTCAAGGAAAAGCAGGGCATATTCCGCCATTATGGGGAATTCCAGAACCATCTGGTCAACTTCCGTATCGCAGTTCCCGCGGACGCAGAAAAGCTTGTCTTTCCGAGCGTTCAGCATGGAAATTACTTCTTTCGGCGCATATGCGGCAGGAAGATCGTTCCTCGGTCCGTGGTAAAGAATATCCCCCAGCAGGAAAAGCTTATCCGCCTTTTCCTCGTCAAAGCGTTCCAGCATAAGCTTACAGCTTTCCGCACAGCCGTGAATATCCGACGCAAACATCAATTTCATGGGAATTTCCTCACTTGGTAAAGAATCTCTGCGTAGCGGTGTAAGTTTCGCCCTTGGAAATTTCCGTGTAGCCGCTTTCCTCACGGGGCATATCAAGATTGGGAGCGTTTACCTGCGCGGTCATGGGTTCGGGGCAGAAATAATTCTTGAAGCCTCGGTCATTCCAGATTATCCAGAATTTGTAATTCTCGTCCGATTCATAGCAAAGACGTTTTCCGCTTTCTATGTCGGTCATAATGCAGCCGTGGAAGTCCTCGCCGTCAAGCTTTACCGTTCCCGCAGTGAACATATCGTTGCAGATGTCCCGCAGAACGGGGCATTTCGTGCCCTCAAGATATTTCTTGTCGTTCTTGTCAAGAGCGCGCTGTTCGCCCGTGGGAAGCCAGCGGCGTTTGTCGAAAATTATCCTCTGAACGGCAGGAACCTGCAATCGGATATTTTCAAGCTTTCCGCCGTCAACGAAAGGCGCGTTTATAGTCGTGTGAGTTGCAATTGATATGGGAAGCATTCTGTCGGAATCGTTTGTCAGGGAAATGGTATGTTTCATGCCGTTTCCGGAAAGTTCAATTGTTATCCGAGCGGTAAATTTTACGGGGAAACAGGTAAAGAAGAAGTCGTTCTCGTCATAGACGAATTCCGTGGTAACATATGCTTTTCCGTCCTCGGCGGCAAGAGCGGTTATCTTGTGCGCTCTTTTCTGCAGGAAGCCGTGGAGATGGTTGCCGAATTTCCCCTCATTGACAGGAAGATGATATTCGCCGTCGGAAGTTTTCAGCAAGCCCCCGTCAAAGCGGTTAGGCAGGTACAGCGTGGGAAGTCCCCACACTTCCGTGGAATTCATAATTTCGGCAATAGAAGTCTCGTCCTTATAGCGGAAAACCTCTATGCCCTTTTCGTTGTCCCGCAGTCTGAGGACGTTAGTGCCTATCTGCGGCGCAACAACGGCGTAATAGCCGCCGGCGGCGAGTTCCACCGCTTCGATGCCCTTATGCATAGCTTTTCTTGCGTAAAATTCCATTGTGATTACTCCTTTGCAAAATATTTCAGCCGTTCAGCCATTTATCGTCTATTTCCCGTTTCAATTCCTCAAAAGCGGGAATAAAGTCCGTTTTTATTCTTTCTATGGAACTTTCGGCTTTTTCCTCGTCATATACGTGAGAAAGCAAATTTCTTGTATCGAGAATTTCCATCCACAATTCCTCGCTGCTTATCATTCCCCATTCAAAAGCGGTTTTTAATATCATTCTCGGAGAGCCTGTCTTTTGTGTAAAATATCCGTGATATTCAAGAAGTTCCTTTATAAGTTTCCATGACATTTCAAAACACAAAGAAAACAGACCTGTTATGCCCATAAGTTCAACGTTAGAATAAGGCTCTTGTATTTCCTTGCATTCTTTAAGATTTTCAAGGGACTTGCAGAAATTATCATACTTTTTCATATATCACCACACCGTCCTTTTTTATTTCGGACAAAAGTTCTTCCGAAACTCCTCCGTCCAGATCTACTACATCAAAATTCAGGAGCGTCCTTGCATATTCGTCCATAGCATAGGAAAATTCTCTGAAATTCCCGCCCGTGACTGCAATATCAATATCGCTTCTTTCACGGTTAGTACCTCTTGCCCGCGAGCCGAAAAGTATCACTTTATTTACGCCGTATTTTTCCGCATAAAGTGAAATATCCTCGGCGGCTTTCGGCGGAATATCATATTTTTTATCCGTCATATTTCCTCACCCTTAATTCTATACCCAGCGACATAGCCACGGCTTTGCAGCGGCTTATATCCTCTTGCGGGATAACGTCCACCACCGTGAACATTACTTTCGGAACATATTTCTTACAGTCCGCGGCAAATGCTATCATAGCCTCGAAAGCGTCCTCCCATTTCGGGCGGGTCACTGCGTTGTATTTTTCGGAATTGCACTGATTCAGCGAAATTGAGACGGTATCCACCGCGCCGTCAAGAAGTTCCGCGGTGGGGCGTTCGTTTATCTTATCCCCCAGACCGTTGGTATTCAGTCTTACGGGAATTTTATAATTGTCCTTTATGAAACGTCCTATATACGCCACATCGTCGGGACGTTCCATAGGCTCGCCGTAGCCGCAGAAAACCACTTCCGCATACTTTGACATATCGGTATTTTCAATTGCGGAAATAACTTCGTCCGCGGCGGGTTCGCGGTCGAGCCACAGGCTGTCCGAACCGTATGCGCCGTCGCCGTTCTGCCTTATGCAGAAAGTGCAGTTGCAGGGACAGCGGTTTGTAAGATTGATATAAAGCTTATTTCCCACTTCATAAAGAATAGTCATCATCACAATCACCCTTTCTTATAGAGTTAAGAGTTAAGAGTTGAGAGTTGAGAGCAGGCTGAGCCTGCACCCTTTCAGGCTTTATTTAGTTATTTTCAAATTAATACCTGCCGTGAGATAAAGTAAAGTTAAATCTACAAAAGCATTGAAACCGAAGATATAAACGTTACTGTAATATCTCAACTCTCCACTCTTAACTCTCCACTCTCATTTGTGGTATTTGTATCCGTTAAGTATCATAAAACCGCGGTAAAGCTGTTCAAGGACCATTACCCGAGCAAGCTGATGCGGGAACGTCATTTCCGACATGGAAAGCCGCAGGTCACACACCGCTTTTATCTCCTCGGAAATGCCGCAGGAACTGCCTATAACTACGTTAAGTACGCTTTTCCCGTCAACGGAAATTTTCCCAAGCTTTTCCGCAAACTTCTCCGAGGGGAACTGCTTCCCCTCAATGCACATTGCTATGCTGAAACAGTTCTTCGCGGAAACAAGCGGAAGCATTAGCTTTCCCTCGGCGGCAAGTGCGTTTTCTATCTCTTTGGGCGACGGGAAATCGGGAAGTCTGCTTTCGGGAAGCTCGATAATATTCAATTTGCAGAACGCTCCCAAACGCTTGGAATATTCCCCGCAGGCGTCCCGCAGATAGCTTTCCTTTAATTTCCCCACCGCAATAATGTTCACATTCAGCATAAAAACCTCATATCGAAACGAACCCGCCGCTTGTTTCCACGGGCGCAACGTAAAGCATATAGTCAACGTTCCTGCTGAATCCGCTGAGACAAGCGGAAACCGTGCTTTCTGCAATTTCGGGCGTGTTGTTTTCCTGCGAAAGATGCCCTAAAATAAGCCGCGTTGTGCCGTTTTTCACAAGTTTCGCCGCAAATTCCCCGCTGTCGGGGTTGGAAAGATGCCCCGTTTTCCCGAAAATGCGTGTTTTCAGATAGTAGGGATATATGCCGTTGCGAAGCATTTCCACATCGTAATTCGATTCTAAAAGCACGCAGTCCGTTCCGTAAAGCGCCGCTTCCACCTCATCGCTGACATAGCCAAGGTCGGTGCAGACCGCCGCGGTTTTCCCGTCAGAAAAGGTTATCCTGTAACCGCAGGGGTCGCAGGCATCATGGGAAGTGGAAAAGCTTTCAACGCATAATCCGCATATCTCCACACCGTCCCGTATGTCAAAACATTCACCGTGGATATGTCCTTTTACCGTCAGATACTCGCAGGTCTTTGCCCGCGCGAAAACGGGAACTTTTATATTCTTCGTGAAAATATCCAGACCCTTTATATGGTCGCTGTGTTCGTGAGTAACAAATACGCCTTTTATGGCATTTACGGAAATGCCGTTCAGCTCCAGAGCCTTTTTCAGCCGCGAATATGATACCCCGTCGTCGATAAGTATTCCCGAGTCGCGGTTTCCTATGTATGTGCTGTTCCCCTTGCTTGACGAGAACAGCGGGTAAATTCTTGCCATTATTATCTTCCTTTACAGTATGGTAACGCCGTAACTTCTGCAAATGTCCTCAAGGGGCATTGAAACGCCTTTCCCCGATGGGATAAGTTCCCATACGCCGTCATTTCTGTCAAATCCGAGGGCAAGTATTGTTCGGCAGTGAATATTCTTTTCAAGGGTCAGGTGCAGACAGACTCCGTTTTCGCAGAGAATTTTTATCTCGCCCTCCACAAGCTTGTCAAATGTCTGCATGGGACTGTCGCCGTATATGGAAAATAACATTACCATTCGTTTTATGTTTTCGGGAATTGTTCCCAAGTCAACTACCATAGCCCGCCTGTCGGGAGAATTTACATACTGAACGCTTCCGCATTTTGAGTGGTTATTCCCGAAAAATATCATGCCCGAATTGCTTTCCACGCGCCCGCTTGCCCCAAGCATGAAAAGATACCCGTCAATGTCAAGATTCGCGCGAGTGCTTTTATAACCTATCTCAATGCAGTATTTCCTCGGCAGAAGCGGTATGCGCTGTTCGGAAACAAGGAACACGTTTTCCTCACGAATGTCTCCGCCGAACTCCGCCTCGTTTATTTCTTCAAGAATTATGTGGTTTTCATGGGGAATTTCCACCTTTTCGGGTTCGGGTTCGGGAGTGGAAGCCGCTTCAAGGGGGTCGAAATTTTCTATCATCTTGCTGTGCTTTTCGGGGGCTTCCCTGTCCGCCGTGAAAAGCATATAATCCGGCGGGGAAATTTCCTCACCAGCGAAACCGCTTACCGTTATCTTGCGGATAATTCCCGTTACGGAGGAAACGACAAATATTTCCCCGTAGATAAGCGCGCCGCTTTTCAGTTTATCCACCGTAAAAGAAACGCTGTTATAGCCGCGGAAAAGATAATTCTGCGAAAGCCGCAGGCTGTACATTCCGCAGTTTATGTCCGCGTCAGTGGGAACATATACTTCAAATGCAAAGGACGTTTCCTTTTCGGCGGGAACAGTCCCCAGCGAAAGCGCCGAGGGAATTCCCCAGTATTGCTCCTCGTCGGGAATACCTATTACCGCGCCGTTTACCTCCACACCCGAGAATTTCACGTCGGGGTAATGACAGTAAACGGATATATTCTTGCTGTGGGGAAGTTTATCCCCCGTAAGCAGTATCTTTAAATTTTCAATATGAACATTTTCAGCGTTTATTATAAGCGCAGGTCCCGAAACGTTCCATATTACCGAGCCGTTTCCGCGAATGGTACAGCTTTTGTCAATGACAAAACCGCCCTCGTACTCCCCCGCGGGAATTTCTATTACTGAATTCTCCGCGGCTTTTTCAATTAATTTCCCTATATCCGACGGCAAATCCTCACCACCCAAAGAACATCACGGCGGCGGAAAGCATAAGCGCCAGCACCGCCCGCAGTATCAAGAATATTTTATAGCTTCTGTTGAATCTGACCGATTCGGAAATAAGCTTTTCGGCGCAGGCTATGCCCGAACTGCCATTTTCCGCAAACGCGCCGCCGACCTGTTTCACACAAGCGGGCGCGGAAGCGGAAGCCATGGAAACAGCCGATTCCCGAAGAACAGCCGCGTCCTCCGCAAAATTCCCCGCGAAAAGCAGATTTTTCCCTTTGTGACGGGCGGTATTTGCAAGCCGAAGCTTCTCCCTTGCGGAAACTCCCACAACGGCGTTTATCTTTTCTACCTGTTCGGAAAGCTGCGCCGCGTTCATTTTCCCAAGCTGCTCCGCGTCCACCACAACGCCGCCGCTTTTCTTTATCCCTGCATATTTCACGGTGAACAGGATATTTTCCCTGCTGCCCGAAGTAACTACCATGGTCTTTATTCCGCGGGATTTAAGGCGTTTCACCGACTCGGCGGTATCTTCGGGATAGCCGTCCTGCAAAGCCATGAACCCCACAAATACGCAGCCGGAATCCGGAACATTCCCGCCCTTTATCCCCTTGTCGGAAAAGCCGAATGCGGCAATATCCTTTCCGTTCAGGCGGAGGGTTTCCGCAAGCTTGCGGAGAGCGTCCTTGTTGGTTATCCTGTATTTTTGGCCGTCCGCGCCGAAATACTCGCCGCAGCGTTCCAGAACGGCGTCCGAACTTCCACGGATAACAGTTGCAAGACCGTTTCCGAGAGTGACTGTAACGCCGTAAATGCCGTTTCCCTCCGCTTCGGTCTGCAATTTCATATTCTCGCTCCCGCCGCCGATAAATCCGAATATCGCCCTGTCGGCGGAATTCCCGCCGACGGCTTCTCCGCCGTAAACACCCACGTTCACCGCCGCAAGCACGGCTGTTTTCAGGAATTTTGCAAGTCCTTTGCCTATTTCGGAGAACTTCCCGTATTCCTTTCCGCTGCCGTCAATGAAACCGCTTACAACGTATTTCCCTGCCGTTATCATGCCCTCTCTTTCGGTCATGATAATATCCGTTCCGCAAGCCTCTGCGAGACATTCGCCGCTTTGCAGGAATGTTCCGCCGTCTTTCAGGCGTTTCACCGAATCCGCTCCGAAAGCGTTCAGGACGATGGCTTTCCCGCCCACGGTCACCGCCGAAAGTATCAGCGCGCCGCAGGATATTCCCCCGAAAAGCCCGCCTGCTAAATTTCCCGCCGCTGCGCCGTTTACCGAATTAACGGTAATAACTATCGCCGCAAGGATAATTCCCGTTACCGCGGCAAGCTTTTTTATGCCCGAAAACGCAGTTTCGGGAATTTCGTGAACTGCGTCCTCGCACTTCTTTGCAAGTCGGGTATTTTCGCCGACAGCGGTTATTTTCACCGCCGCAAAGCCTTTTACTGCCGAAGAACCGCAGTACACGCTGTAGGGGTCCTTTATATTCATGCCGCCGTGACGGAAACCCTCGGGAGCGGCAGTTTTTTCCACAGGCACTGACGAACCGAGAGCGGACTGTTCCACGGTTATGAAACCGTCAATTACAACGCCGTCCGCGGGGATAACGTCCCCGTCAAAAACGGTTACCACATCGCCTATACGAACTTCCGAGGCGGGAATTACCGCGATTTTTCTGTTACGAACCGCGCGGCACTCGCCTTTCGGCAGCACCGAAAAGCTTTCCCACAGTATTTTTCGGGAATTTTCACGCATTACGCCGCCGATAATTCCTATTATAAGCATTACCGCAAAAACAGTGACCGTTCTTTCATACGCGTCGAAAGCGGGGGCGAATCCCAGCATTCCCAGAAGTATCGAAACCACATCGGACAGCACGGAAATTATCAGCAGCCGCACCGACAGCGACGAAAAAGACTCTGCAAATGAACTTCTCAGCGAGCCCTTGAAAGCCACGGCATTTGCACCGTACTTCCGCTCCGCCGCCTCTGCTTCCTTGTCGGAAAGCCCCGACAAGCCGTTCAGCTCCGATACTGCCATTTAATTTCACCTGCCAATTCCTTAAATTATCCTTACTTTTATTACCATTCCCCGTGGGTCGGAGGACGCGCGGAAAACCGTTCCGTCCGAAATGCGTATAGCCTGTCCTTCGGGAACGGGATTCCCCTGCGGCGAAAACATTCCCTCCGCATGGGTGTTTATCACGAACCATTCGCCGTTGTGGCAGCAAGCATAAGCCTGCATTGTGCCGTCCGCTTTTTCGTCCGCAAAAATATTGCTATGGGTGTGCCATTTAAAAAGTGGGGTGTTGTTTACAATATCCATTTCGGAATGTTTCTTCCACTCCCCCGAATGTCCCCGTACTTCGGAATAAAGCTCGAACCGCACCACATTCTTCTCCGCTATCCTCTGTCCGCAGAACGGGCAAACGGGGTTCGCCGAATCATAAAGCACGAACCACTTTTTCTCGCAGTCGGGATTTGAACATTTATGAAGCATATCCCAAGTCTTTACCAGTCCCTGTTCCCATTCCATAGCCGAGGGGCGCAGGGGCGGGTCGTGCAGACCTTCCGCAAATGCCCGCAGGAACAGCTTTTCCAGAACGGGACCAACGTCTTTAATGGTATTTTTAAGAGAAACAGGACGGTTTGAACTGTCTTTCGGGTCCTCTATGAAAAGCGCCATTTCGCCAAGCCCGAGGAAATCGTCCTTTTCAGCCGATTCCGCGGAGAAAATTTTCGGTCCCATAAGTGGGTGGCGCAGGAAAAGATATTCGTAAATAAGCACCGCCAATGCGTGCAGGTCGGTCATCGACCCGGGAACTATCCGCCTCGGGTCGTTCCTGTCAAGTTCCATTGTGGCAAGAACTTCGGGCGCGATATAACCCCGCGTTCCCGCAACTTCCGGCGGGAAAAGCCCCGGGACTACCAGCGAATCAATATCTATAACAACGCAGTTCCCGCTTCTGGGGTCGATGAGAACATTGTTGTTTGAAAGGTCGGAATGTGCAAGCCCCGCCTGATGCAAACGCCTTATTGAGCGTGAAAGCAGCAGCGACATTTGCAGCATTGAACGGAAATCTCCCAGTTCGGACTTGTTCAGAAACCGCCTGTTTCCCGAGGTGAACCAGTTGCTTTTCTTGTCCTTGCCTTTCAGTTCCAGAAATTTTGATGCGTGTTCGTCAAAGAAGAAACTTTTCGGGTATGCGGGCGAAACTATCCCTATCTCAGGAGCTACCACCAAGTCGGTAGGCCAGCAGAACCTTTCCGCGAAATATTTTGCAAGTTTTTCGTCACCGCCCACAGCTCCGCCCTTTGATTCGGGAATTGTGGGGTTGTACCTGCCGATTATCGCTTCAAGACGGGCGGTCATGTTCCTGTCCACTTTTGACGGGTCGTTGTAGAACTGCACCACATATGACCTGTCCGGAGCAAAATATGTGTATTTCATGCCGCCGCGGGGCGGGTTATCGGTTATAACATAAGGTATTTTCCTGCCGTCCGCAAGAGTTGCCTCGGCTATCCTGTTCATAGAATTCCTCCGGATTATTTTACAGCCAATAAAAATAACGTCCTGTCGTCAAAAGAACCACGTTTCACATAGTTGTCAAGCCAAATTTTCAGCATTTCCGCATTGTTCTTTTCATGGGAAATCCCAAACGCCGCAAGGGACGCCTGCTTTTGCAGGGTCTTGTTTTCCCAGAACTGTTCAAGGGAAATCCCCGCCGCTGCCATAACATTTTCCGCGTACTGGAGCGCATATTTCACATCGCTGTCGTTTACCCACGGATAAGCCACGGGTTCGGGAATGTTTTCCGCCTTGCTTTCGGGAATTTCCCCGTCAAAGGGAATTATGCCGTTCAGTTTCAAGTCAATAAACAGGCTTAAAAGCTGCGGGTCGTTGGGGTAATAGTCGTCCGCAACGCCGTCGGTCATAAGCATTAAATGCGACATCTTCCCGCGGCGGACTTTCGTCCTTGCCATCAGGCTTTCCTCGGAACGGATATGTTCCGAAATGATAAACTCCGTCTCTCCCGAAAAATTCCCGCCGTCCGCCGTTCCCAAAACTGCAAGGGCGTTCCCGAAAGCCGCATTTTCGTCAACGGCGGCAATGATCCCGTCGCCTATCTGAATTGCAGCGGTGAAGAATTCCCTGCCGTTTCCGGTTTCCACGGGAATGGTCAGCGCGGCAAGGAGCGTGCAGGAGAAATCCTTTATCTCGGGTTCTCTGCCTGCCGCTTCAATGAATTCGTGATAGGTCTTTCTCTTTTCAGAAGCTGCTTCCACAGCCGTGAAAGCCTCGCTGCAGCTTCCCCGCAGGATAAAGGCAATTTCGGAACATATCTTCCCGAATTCCTTGCTGTCAAGGGGTTTCCCGAGAGCCGCCCCATAGTCGGGGAAACGGTTTTTCAGCGCAAAGAACTCCGCTTTTACATAATTCACTACGGCTTCACAGGCGTATTTTGCGCCTATTCTCGAAAACATCTTCGAGCCTGCCCCGTCCGAAACTGCGGTAATAACGCCGTTGTCAACAAAGCCGAAAGCAAAGCTGTCGTCACGGTTTGAACCGTCATGCTTGTGCTTTTTCCCTCTTACGGAAGCGGCGGTTATCTTAAAACAGCCCTGCGAAACTTCGCTGCACATATCCTCCGGGTATGGTTCGGGGGAATCGGGAACAGGGTTGTATTTCCACATTGAAGCGGTGTGTTCGGTAACGTCTCTGTCGGTGAGAATATTATTATTTTCCATTAAAGCCTCCGTAAACGTCAGGGAACGATAACAAATCCCTGCGGCGGCGGCGGAAGTTCGATATTTGCCCCGGGCTTTGCGTCAAGGCTCTTTGAGGACATCTTTACCGAACTTGATACCCACGCAAAGAACTGCGACAGATCCCCTGCCGAAAGGTTATTCATAAGCAGAACGCAGTCGGTAAGTTCCCTTAATATCGTTGTATCTGCATTTGCGCCTGCCGCACAGGCGATAATATTTGCAGGGTGAGTGCTTCTGAGTTCGGCAGCCGCAGCACGCCATTCATCGGTAGGCGCGCCGTCGGTCAGAATGAAAACCAGCGGTTTCCAGTCGCCTTTCTGCGTTTCGGTGGACTTCCGCACCTCGGCACGGATACATTCCGTAAGCAGCCTTAACGCCGCGCCGAAAGCCGTCGCGCCGCCTGCGTTCAGCGGCGGTTCTCTGAACATCATAAGTTCTGTCAGCGGAACTACCTGTCTTGCCGCCGAATTGAAAGTTATTACCGAAAGATATGCCGTTTCCAGCGCCTGCGGGTCGCCTCTCAGTTCCGAAATAAGCGCGCGGACGCCGTTTCTTACAGCTTCTATAGGATCGCCTGCCATTGAGCCGGAAATATCCAGCAGCAGATAAACAGGGAGCCGCCTTGTAAATTCTGACATAAAATATACCTGCCTTTCAAATCATAATTACCATTTATCCTCTTCGCCCTCTTTGGGAAGGCACGGGGTAAGCGCCGCTATGGCAACTTCTATCTGCTTGTCGTTGGGCTCTTTCGTGGTAATTCTCTGGAGCCACAATCCCGGCGCGGAAACTATCTTGGTAAAAATATTATCGTACCGCCCCGCTATCTTGATTATTTCATACGCTATGGAAGCTTCCGGAATAAGGCAGAGCATCTGTACCCCGAAGCGTATCCACATATTTTCCCGCGGCAGGAAAATTCCCACCACAAAGCTTATGATAAGCACTATCAGAATGAAACTCGTTCCGCAGCGGGGGTGAAATCTTGTGTGCCTGCGGACGTTTTCCACGGTAAGTTCTTCCTTTGCCTCGTAACAGGCTATGGTCTTGTGTTCCGCTCCGTGATACCTGAAAAGTGTCTTTATGCTGCCCATGAACGAAATTGCATACATATACCCCACCAACAGGAAAAGACGGACGAATCCCTCTATTATGGGTCGGGCGGATTCGGGCGCGCCTGCCTTTTCAATAAGGTCAGCAACAAGTATAGGACCGCCCTTGAAAACCACCAGCGACACCGCAAGAGCGATAACAACGGATATTATCATTATCACCGAAACCAGCTTGTCCCCGAATTTATCGGTGAGCCACTGCTCGAATTTGCTGAGTTCTTCCTCTTCTTCCTCGTCCTCGTCTATCTGCTTTTCGGCGGATTTCATGGTGCAGCGGATCCCCTCAATAAGGCTTGCCACAAAATTTATACAGCCACGCACGAACGGCGTTTTCCTGTACCAAGGCGCGTCCTTGCCGTTCCTAACAGCCCACTGTTCCACATCAATAGTGCCGTTGGGAAGTCTGCAAGCCATCGCCGCGGTGGTTATCCCGCGCATATAAACGCCCTCTATAAGCGCCTGTCCGCCTATCTTCGACTTGAAACATTCCTTGCTGCAATTCTTTTCTTCGCTCATTTCATTATCCTTTCAGTTCTTGCCGTCATTTTTTCTTTGTATCGGCAGTTTTATCGTGACCGTTGTGCCTTTCCCCTGTTCGCTGTAAATATCCAGACTTCCGCCGTGCATGGCGACTATTTCGTCAGCCACTGCAAGTCCTATTCCGCTGCCGCGGCGGGTATGATTTGCCTTGTAGAATTTCGTCTTGACTTTTGGCAGGTCCTGCGGGCTTATTCCGCAGCCCGTGTCGGAAATATCCACCTGAATGGTCTCCGCGTCCGCCATAAGTGCCTGAACTACTACCGTTCCGTCCTTTTCGGTATATTTTATGGCGTTGTCGATAACATTTATAAACACCTGCCTGATACGGTTCTTGTCGCCGTACACAAAGGGCAGCATATCTGGCTCGTTGTAGATTACCTTTATTCCCTCGCTGCGGGCTTTTTCGGTGTAAATAAGCACCGCGTCACCAAGTTCCGCAAGAATATCCATTGTTTTCTTGTCAAGGGTGAACCGCCCGTTCTGCATACGCGAGAAATCAAGCAGTTCCTCTACCATCTGCGAAAGCCTGTCGCTTTCGCTGCTGATGACTCTCATGCCTTTTGCAACTGTTTCCACATCTTCGGGCATACTTCCGATAGTTTCCGCCCAGCCTTTTATTGCCGTAAGCGGCGTGCGGAGTTCGTGAGAAACGCTGGAAATAAACTCGTTCTTCATGGATTCGGAAATTGCAAGTTCGCTTGCCATGTGGTTTACAATGTCGCAGAGTTCGCCGATTTCGTCGTCATTCTTCTTGGTGATACGCACCGAGAAATCCCCCATGGCGTACCGCCTTGCCGTTGAACCTATCTGGCGGACGGGGATAACTATGGATCTTACGAAATACGATCCCGAAAGTACCATCATGAACAGCACTGCAAGGCAAACCGCCGCAAGAATAACGGCAATTGCCGCGATATGCCTGTCCACCGCTTCAAGGGAGGAAACAAGCCGTATCGCCGAATACCCCGAATCATTGTCCGGCAGCAGAACGCATACCGCCATGATATGTTCTCCCGTGGAAATTCGCCCCGCGTAGTAGCCGTTTGCGCCGTTGGAAACCGCCTGCGTATAGTCAGCCATTTCGTCAAGGCTTTCCGACGGAATGAACCCCGACGAGGTAAGCGCAATATTTTCACGGTTTCCCACAACCATTATTTCCGTCTTGTCCTTTTCCGCCCAGTTCACCGCAACGGAACGTATCTCCGAGGAAAAACTCGTTGACGGGTCGTTGTAGGAACGCTGCAAAATGCTTGAGACCATATTCATTCTGGAAGTAAGATACTGCCTCGCCGCGCTGTAATAGTAACTCCTTACGAAAAGTATCCCGCCTATTACAACAGCAAACAGCATTATGGAAATTACCCCCAGATTATTCACCAGCCAGCGGCGGGTTATGGTAAATCTGCTCATGCGCTTTCTCCCTGTTTTTTGATGCTGAAATTACTCCTCTTCTTTCTCTTCCTCTTCTTCATCTTCTTCGGGCGGTTTTACCGACCATTTGTAGCCGAAGCCCCATATAGTGGATATGTAATGGGGGTGCGAGGGTTCGTCCTCAATTTTCATTCTTATGCGGCGGATATTCACATCAACGATTTTGTCATCGCCGTAGTAATTATCCCCCCAGATGTGCATAAGAATTGAATTCCTGTCAAGGGCAATTTCCGCGTGGGTAAGGAAATATTCCAGAATCTGATATTCAACCTGTGTAAGGTCGATGGGAATTCCGTTCTTGGCAATAGTGCGGCTTTTAAGATTGAGGACGAAAGGTCCCGACTCAATAGTGCGGTTCATTTCATCATCTCTGGGAATACTCATGCTTACCCGACGATAGACCGCGTCTATCCTTGCGGTAAGTTCGGAAGTGGTGAAAGGCTTGGTTATATAGTCGTCCGCGCCTATCATAAGCCCGCTTACCTTGTCAATTTCCTGTGTTTTGGCGGAAAGCATGATAATTCCGAGGGTACTGCTTCTCCTGCGGAGTTCCCTGCACACTTGAAATCCGTCCATTCCGGGCATCATAATATCCAGAAGCGCAACGTCAAATGCGCCGAATGTTTCGTCAAATACCCGCAAAGCCTCCTCGCCGCAGTTCACGTCCGTCACTTCATAGCCCGCGCGTTTAAGATTTATTACAACAAAGTCGCGAATGACGTCCTCGTCCTCGCAGACAAGTATGCGTTTCATAGAATTACCGCCTTTCCTTTTCGTTTATATCATAATATAGAAATTATTGCTTATTTCCGTTCCTGTCAAAATAAGCGGTTCGTCCTCGATATCGGGGCATTTTACAAGATAATTCATGTTATTCCCGCTTTTTATGGTTATATATCCCTCTTCAAGCAGGGATTGTGTTTCCGCGGGGCTTACCGCGGCTATACGCATAAGTTCCGTAGTGCTGTTCAGAATATCTATCTTGTATTTGTAGAAAACCAATTCTCCCGTGGCGTTGTCCGTTTTCGCAGTGACTACTCCCGACCATCTGCTTGGCATAATAAAGCAATAGCCGTCGCTTCTGCTGTAATAGCTTGAATATTTCTTTGTAACGCTATAATTTTCCAGAACGTTCCAATCCGTGCAGTAGACTTTTTCCGAGGATTCCTCCGAATATCCCGGGAAAAGCGACCGCGTGGGAATTTCGATAATTCCGTCAAGGTCAATGTCGGTGCAGAGATAACCCGCGGGGCGGCGGGTGTTTTCTATCATGGAAGATTCGCCCAGATACAGAGGATTCCTCAAAGAATCGTTAAGGTAATAGATTATTTCGGTAGTAATCTGTCTGTCGTTCAGACCGTCTATGAAAATAGCGGGCGTTCCCGAACCGATATACCCCGAAGCAATATTGACAAATTCAGAAGCATTCTTGTCAAGCGCCACATTTCCCGACTCCGAAACCTCGCCGCTGTCTGCATTCCTTGAAATAAGGCTGAGTGACGCGTTCCGAAGCTGTGTTTCCGTTCTGATAAGGACAAGTTCGTCCGAATCGTCCCTGTTTATGTCTGTAACGAACATTGTATTATAGCTGTCGTTGAAATCGCTGTAGAGTATTCCGTCACGATAGCTGTAGACCGCCGCCTGCTTTTCTCCCGAAAGCAGTTCATAGCCTATCATCATGCTGACCGTTCCCGAATTCCCTATATCCGAGAATATGACCCTTTCAATGCCCGTTCCCATGCCTGCATGGTCGTAAACGCTGTGCCACGTTCCGTCGGGAAAGCGGTCAATAATGTTTATGCGGACGTTTCCCGTTCCCGCCGTTTCCCCTGATTTTTCGTAAAAAACTATGGCTTCGCTGTCAGGTTCGCCGTCAATATCCGCAAATACAAAAGCGGAACGGTATTCGCCCGCTCTCGGATATTGAAGTTTTATGTCGTTCCCCGCCGAACTCACAAGCGCATTGTAAACGTCCCGCTGTTCCTCCGAAAGCTTGGGCGGCGAAAGAAGCGTATCCACCGGACTTCCGAATGAACACGCAGTAAAACAGAGCGTCATTAATACGGGAAGTATATTTTTTGTGATTTTTCCCAGATTTACCGCTCCTTTCAAAAAAGGCGCACGGCAGAACGCACAGCGGAATATACCCGCCGTTAAACGTCCGCAGTGCGCCTGATCTTAATTATTATCGCCGCCTGTGGAACCTGCTTCCTCGTCTATGGATTCCATTTCATCGGTAGTGGAGGTGATGCCTCTCCAACGGCGCTTTCCGGCAATTTCAAGCTTAGGCATAACTCTGTATTCATAACTGCTCCAGAATACCGCCGTTATGACCACGGTTATAAATATTATACCCACTTCGGAAGTAGACGGCGTTGACATTCCGTATCTTTCCTCATAGCTCTTTGTAAAGTATATAATGTACCTCGGAAGTGTTGATACAGCCGCAAGTATCGAAGCCATATATCCGAACATGATAAGCCAGAACCGCGTATGTTTCTTTTCAAATCCGCCGAAGAACTTAGCCGCATAAATGAAGAACGCCGCCGAAGCCATATCCGTAAGCATAATGTATATCTTTTCGGAATATGCGCCGATAATTTCGCCCTTATTTATCATTGAGAATATCTGCAAAAGCTTCCATATCGCAAATACTGACAGGAACACGCAGTTTCCTCTTGTGAAGCCGTCGCCTTTAAGAATGTTTGCACCCAGCGAAATGAATGTTATTACCGTGATAACGGCGCAGACGTAAATTATCCAGTCAAGCACCGAAACTCCCGCAAATGCCGACACCGGAACAGCCTCTGTGGAAAGTTCATCGTTTCTGCTTACCACAGATGAAAGTTCAAGGAATATGTCAAATACCGTCAGGAACGCCATAATAAACATAAACGCTCCGGCTTTGGGGGAAATTTTCTTATTCAGCCGCTCCGCATCCAGACGCATAGGATTCATCAGAACACATGAACTTTCTATGTCTTTTTGGTCGTCCGTTTTCTTGTTGACTATCTTATCCCTTGACTGCCCAAGGAACAGAACAAGAAAAATAAAGATAAATCCTATCGCCAACGCCCAGAATCCGTAATTCTTTGCAAGCGAACTGTCTATATATTTTCCCGAACCGAAATCCATGTTTGTCTGTAACTGCACCGTTCTTGCGATAACAGCAATGACAAGCACCAACAGATAAGCAGGCACCGACAGTTTCTTGTCAAACAATACCCTTTTTTGCTCATAAGGTTTAACATTTGCTTTGCTCATGTCCGTATCCCCTTCTAAATAAATATATGTAATATTATCTCTCTTCAAGAGGGATATATTTACGCCTTTGTGAAATAGCCTTGTACGCGGGTCTGATTATACGCTTTCCGTTAAGCAGTTCCTCAATGCGGTGTGCTGACCAGCCCGCTATACGCGATACCGCAAACATGGGAGTATTCAGCTCCACGGGAATTTTCAGCATTTTGTAAACAAGCCCCGAATACAGGTCTACGTTTGCGCACATGACCTTTGAACTTCCCTTTACCTCCGCGAAAACTTCAGGCGTAAGGCGTTCAACCGCATCAAGAAGCATGAATTCCTTTTCAAACTCCGTACCCTTGGCAAGCTTCATGGCATTTTCCTTTAAAATCACCGCTCTCGGGTCGGAAAGCGTATAAATAGCGTGTCCCATGCCGTAAACAAGTCCCGTTCCGTCGCCTGCTTCGCCTTTTATGACCTTTGCAAGGTAGTCCTTGACTTCGCTGTCGTTTCCCCAGTCGGAAATATTTTCCTTGAACTCGTCCAGCTGACGCATTACCTTGAAATTCGCGCCGCCGTGGCGGTGTCCTTTCAGCGAACCGATAGCCCCCGCATAGGCGGAATAGGCGTCCGTTCCCGAAGAAGTCAGTGTGCGGCAGGTGAAAGTGGAGTTATTTCCGCCGCCGTGTTCCGCGTGGATTATAAGCATAAGGTCAAGGAGCTTGGCTTCTTCCCTTGTGTAGACCCTGTCGTGTCTCAACGTGGAAAGTATACTTTCCGCGGTACATTCGTCAGGGTTCAGCGGGTGAAGATACAGTGTTTCGTGGTCGAATACCCTGCGCTTTATCTGGTAAGAATCCACCATTGCGGACGGAAGTCTTGCGATTATCGCCACTGCGCGGAGAAGTTCCTTTTCAAGGCTCTGGTCCTCGGGGTCTTCCTCATAGGAATACAGTGCCAGCACGGAACGCGCCATTTTATTCATTATATTCCTTGAGGGGGCTTTAAATATCATATCCTCGGAAAATCCCGCGGGCAGTTCCCTGAATCCGGAAAGCATCTCGTTGAAATTTTTCAGGCTCTGCTCGGTAGGAAGATTTCCGAAAAGGAGCAGATATACCGTTTCCTCGAAGCCGAAGCGGTCTTTTCCGGTGGTATTTGCTATAATATCGTTTATATTGTAGCCTCTGTAGATAAGTTCGCCCGCGACGGGTTCACGTTCGCCCTCGTTAACGATATAACCGTGAACGTTGCAGATATTTGTGATCCCCGCCACAACGCCGCTGCCGTCGCTGTTGCGCAGCCCGCGTTTTACCTGATATTTTTCATACAGCTGCTGCGGAATTGTGTTATTTTTTACAAACTCGCCGCATAGATTTTTAAAAGCAGCTTTATTATAATTGACTGTATTCACAAGAAAGCCTCCTTTGATACTCCGATACTGCTGCGACCTATTGAACCGACAGTCTCCTGTCAATGCTCCAATACGCCGTTGTATCAATGCAAACCGTTCCGGAGGTATTCGGTAACAGATCGCCCAACAATATTCATTTGACAAACAAACACATATATATTTATTGTACAACACCCAAGCCCAATTGTCAAGAATTTTTAAAGAATTATTCCAAAAGGAATATTTTTACATAAATTTACCAAAAATCAAATCGAAAGGAAGAAAAAGCCATGAAAGAACTTTTAAAAATCGTAGGAATATTTGCATTTCTGCTTGCGGCGATACCCGCCCTTGCCCTTGTAACGCCCGAAAACGCGGAAATTTCCCCGCCCGCAGCAATTCCCCTTATTGCCGCCGGAACGAACATTCCCGAAACGGAAGTCACTGAAACCGCGGAAACGACCGCCGTTCCCGAAACCGAAAAAGCCGACGACACCATAAAAATACTTGATTTTACGGACGGACAAGTCCTGACCCTTGATATGCAGGAATACGTTATGGGCGCAGTCCTTGCGGAAATGCCCGCCACATACGCCCCCGAAGCCCTGAAAGCCCAAGCGGTCGCGGCTCGGACCTACGCCTACCGCCAGCGGGAAAAGCAGCGGCTTTCCCCCGATGCCGGACTTATGGGGGCGGATATTTCCAACGACAGTTCAAAATATCAGGCATACTTCACACCCGCCCGTGCAAAGGAATTCTACGGGGAAAGCTATGACCTCTATTCCCAAAAAGTCCGTGAAGCGGTGGATTCCACCGACGGGATAATTCTTGTCTACGGCGGCGAACCAATTGTTGCGGCGTTCCACTCCATGTCCTCGGGCAGAACGGAAAGCGCGGAAACCGTCTGGGGCAGCCCCGTGGAATACCTTATTCCCGTTGACAGCAGCGGCGACAAGGACGCGCCCTCCTACATCGAGGAAAAGACCTTTTCCGAAAAGGAACTGAAAGGACTTCTTGAAAATTCCCTGAGCGGCGCGGACTTTTCGGGAAACGCCGAAGACTGGATAGTCATTTCCGAGCGGAGCTCTTCCGGCGCGGTCACTAAAATGTCCGCAGGCGGCTTGGAAATAAGCGGCGGGGAGTTCCGCAGCATACTTTCCCTGCGTTCGGCGAATTTCAGCATTTCCTTTGAAAGCGGGACGTTCACCGTCACGACCAGAGGTTACGGACACGGTGTGGGAATGAGCCAGTACGGCGCAAACGCCATGGCGGAGTCGGGCAGTGATTTCCTTGAAATTCTTGAGCACTACTATCCCAACACCGAAACGGAAAATTACAAATAAATAAAAAAAATAGGCGCGGACAAACTAAATAATTAAAAACAAAACTTTGTCCGAAAAGCTGGTCCAGCGCAGCCGCGCTGGTGGGGTCAAGGGGCAAAGCCCCTTGTCGCCGTCCGCAGACGGCGAAACTCCACTATACGTTAAAAGCTCCGCAAGGGGTGAATTGCCGCCGCAGGCGGCAAGAGGGGGCTGCCCTACGTAGAGGGCGCCCCCTTGAAATAAACAAGTTATTTATCTTTTTGCCTTTTGAAACAGTCCTGTGGACTGTTTCAAAACAAACTTAAAATATGTTTTTCGACAATATGAAATATCCGCCGTATTACCCGACAGACATAAAAACACCGCGCAAAACGTCTTACGGCTCTGCGCGGTGTCGCCTCTATTTTACATGGGAGAATTAATACGCAACGCCCTGCCACTTCATAGCGTCGGCAACTTTCAGGAAGCCTGCGATGTTTGCACCCATAACAAGGTTGCCCTCGTGACCGTATTCCTTGGAAGCGTTGTATGCGTTGTGGAAGATATTTACCATAATGGTTTTCAGCTTAGCGTCAACTTCATCGAATGTCCAGCTGAGTCTCTCGCTGTTCTGGGACATTTCCAGACCGGAAGTCGCAACGCCGCCTGCGTTTGCAGCCTTTGCAGGTCCGAAGAGGATTCCCGCTGCTTGGAACTTCTCAATAGCCTCGGGTGTGGAGGGCATATTTGCGCCCTCTGCAACAGCCATTACGCCGTTCTTGATAAGAGCGTCTGCGGAAGCCCCGTCAATTTCGTTCTGTGTAGCGCAGGGAAGAGCAATATCGCACTTGATGGTCCAGATACCGCTGCAGCCCTCTGTATAAGTTGCGCCCTGAACTCTGTTGACATATTCCTTAATTCTGCCTCTTTCAACTTCCTTGATCTGCTTAACAACATCAAGGTTAATGCCGTTAGGATCGTAGATATAGCCGTTTGAATCGGAGAGAGCCACTACCTTTGCGCCAAGCTGTGTAGCTTTCTGTGTAGCGTAAATTGCAACGTTGCCCGAACCGGAAATTACAACTGTCTTGCCCTTGAAGCTTTCTTTCTTCATGCAGTTGAGCATTTCCTCTGTGAAATAGCAAAGACCGTAGCCTGTAGCTTCAGTTCTTGCAAGAGATCCGCCGTAGGAAAGTCCCTTACCTGTGAGAACGCCTGTGAACTCGTTGCGGAGTCTCTTATACTGACCGAACATATAACCGATCTCTCTTGCGCCTGTTCCGATGTC
>CANRFB010000020.1 GCA_947629785.1 uncultured Clostridia bacterium | reverse complement strand
TTTATTGCTATAAAAAAGTCACTGTTGCCGTCAAGAATTACTCTATATTTATGACGGCATACTGCTTGTTCGGGAACAACCACATCACATATTCTTCCGTGGCATTCGGGACAACATATTTTTTTAGTCTGCCGCATAATTATGTTTGAATTAACTGCTATCAATTACTGTACTCACCTCACTTTTAGGTGTTTCCTCGTTAGGAAACACCTATGCAAAATAAATAACGGATAACCGCTATTTATTTCGTTATTTTTTCAATAAATATATTCCAATATTCTTCAGAACAATGATCCCTCTCCTTGCGAAGCTGCGATCGGGTATCATCGTTTTCCATTATATAATTAATAATATCCGCACTGGCTTGTCCGTTTGCTTTTGCGTAGAGGTCAAGCAGCTTCTCCATTTCATCCTTGCGAAGTCCAAGGGCAAGATACATTTTCCCAAGCGTTTTGATTTTAGGATTTTTCCTTCTACCATTTTCAATAGAACAAAGATAATAGGGTGATAAACCAATCATTTCCGCAAATTGCCTAATAGAAAGATCCCTGCTTATGCGAAGATATGAAACATATTTACCGAATGTTCCTATGTTCATACTTCCTCCCTGTTAATGGAATTTGAAATCTGTCCTTTAATCATTAGATATGCCTCTACAATTATCCCCGTTAAAATTGAAAACGTAAAATTACCGAGCCTTAAGCACCAAAGGAGCGCAGCAATCGCTGATATAATGACAGTCAACAGTCTTGCCCTTTTCCCGTAAACCTTTATTTCATCATCGTCAAATCTTTTGTTCAATGTATCAATCGGTGCATTTAATAATATGTATATAACCGAAACCAACGCTATTCCATAAAAAGGGAACGTTAATAATTGAAAGTTTTCAACAAGCTTGATTATACTCAAAGCTGCTGCCAAAGTTAGAATTGACAACATAAAGCATTTTTTCCTTGTTTCTGCATGATAACCCCCACCATATTCACGAAGCAAAGAAAAAGACACTGTAAATACAACACTTTCCCAAAAACAATTCAAAATTAAGCCCATAAACAATATCATAATGGTAAAAAACAGCTTTGAGAATATAAGATCTAATCCTGTTCTTATAATTTCTTCATCATCGGTAAGCGAATCATTCGCTTTCATCTCTGAAATTATTTTATCAATCAGTTTTTCCATAAAAAACTCCATAATTATTTGTCAACAACAATTTTAAAAGCCGAAATATTAAGTTGCCGAAGCCACTTTTTCAAAAGCGGATTATGATACTCATTTAAAGGTACCAATTTTATAATTTTTTTACTATATCTTTTAAATCCCAAATAATAAAGAATTTGGTTTTTTTCTGCATTTGTTTTTACCTCTATGTTAATTTTTAAGAATAGATAGTCTCCATTTTTGATTTTATTCCAAAATGGTTTTTCTTCTAAATACTTCTTAGGAATATTTCCGGTATCAATGTGTTGTTTAAGCTGCTCATATGGAGGGGGAACCCGATTTTTTTCCTTTTTGTATTTTGATTTAATAAAAAAGTCCCATAAATACAGATATTTACCAAAATCAATATTTTTATCATCTGTTCTTGCAGAAAAAGCAAAAGAATAATATGCGGGAGGCACCCCATCAGAATCAATATATCTATAATAACAGCTATCACCATTTGATTTAAAGAAATCATATTTTTCCTTGCTAAATTTTTTTTTACTTTCATTAGGTAGATTTTTTAAAAAGGAAAGTGAATTAAACATTGCAATATCCAAGAAAATATCTACGGCAGCTGCTATCTGGTCTTTTTCGTCAATCAGCATTTTTGCATTGCCCTTTGCAAATTCATCACTAACCATAACAATACGTTCAGGTGATAATGTTTTAAAAATAATTAAATGTGATAATTCATCTATATTTACTCTGTCCCCGATTATATCCTCAAAAGATTTATTCGAATTCATTTCAGTCACTATTACTCTAAGAAATTGACTACCACTTTCTCTCTCTACAAGATTAACTTTAACAAATGGCAAAATACGTCCTTTACATAATGAATTCACTTCTTGTATAGCAAACCATAATCTCTCATTGATTTCCTTAATGAAACTTGTTTTATCTTCATGGGAAATATTATCATTGTCAATAAGTATATACCTATTAATTTCATTTGTGCTGAAATTTTTCATAAAAGCCGCTCTGAGTGTATTTCTTTTTTTATTGCCCATACTAATTCCTCCGTTTCACATCAATCTGAATGTACGTTTGATATATTACATCCATTGCAAGTAAATGATATTTTTTTCACCTCACAAATATTTTGGCAAAAAACAGTAACTATTTTTTCAAACTCCGGTTCGATTTTTTCACCAATAATCACGCCACTTAATGCTTCAGATATTCCGTTTACGAAAAAATCATTATCTCCGTATGCGATATATCTAAACTCTCTTTCTCCAGCCCAATCATCTAATTTGTAGAGATAATTATACTTTATAAAATCTTTATGCCTTTCAAAAAATTTCTGATTTCTTACCGTTGTTTCAATATCACTGTTATGTAATTCAGCATCCGATAGAATATAGTTAATAGTTTTGCTTTCTAAAGGATATTCCTGAAATTGATTTATATAAGTAACACTCCCTCTTTCCAAAATATAATCCTCAAGCAATTCATTTATTATTTGATTTAATTTAAACCGGTTAAACATTAAACAGACACCGGTGTTTTTTTCAGCATACTGTGCCCACATTCGAGGAAGTGAAAAGCCTCTTCCCGAAAAGTCGGAATACATTTTTACCTCATTGACATGTGATTCATTTCTCCGAGGCTGATCGTCCGTAAAACATAAAAGTTGAATGTAACTTGTATTTGTTTTAAAGAAATAATCCATTATCTTAGATTTTCGCTTATTATCACATTCAACATTTTCATCCAACTTTATTTTAGGTTTTGCTTCTATTGTATCATTTGTTTTGCAAAGCTTAGAAAATTTTAATGAATCCGTATTTAAAATCTTTATTGCTTTAAGTATATCCGTATAATGATACAAATACTGATTATCCTTATACTCCTTGTCAAAAAGCGTTATCCACGCTTGTTTGTCGTATTCAATCCCTTGTTTCATATAATCAGCCCTCCCTTGAAAAATAATGATAATTATGATATAGCACATCAATATTTGACATAATTATATATTTTTCATTCGAGACTGTCAATGTTTTTTGCGAAACTTACAATAATTTGGTTTTTTATACAAGTAAATTCATCTTTCTGTTTTTAATAAAATCTATTAGCGATTTCAAATGATTGCGGACGGATATGTATAATATAAGTATGTACCAAGTACTTTGCTATAATTTCCGCAATCTGATCAAGCCGATCGTCGACAATGTTCTTTTATTGGCATAAATTAGCAAAGTTGATAAAAAATAATTAATATAATTAATTTTTTCAAAAATCTATTGACATTTGTATCTAAGCTTGTTATAATTATATTATTAAATATTATAATGGGGGTGTTATACGTGCAAATAGCAATATACTCAAGAAAATCTAAGTTTACCGGCAAAGGCGAGTCTATTGAAAATCAGATTGATATGTGCCGAAGCTATATTTTCAGCCATTTCCCCGAAGCCACAGAAGATAATATCTCGATTTTTGAGGACGAAGGCTTTTCGGGTCAATCTCTTAACAGACCGCAGTTCAAAAGCCTTATGGAGATCGAAAAAAAAGTACCGTTTGATGTAATAGTAGTATACAGACTTGACAGAATAAGCCGTAACGTTGGTGATTTTGCAGGACTGATAGATAAACTGAACGGATATAAAACTGCTTTTGTGTCGGTCAAAGAGCAATTCGATACATCAACGCCTATGGGCAGGGCAATGATGAATATAGCCGCTGTTTTCGCCCAGCTTGAAAGAGAAACAATTGCTGAACGCGTCAAAGACAATATGTATATGCTTGCAAAAACAGGACGCTGGCTCGGCGGAACAACGCCGTTGGGTTTTGATTCCGAAAAGGTAGATTATATTGACGACAAAGGAGTAAGCAGAAAATGCTGCAAGCTGACAGAAAATCATATACAACTTGAAACCGTCAAACTGATGTACAAAAAATTCATAGAACTCCGTTCAATGAAAAAACTTGAAACATATCTGCTCAACCATAAAATAACTACTCAAAATGATTGCCAATTTTATGTAACAACAATACGTACTATACTTACAAACCCTGTTTACTGCACCGCTGATGAATTTGCATACGATTACTTTAATATTCAAGGCTGTGATATTGCCGCCTCAAAGGAAGAATGCGACGGCAGCCACGGATTTATAGGATACAGTAAAACAGAAACGTCAAGAGGCGGCGAACGCATTATAAACGACCGAAAGGAATGGATAGTAGCCGTTGGCAGACATAAGGGCATAATTTCGGGCGAGGAATGGGTTGAAGTACAAGGAATTTTGGAAGAAAACGCCGACAGCAAACTCAAGTATAAGCAAAGTCACAATCCTGATGCATTACTGTCGGGAATACTGTTTTGCGAGTGCGGCAGCCATATGCGCCCAAAGTATCACCGCGCCAATAAAAAAGGTATCAAACCATATTCTTATATGTGTGAATTAAAGGAACGCAGTAAAAAAGAAAAATGCGACTGCAATAATTTAAACGGAATGGCGGCGGATAAGCTTATATGCAGTATTCTTTTAAATTATGACATACCCGATAATATCTTTAACAGATATTTGGACAAATTATCTAAATCAAATTTTAAAACTGACACAAGCGAACTTATAAAAAATCAAGAAGCAATAAAGGCAAAAAAACAAAAAGAGATAAGCGCACTTATAAAAGCTTTGACAGCAGACGTAAATGCGACTGCAATTCAATACATAAATAAGGAAATATCCGAGATCAATGACACTATAACCGCAGCTGACAACGAAATCAAGCGGCTCAGACTTATGGAAACAGGGCATAAGCAGTCAAAAAATAATTTTGATACGACAAAGAAAGCGTTTGCATTTTTCAAGGAAAATTTTGACGATCTAAGCGCTGAATATAAGCGGCGTTTTATACGGCAGAACATTAAAAAAATTGTATGGAACGGGAGGACACTCAGTGTTTTTATATGGGGCAGACGATCAGGCAGCACAGGCTGTCTGTCCTGAAAAGTTTCCGTTTTTCAATAACCGCTGTGTCAATTATTCCCAGCGCAAGCTTTGCAAGGGTGTTGCCCGTACAGGGGGCAATAACAAGAACGTCAAACATTCTTTTGGGACCGATGGGTTCCGCCGCTTCAATGGTTTTTATAACAGGCTTTCCGGTGATGCGTTCAAGATATTCTATGTGTCCGGCAGCCGTTCCGAAACGCGTATCGAGGGACGCCGCGTTAAAGGACATTACAGCTGTTACGTCCGCTCCCAATCCTATAAGCCGTTCAAGCTGTTCAAATGCTTTTTTGAATGTGCAGAACGAGCCGCACACTGCAAATCCTATCCTTTTTCCTTTAAGGTCGGTCATTGCTTTCACTCCTTTCGGAAAGGATATTTCCTATAGTGTCGGCAATGACTTTACCTGACGTGACGGGCGCGACTTTTCCCGGCAGGGAAAGCAGCCACAGCGCGCGGACTCCCAACATTCCTGCCGTTTCAAAATCAACGCCGCCCGGTTTGGAAGCAAGGTCTATTACAAGACAATTTTTGTCTATGCGTTTAAGTCTGTTTTCGTCAAGAATAACGGCAGGAACGGTGTTGAATATCACTTCAAAACCGCTCAGAATATCGTCAATTCCGCTTATGCGCACACCGTGACAGCCGTAAACCTTTGCCCATGCCAGATCGGAACATTTCCGAGCCGCCACCGTAATATCCGTGTGGAAACCCGACAGTACATCAATAAGCACTTTGGAAATTCGTCCTGCGCCGAGAATAAGTATTTTCCTGCCCGAAAGCGTGGAAGCAAGTTCTTCCATAGCCGCCTGAACGGCGCCCTCCGCTGTGGCTACGGCGTTCATTACGGCAAATTCTTCCCTCTGCGCATAGTCAAAAACGGTTATGCCGCGGTTTTCAAAAATTTCCCTGACTTTCGGGGAAATCATTCCGCCGAAAACCACTCCGTTTTCCTTTATGATATGTGTAAGACTTTCAAGGGAAACATTTCTGCCGGAAAACGGCGTGCTGACCGTCACTCCGTCCGCAGAAGCGGGCAGGGGAAGAACTATGCAGTCCGCCCGTTCCTCCGCGGAAAGAACATTGTCGCAGGTCTGCACTTTGTCCGACATGGCCGCCGTCCTGTCAAAACCGACGGCAAACACCCTGTTATTCTCCGCTAAAACGTCCGCCAGCGCGGCAAATCTCAGGTCGCCGCCGACTATAAAAAAGGTTCTGTTCATATAAAAAATACATCCTTTCCCATAAAACATTGATATCCCGTTTCATAAGCGGAATCGTCCGCCGACTTCGGGAAAGGCGCGGTATATTTACCGTCCATACCTTATTGTATGTTTTTGGGAAAGGATAGGTGCAGAAAAACGGCGTGCTGTCATTCAGCCTCGCCGTTAAAGGACGTATAAAGGAAATCAAAACTGCCTTCTTCCGTTTGCAGACAGGTCTCAAGGACTTTCGCGAAAATTTTCAGCTTGTTTGTCATGCTTTCCTTGCTTTTGGGGAACGTCGCATCGTCCAGAAAGAACGTAAGCACGGCGACGATGATTTCCGCGCTTTCCTGCGGAGTGTCGGTCTTAATGGTGTTTTCGCGGATACCCTGTTCAAGCAGCCCCGAAAGGATAGGGGAGAACTCCTGAACGGCAACGGTCCTCATCTTGCTGTGCAGAAGCGTGTCATCGTTCAGGTTAAGGGTAATAAGCAGGTTGCGTTCGTTTTCGCTGAAATCCTCCTTTATAACGCTCATGAACAGCGTTTTTATCTTTTCCGGAGCGGACGCGTCGGCGCGGTATCTGATATTGTCGAAATATTCGCGTATCACCCTGCGGTAGCTTTCCTCGATAAGCGAGTAAAGAATATCGTCCTTGCTTTTGAAGTAGTAGTAAATGCTTCCCTTGCCGATGCCTGCGTTTCCGGCGATTGCGTCAACTGATATTTCGCTGTAAGGAACGGTGTTCATAAGTGATTCAAGTGATTTTATAATGAGTTCTTTTTTATCCGCTTTCATAAATTTTACCCCTGTGTAAATTGCTATACTGTTTATTATATATCGGTTTTGCGTATTTTGCAACAGGATTTTTATGTCATATTTTTAAATTTGTGAGATAATAGTGTTTATTTCTTTTAAACTTATTGACTTTACGGCGGCAAAATGGTATAATGTTTACATATATTTATCATCGGCAAAATTTTATTTGGAGGCGGAAGCATATGAGATTTGAAAACGACAACGGAGCATTGGTGTGCTATAACAACGGCGAAATGCTCAGAATCGAAGCTTGGGGCAAGGATTCCCTGAGAGTCAGAAGTACCATGCTGGGAAAGTTTACGGGAAACGAATGGGCTTTGACCGAAACTCCCGCTAAGACCGAAGCAGTGGTAAAAACAGAGTGGATAGACCACTGGGCAGGTGACGGAAATATCGACAAGCGGGAAATTGCTTCCATAACCAACGGCAGGATCAAAGCCGTTGTAAATTTCGTGGGAATTATTTCTTTCTATAAGGACGACAAGCTGGTTCTCCGTGAATATTTCCGTATGTACGACGGAACGCTTTCAAGAGGAAGCCGCTGTCTTAAAATTATCAACCGTGAGTGGAAAGGCATAATAGGCGGCACGGAATATTCTCTTAATGTAAAGTTCGACCCCACACCCGGCGAAAAGATCTTCGGTATGGGTCAGTATCAGCATAACTGCCTCGATCTGAAAGGCTGTGTTCTTGAACTTGCCCAGAGAAATTCACAAATTTCCGTTCCCTTTGCCGTTTCATCGCTGGGATATGGATTTTTGTGGAATAATCCCGCTGTGGGACGCGCTACTTTCGGAAATAACTATACCGAGTGGATCGCAAACTCTACCCGCGAAATGGATTACTACATAACCGTAGGCGATACTCCAAAGGCTATTCTTGAAAATTACACCGCCGCAACAGGACGTGCGGATATGTTCCCCGAGGACCTTATGGGTCTCTGGCAGTGCAAATTAAGATACAGAACTCAGGAAGAAGTTCTGTCCGTTGCCCGTCAGTATCAGAAAGAGGGCATAAAGATCGACCAGATAGTTATAGACTTTTTCCACTGGACCGTTCAGGGCGACTGGAAATTTGACAAGACATATTGGCCCGATCCCAAAGCAATGGTGGACGAGCTTCACAGTATGGGCATAAAAGTAATCGTTTCCGTGTGGCCCTCGGTGGACAGACGCAGTGAAAACTTCTGGCAGATGATGGAGAAAGGACTTCTCATAAAAACCGAACGCGGCGCCGCTCAGACTTATGATTATCAGGGTGACTGTGTTGAAATTGATCCTTTCAATCCTGAAACACGCAAGTATGTGTGGGACGTTTGCAAGAGGAATTACTACGATCTGGGAATAGATGCTTTCTGGCTTGATAACTCCGAACCGGACTACGGCGTTTATGACTTCGATCATTACAGATATTCCGCAGGACCTGCCCTTGAAGTCAGCAATATCTATCCGCAGATGTACAGCCGCGTGTTCTATGACGAAATGGTCAAAGAGGGCAAGCCCGTTGTAAATCTTCTGAGATGCGCGTGGGCAGGTTCACAGAAATACGGAAACGTCGTATGGTCGGGAGATGTTCCCTCAACTTTTGAAGCATTTGAAGATCAGCTCCAGTGCGGACTTAATATGGGTCTTGCAGGAATTCCTTGGTGGACAACGGACATCGGCGGATTTATGACCGATGATGTGAATGATCCCGATTTCAGACAGCTTCTTATAAGATGGTATCAGTTTGCGGTTTATTCGGCAGTTCTGCGTATGCACGGCGACAGAGGTCCGTATAATATACCCGCTCTTGACGATCGCGACTGGGGCGGCGGATACCTCCATACAGGTCAGCCCAATGAACTCTGGAGCTACGGTGAGGATAATTACAAGATAATGAAGAAGTATTACGATATCCGTATCGGTATGCACGATTATATAAAGAAACTTTATGAGGAAGCGCATACCAACGGTTCACCGCTTATCAGAACTATGTTCTACGAGTTCCCCGATGATGAAAAGTGCTGGGAACTGAAAGATCAGTATATGTTCGGCGACAAATATCTTGTTGCTCCGATCCTGCACCTTAACCAGTTTGAGCGTGAAGTTTACCTCCCCGCAGGAAACTGGACGCTTACGTCCACGGGCGAAAAATATAACGGCGGTCAGACCGTAAAGGTCGACGCGCCTATCGACTATATGCCCGTATTTGAAAAGAACTGATATTTTGCGTTTTAAATTATATTAACCGGCAAATGACAAGGATCGTTTGCCGGTTCTTTGCGTCAAAAAAGAACTCCTGCCGGAGCATGATCCGACAGGAGTGTTTTTTATAAGGATTACTTGTTAAGTCTTGCTTCAAGAGCGTCAAGCTGTTCTCTGAGAGCAGCGGGGATCTTTCCACCCTTAGCGGCAATATCCTCGTCATAGTATCTTCTCATCTCGGCAATTTCCTTCTTCCAGAGATCCTTGTCAACATCAAGAAGCTTATCCATAACATCGGGAGTTACTTCGTCCTCAATGCCTGTGGTGTCGATGTCGCCTTTCTTGGGAATATATCCGATAGGAGTTTCCTCGGCGTCGATAGTGCCTTCACATCTCTTGATGATCCAGTCAAGAACTCTCATGTTGTCGCCGAATCCGGGCCACATGAAGTCACCGTTCTCGTCCTGCTTGAACCAGTTAACGTTGAAGATCTTCGGAGCCTTGTCGCCAAGCTTTTCGCCCATGTCGAGCCAGTGCTGCCAGTAATCGCCTACATTGTAGCCGATGAAAGGCTTCATAGCCATAGGATCGTGACGGAGAACGCCTACAGCGCCTGTTGCAGCGGCAGTTGTTTCGGAGGAAACAGCGGAGCCGATGTATGTTCCGTGAGTCCAGTCAAATGCCTGATATACAAGAGGAGTTGTGGAAGCTCTTCTTCCGCCGAAGATCATTGCGGAGATAGGCACGCCCTTGGGGTTGTTGAATTCGGGAGAAATGCAGGGGCAGTTCTCAGCGGGAGCAGTAAATCTGGAGTTGGGGTGAGCAAGCTTCTGGGGCTTTCCGTCAGCACCCATAACAGAAGTGTATTCCTTGCCGTTTACCTTTGCGCCCTTCCACTCGGTAGCGTCCTCGGGAGGATTCTTGTCAAGACCTTCCCACCAGACGGTGTTGTCCGCATTGTTGAGGGCAACGTTTGTGAATATTGTATTCCTGCTTGTGGAAGCAAGAGCGTTGTAGTTGGATTTTGCGTTGGTTCCGGGAGCAACGCCGAAGAAGCCGTTTTCGGGGTTGATGGCATAGAGTCTGCCGTCCTCGCCCTGCTTCATCCAAGCGATGTCGTCGCCGACTGTGAATACTTCATAGCCCTTTGCCTTGTATCCCTCGGGCGGAATGAGCATTGCAAGGTTGGTTTTTCCGCAGGCGGAGGGGAATGCAGCCGTGATATATTTTACTTCGCCGTCAGGCTTCTTAACGCCGAGAATAAGCATATGCTCAGCCATCCAGCCCTCGTTCTTGCCCTGATAGGAAGCGATGCGCAGAGCGAAGCACTTCTTGCCCAGAAGAACGTTTCCGCCGTAAGCGGAGTTAATTGACCAGATGGTATTATCTTCGGGGAAGTGAACGATATATCTGTTTTCGGGGTCAACATTTGCTTTGGAGTGGAGACCTCTTACGAAATCGTTTGAAGTGTCGCCGAGGTTTTCAAAAGCAGCCTTGCCCATTCTTGTCATAATGTTCATGTTAAGAACAACATAGATGGAGTCGGTGATCTCAACGCCGACTTTTGCAAGAGGAGAACCTATAGGACCCATGGAATAGGGGATAACATACATGGTTCTGCCTTTCATAACGCCGTCATAAAGGGGGGTGAGCTTAGCATACATTTCCTTGGGGTCGCACCAGTTGTTTGTAGGACCGGCGTCTTCTTTTCTGCGGCTGCATATGAAAGTTCTGTCCTCAACGCGGGCAACGTCATTGGGGAGAGTTCTGTGGTAGAGGCAGCCGGGGAGTTTTTCGGGGTTAAGTCTGTACATTTTGTCCTTATCGCCGTCGGGGAGTGAGCAGACTTCATCGGTAAGAGCGTCAAGCTGTTCCTTTGAGCCGTCGATCCAGACTACCTTATCGGGCTTGGTAAGGGCGATCATTTCATCGACCCATTTGTTAACGTTAGGGTTTTTAGTAAGAGACATAATTTTTGCAGCTCCTTTGTAAAAAATTGATTGGAAACTTTCCGATTAACGGCAAAAATATTCAAAATTCCCACAAATACTATTATATCTCATTTCCGTCAATAAGTCAAGGCAAAATTTACTTTTAAGCATATTGCACAAATTTTTAAAAAATTGTGCAATACGATTTAAAAAAATGCCGTTCTATTGCGGGGCGTGTCCGCATATCATTTATCAAAAAGGAGTGTTTTATAATGAATGAAGTAAACAAGAAGCAGCCTGTACACAACATTATTCTTGAGGAACGCAAAAAGCTTTCCCTGTCGGGAGTTACAGATGTTGACCATTTCGACGAGAACACCGTGCTGCTTTATACGAGCATGGGCGAAATGACCGTGAAAGGTTCTGACCTCCATGTGAACGGTCTTTCAGTGGAAAGCGGCGAAATGACCGTTGAGGGCGAGATAAAGGCTATAATTTACGGCGACCCCGACCGCAAAACGCCTCTTTCGCTGCTGGGGAAAATATTCCGCTGACGAGGTGAGAATTTGCAGTTAGATACTTTCTTTTCCGTATCGGAACATACTGTTACTTTCCTGTTCTCGGTGCTGCTGGGCGCAGTGCTGGGAACAGTTTATGACTGTTTCCGCGCTTTTCGGGTGATATTTCCTCCTGCCGCAAAGCGCGGAGCGGTCGTTTTTGAAGATATACTTTTCTGGCTGATATACGGATTTTCGGTTTTCTGCTTCGCCGCGGCGTTTGCGGACGGCAAAGTGCGTTTTTTTATGTTTTTCGGGTCGGTTCTGGGATTCATATTGTATCTTGTCACCGTGGGCAGCGTGGTCATAGGCGTTATCAGAGCGGTTTTCGGGACATTTTACAGAATATTACATAAAGTATATTCCGCATTGATTGAACCTTTTGTAAAAATATTTAAAATAATTTGTCAAAAAGTAACGCCGCTTTTTGTGATAAATCATAAAAATACCCAAAAATTTAAAAAACCCTTGAAAAATACGGCGCTAATGTTGTATAATAGATGTACTGACATGGGGAAGACCGTCAGGAAAAGATTATCGGGGAGGTGAATACATGAACGAAGCCGAGGTCATGAAAGCCCGCAAGGGTAAGAAAATTAAAACTACCTTTATCAGACCTAAAAAGAAAAAACACGCAGTTCTGAATGCGCTCGTAACCGTTTCGGGAGCAGCTTTTATCATGTATTGCCTTAGTTCGATAGTAATTACTCAGTCTGAAATTTCCGAGAAAAAGCAGGAACTTGCCGTACTTACCGAAAAAGCCGAAAAGCTTGAGGACGAAAACGACGAGTATCAGAGTATCCTTTCCGAAGAGGACGAAAGGGAATTCATGGAACGCTATGCTATAGAAGTCCTCGGCTACGCGTACCCCAATGAACGGCGTTTCTACGACACCACGGGCAATTAAAGCAAGAAACTGCTTAAACGGCGGTTTTATATAATTAAAATGAGAGGATCAAAAAATTTTTATGCAGTTGGAAGTAGGAAAAATCTACGAGGGTAAAGTGACAGGAATAACCAAGTTCGGAGCGTTCGTGGAGATCGAACCCGGCGCTTCCGGAATGGTACATATCAGCGAAGTGGCAAACACTTATGTCAACGAAATAAAGGATCATCTTTCCGAGGGTCAGTCGGTAAAGGTAAAGGTCCTGTCGGTAAACAGCGAGGGAAAAGTTTCCCTTTCCATCAAAAAGGCGCTTGCGGATCAGCAGCCTAAGAAGGACGGCGGCAAACGCAGCGGAAACGGCGGGCGTCCGCAGGAAAACAACCGTAAACCCGTTCAGGAAAAAGCCCCCCAGACCCCCGAAGCGGCATTTGAGGATATGCTCAATAAATTCAAGCAGAGTTCCGACGAACGCATGGGCGATCTGAAAAAAGTCCTTGACGTAAAGCGGAGAAATCCCGCAAGAAGAAAGTAAAAAGTTCAGCCGTACCGGAAAAGTGCGGCTGATTTTGTTATGACAGCGCGGTAATATCCTCAATGGTGAGTTCCGGCTGGAGCGCTTTGTTTATGGAATAGGCAAGCAGCCGCGAAGTCCGTTCGATAAGCTTGTCCACGTCACGGGGAGTTACCATCATGTTGGGAAGGTGCTTGTCGGGAGGAGCGCCGGTGATGTTTTCCACAATGGTGTGCATATCCACAACAGTGGGAACGCCTATTGCTATTACGGGAATTCCCAGAGTCGCTTCCGAAAGTTCCTTTCTGCGGTTCTGTACTCCCGAACCGGGGGAAATGCCTGAGTCATTCAGCTGTATGGTGGAACCGAGGCGGGAAATATCCGAGCAGGCAAGCGCGTCTATGGCTATGACAAAATCGGGCTTTACCTCGCCGCAAAGGGAACGGATAATTTCAGCGGCTTCTATGCCCGTTTGTCCCAGAACTCCGGGGGCGATGGCGGAAACTTTGTTCAGGCGGCGCAGTTCGTGCCCCTCGGGAAGTTCTTCATGCAGATGTCGGGTCGCAATTATCTGCGAAACTACCATAGGACCGAGGGCGTCGGGAGTTATGTCGGAATTTCCCAGACCGGCAATAAGCGCGGTGTGACGGTTTTCGCCTTTAAGACTTACGATCTCGTCGGCAATATTGGAGACCTGTTCGTCAAAATCCTGCGGGCTTGCGGAAAGTCTGTCGGTTTCAATGGTAACATACCGCCCTTTGGGCTTGCCTATGCGAAGCCCTGCCGAATCGTCGGTGACGGTAATTTCTGTTATGGAGCAGGCGGAACTCTTGCGGAGACGGCGTTTTATGCCTTTTGGCAGATTTTCCGCGTCCTCGTCTATCATTTCCACTGCAAGATCTGTTCTTATGGACATACAAAAATTTCCTTTCTTTGGCAGAATTGAGATGTTTGTGCAAGATGTATAAAATTTACCGTAAAAATTCTATGTCTTTTTGGAATATGCCTATTGAAAAGTGTCGGGAAAAATGTTAATATTATTATTAGGCTTGTGCCGGAATGAAAGGATCAGGGCAGTCGTACTGTTAAATCATTGAATTCCCGCCGCAGAGGTGAGTCATTACATCTTTGTGAAGCCGCTTGAATTATAAAATGACATTTTATCGGCTGCCGAGCCGTCCGTGTCAGGCTTTGGTGCTGCTGATGCCGAATTTTATGTTATTATTTCCGTAAAAAACGAAATTATTTAAGGAGAGAAAACTATGCCAAACATTAAGTCCGCTAAGAAAAGAGTTAAAGTCATCAAGACCAAGGCTGCACAGAATAAGATGATCAAGTCAAATCTCAAGACAGTCCTCAAAACTGCCGATGCTGCCTGCGCACAGAAAGCAGATAATTCCGAGGCTGCTATCAGACTGGCTATGAAGAAAGTCGATCAGGCTGCCGCTAAGAACATTATTCACAAGAACGCAGCTGCAAGAAAGAAATCCCAGCTTGCAAAGAAGCTGAACGCTGTAAAAGCATAAGAATTCAAGAAAGAAACAAAGACCGTTCCGTCGGGAGCGGTCTTTTTTATGCTAATCCCCGATCATAAAGTGTACAAAAAATCAAGCAAAACCTTTCGTATATGTGGTTTTGCGCAGATTTTTTGTCTACACTTTATACTAATCCCCGATTATAAAGTGTACAAAAAATCAAACAAAAACTTGCGTATATGTGTTTTTGTGCAGATTTTTTGTCTACACTTTAATGAGGGATTAGTATTAACGAGGGATTAGTATTACTTGTGTGTACGAGAGCGTTTTTCGGGCGGAATGTACTTGTTCGCAATTCCTTTAGGGCGTTTGACATTGCGGGCAATTTCAAGCATTTCGTTCCGGAATGCCTGCCGCCGCTGTTCTCGGTCGCGGGTCTTTTCGGCGCAGTGGGTTATGTGGCGTGCTATGCGTTCGCCGTATGTGTAGAAATCCGTCACTTCTATTATGTTTACGTCTTTCCCGCCGTTTTCGTCATACCACCAGCGGTCAAAAGAGATGCCGTCATCGGTGGTGCGGTATTTCAGCCAGTCGGCATTTTCGTGGAAATACCGTGCTTTTGCGGTGATGGTAAGCTGATTACGTATGCACTCTACATTCTCTACATCGGCGAGCTTTATGACCCACATTTTTTTGTAATGTACCCACTTCCAGTCGAGAAACGCGCTTCTGCTGTGCTGAGAAACTACCATTACCGAGCCTGAGATCTGTATATATGTATGTTCGCGGTGGGCGCGGATAAGTATATCTTCGGTGACAGAACCTATCAGGCAGACAAGAAATCCGTATGCAAAGGCGGCATATAACGCGTAAATTATGGTAACGTACATTTCCCGCGGCAGGTCGGCGTCAAGATACAGCATGAATATCGCCGTTACCGCCGTCAGCGACACAAGTATGCTAAGGGCGGGTATGGACGCAAGAAAAATGCGGTTGTTGTATTTCACCGCAAGACGCTTCTCGTTGACGCGTATCATTTTCTGCATGGCACTGCCTCCTTTCTTGGAAAATGCGGTTTCTGCTTTTTTCACTGTTGTAATTATAACATTTTTTTGTGGAATTGTACATAGTAACTTTAAAATTACTATAATTTACACAAAAAAATTACGAAATATGAAATAAATTTCACAATATGAAAAATTTCTATTGCAAAACGTGAGAAAATTTTGTATAATATAATTAAGTATCTAAGTATGAATGTTGGAGGGGTCTGATGATAAACAAGGATAAAATAAGTAAGGTGCTTATATATAATTCTATGGGCAAACTGCTGATCTCTACGGAATCGGTGTACTTCCCCAAGGATTTTTTCAAGATAAAAGGCTCTGAACTTGTTATGCTCAAAGGCAGCGATTACCCCGTTATCGCCAAGGACGAACGGATAGAAGCTATTTTTGAATACATTAACGGCGACAGGGTAAGGTATCAGACCAAGGTCGACCTTTGCACCGAGTATCAGATGAACTTCCACGTTTCGGAGGGCGAAATGCTTCAGGAGCGGCGGCGGAGCTTCAAGGTAATGGTGGACTTCAACGCCATGTCACCGTTCTATATCCGCGGGGAGGAAATGTATTCCTTTGACGATCCGGTGGAACTGCATTTCATAAACCTCAATCTGGGCGGAGTGCTTTTCAGTTCCACATCGGAATTTGAAGTCGGGGATCAGGTAATGCTCCATTTTCTGGACGGAGAAATGCAGCTTCTTGCGGAAGTGCTGCGCGTTCAGCGTGACGAAAACGGAGATATTGTGGGCTATGGGTGCAGATTTATGAATATAAACCCGTCGCAGGAGGAAAAACTTGCAAGGTTCATCTTCGATTGTCAGTTAGCCGACAGGGAACGCCGCAAGGCTGCCGCCGCCAAGAAAAGATGGTAGTCGGCGCATACTCTATTAATTTTCAAGGAAGCAGATAAATTTATGGCAACAGTTATCGTTGTTACGAATCAGAAAGGCGGCGTCGGAAAAACCACTACCTGCGCCGCTCTTACAGGTATTTTCAGGAGCAGGGGCAAACGCGTCCTTGCAATAGATATGGATCCGCAGGGAAATCTTTCCTTTTCGCTGGGAGCGGAGGACGAGGGGAATACTATCCACGACGTTATGACCGGCGAATGTGACATTCACGACGCTATAAAAACCACTCACATATGCGATGTCATAACCTCAAATATCCTGCTGTCGGGCAGCGAACTGGAACTTACCAGCGCGCGCAGGGAATTTATCCTGAAAGATATACTGAAAACCGTTAGAACAAGCTATGACTATATTATAATAGATACACCGCCGGCACTGTCAATTCTTACTATAAACGCTTACACCGCGGCGGACGACCTTATAATCCCCATGACGCCGGAAATACTTTCTTTGCAGGGAATAGCCCAGCTGCGGGAAACTATCCTTGCGGTCAAGAAATATTATAACAAAAAGCTGAATATAAGAGGAATACTTCTTACAAAATATGTAAAGAAACAGGCTCTTGCCCGTGACGTTGAGGAAATGGTCGAAATAGTAGCCGAGCAGCTCCATACCACCGTTCTGAAAGAGAAAATATCCGTTTCGGTGGCTGTGGCGGAGGCTCCTGCACATCAGGAGGTAATAACTACCTATTCGCCGGGCTGCCGCGCGGCAAGAGACTATGTGAAACTTGCCGAATCTCTTTATCCGGAGATAGTGAACGCAGGATAACGCAGGTTTTCAGAAAGGATCATTCAAATGTCAGGGAAATCAACCAACAAAACCGACGCGGTAATGCGTTTGCTGACGGGTAAGAAAACTTCGGTCAAAAAGAATCCTATCCTTGACAGCGGGTTCAAAGAGGAGAATATAACTTCCAGAACGCCGCCCAAAAACGACGGAACGGAAATTGATATTGCAGGCGAGCTTGTAAGCGAGTTTCTTCCGCAGGTGCTGGAACGTTTCAACTGCTGTAAGTGCCCTGTCTGCTATGCGGAAGCAATGTCGGACGCTCTGGCAAAAGCCCCTACGTTGAAAATACGCATAAACAACAAGGACGATTTAAGACAGGCGGAAGCTATCAAGGCAAAAAGCCGCAGGGAAATTCTTACAATACTGATACGCCTTGCCATAAAGCGCAGACGGCTTAAAAAACACGAAAAAGCATGAATTACGGGAATATTGTACAGGGAAAATTCCTCACGCGCCCGAACAGGTTCGTGGCATATGCGGAAATTGACGGCAGAATTGAAAAGTGCCATGTGAAAAATACAGGGCGGTGCAGGGAACTTCTTACCGAGGGCTGCACGGTCTGGCTGGAGCGGTCGTTTTCAAAGGACAGAAAGACGGCGTTCGATCTTGTGGCTGTTCAGAAGGGAGAACGGCTTATAAACATGGACAGCTATGCGCCGAATAAAGCGGCGGGGGAGTTCCTGCCAAAACTGTTTCCGGAAGGGAATATCCGAGCCGAGTATACACACGGGGATTCAAGGTTTGATTTTTATATCGAGGAAAAGGAAAGAAAAATTTTGCTTGAAGTCAAGGGCGTTACCCTTGAAAATGACGGCATAGTGATGTTCCCCGACGCGCCGACGGAGCGGGGGATAAAACATCTTAACGGACTTATCCAAGCCCTGTCGGAGGGTTTTGAAACGTATATAATGTTTGTTATTCAAATGGAAAATGTCAGGTATTTTACGCCTAATTACGATACCCACCCGCAGTTCGGGGAAACCCTGAAACGGGCGGCGGAAAGCGGCGTTAAGATCCTTGCCTATGATTGCAAGGTAACGCCCGGAAGTATGGAAATCAATAAAGGGGTGGAAATAAAGCTATGAGTAAATGTGAAAGCTGTGCAAACTATGAATTCGACGTGGAATACGGGTTCAATTCCTGCATGGTGAGCCTTGACGAGGACGAAATGCAGAAGTTCCTGACGGGGAATAACGACGAATGTCCGTATTACCGCAGCGATGATGAATACGAAATTGCACGGAAACAGTGACGGCAGGGGCGGAAGTATCCGCCCTTGTTGCATTTCAACAAAAATTTTATACAAATGATAACCGGAACAGGTACAAATTTGTGCAAAATGTTGAATAAAAACCTCTTTACAATCGGGAAAAAATGTGGTATTATAATAAATAATGGGTGAAGTGTGACCTGAAATATACCGTGAACGGAAAATTTCATTTTCGGAGGATATATATGCTGGATTTTAATTCTAAAAAGGAAATACTTCGCAGGCTGCATACTAAAGGTCAGAAGAACTTTTTTATGTATGTTCCCTGTGCTGCTGCCGCATTTTTTGTGAAAGCATGGTACGCGGTAGTTTGCCGCGCAGACATGGCTCTTTCGGACAAGGAGGGCAATCTCCTCGGAATAAAGGGTCTGGGCGAACGTGGCAAAGCTCCTAAAAAGGACGATATTATATATGTCAGAAAGCCGATATCAGGACGGCTTATTTCTGCTGTTCTGGCGTTTTCAATGCTGCTTATGCTCGTTCCGGCGGCGGATCTCGGACTGAGCATCACGGTAAATGCTGTTGTTAAAAACGAAGCAGATATGGCTCCTCGCGGCAGCTACTATTACGATAAAACAGAATGGAACGGTGAAAGACCTGAAATATCATATGTAAATCAGATCATAGGCAATGGTTCCGCAAAAGTTATCTGGAAAGTATCCGGTGCCTGTGGTGTTGACAAATATGAAATCGTATTGATTGATGAAGATGGACTTGAGACAACAATAACTACTAACGGAAGAATAACAAGCAGAGTTTTTGAAGGCTTATCTCCGCAGGTCAATTATACAGTAGAAGTTACGCCTGTAAAAAATGTTACACTTTATAATAAACTGGAGCCGGACGATGATATTCAGCCGCCGAGATTGGTTGTTGACTGGGAACCTCTCAGAGATGCAGAACCTGTAAAGGGTGAAACAATTACTTTTGAGTTGGGCAAGTTAAATGTAGCCATGTCACCTCCGGATATACAGAAAATAGATTATGACGCGGCAAACAATGATGTCACAATAAAATGGAGCATAGCTCATCAGGTTGATGATCCGTCGAGATTTGCCGAAGGATATGTTGTTGAGCGGAGCGAAGTCAATACCGCAAATTCGGGAACGAAAGGATTTTCTACAGTATTTTCTGCTCCTATAACAAACCCTGAATTCCGCGTAAATGAAGATGAAGGAATAGTTGAATGGCATGATAAAACCGCAATACAGGGTATGGTGTACGAATATCGTATACTGGCGTATCGTGATGTTTTCGGCGAATCAAGCGGTAATTATGTAGCCGGCAATGCCGGAACAATTACCAGTATCGGCAGCACTAAAAGATTAACAACAATGCCAACATCTCCGCATCCGGTCAGTGTTGCATCCAACGGCAAAAACGCGTTGACTGTTGAGTGGACAAAGGGCAAGGGAAATGTTGACGGATTCTATGTTTATCGTTCCGAAGGCGATGAGATAACGCAGAAAGACGCCGATGCAAAAGGTTACAGCAGTTTTGCCGAGTATATAATTGATTCAAAGGCATCAGGCACTAAGCTGGTTGATACACAAGATGCTACTTCTGCAAGCAAATACAGTTTTACAGATAATGATGCTGAACTTGTCAATACCGAAATGTATTGGTACTATGTAATTGCATATGTTAATACAAGCAGTACTACCAGTGATCAGCTTTACAGTCTTCCCGGAAGTTCAAGCGGAATGATAAACGCTAAGATAGATCCCCCTACGGGTCTTAAAGCCACGCCTTATGATGGCAGAGTTGAAGTAAGCTGGAGCAGTGTTAAAAATGCAGATGGATATTTCTTACATATTACCAAACTAAGGGATAGTGAAGGAAACGATATTCCCGAAGAAGAACAGCAGACAGAAACTATCGATTTGCCGACAAACAAGTATACACATACTGATTTTGATGGATTTGACCTGCATAATAACGAAATATACTCCTATACGGTAGAAGCATACATAAGGGTCAAGATTAATGACGATCCTAACGATCCAAACAGATACAGATTGATAAGTTCACCTCCGACCGGTCCCAGAAATGCTGAGGTAGGTGAAAGTATTTCTTCGATTGAAGATGTTACCGCTACAGCTAAAGACGGTGCCGTTGATGTTACATGGACTGCTGTTCCCGGTGTTACGGGATATGAGGTGCATTATTGGAAAGAAGGGGAAACCGGAGAAACTGTTGTAGACAGAAGCAGAAACAGTTTTGAGCATAAGAACCTTAAAAATGGCGATGTGTATTATTATTACATTGTTCCATACAAAACTGTAAACGGTGTTCGTGATACCGGAACTCCGTCAGTAACTGTCAGCGCTACAGTGGGTATTCCATTGTCGGCTCCTCAGGACATTACGACTTCTACAACAGACGGTCAGATAACCGTAAAATGGTCAAAAGTTACAGGTGCGCAAGGCTACGTTCTGGATTACAGATTAAAAGGCACTGATAGATGGACGTCTGTGGATGTTGGCGGAGAGACTTATGTTCACACCGGATTGAGGAATGATGATGTTTATGAATACAGAGTCCATGCCTATAAAAATGTAACGGGTGAAGTTTATCCCGGTCCGTATTCAAATATTGTTATTCAGGTAGTAGGTGTCAAACTTGGTACTCCGCAGAACCTTACGGCAACTTCAAAAGACGGTCAGATAAGCCTTAAATGGAATGCCGTATCCGGCGCGCAGGGATATATTCTCTATTACCGCAAAGCAGGAAGCAGTGAATGGTCTGTTATGCCGGATATAGCGGGAACTTCATTTAACCATACACGACTTCAGAACGGTGATGTTTACGAATATAAGTTGGTTGCTTATAAGGAAGTAAACGGTGAGAGACTCGTCAGTCCCGAATCTGTGACTATCAGCATGACGGTCGGTGATGTTCTCGACACGCCTAAAGATTTTACCGTAACAACTACCGATGGAACGGCTAACCTCAGATGGAGTGCTTCAAAGGGTGCAGAAGGATATATTGTTTATGCCGATTCCAGTTCTGTACCATATCCGTACCAGTTTGATGTAAGCAGAACCAGCTATGCACACAGCGGACTTATAAACGGTGATACATGGACTTATTATGTTGTTGCTTATAAGACTGTTAACGGTGTAAGGACTTACAGTCAGCCTACTAAGTCGATAAGCGTGCAGGTTGGCGTTTCAATGAATGCTGCCGTTGACCTTACAGCAACTCCCGGAAACCGTCAGGTAATTCTTAAATGGTCGGCTGTAAAGGGCGCGGAAGGCTATGTGGTGTATCTTTACAATGACTATACCATGGAATATGAACCGATAACCGCTACTTCCAAGACTACATACACGCATCAGGGTCTTGTAAACGGAAAAAATTACAGATACATGGTTGCGGCGTATAAGACAGTAGGCGGAGAAAGGGTTTACGGCGAATATTCAATGCCAGTTGACGCTATTCCCATGACCGGTAATCTTGATGATATTGACAGGGAACTTACTATAAAAGGAACAGCGCCTTACGGAATTTCCCATGGAGAATATATTTCCGCGGCGGCAAATCACGGTGCCTTTGACAAGTCGGTTGATGTTTACTTTACCGCAAGCGATATTTCTACAAAGACAGTAAGGGAAATTCTTAACGGTTATGCGGACGGCATAGGAAGCTTCATTGTATATCCTTTTGATATCAGCATTTATCAGGAAAATACCCGCATTGAGATGGAACCTAACAGGGGATATAATGTTACGATCACAATGCCTATTCCTGACAGACTTATTGCGTATCGCGATTACATAACTGTTATACACATCAATGAGGACGCAGGAACGGAAACCATTGACGATGAATGGTACAACACGACAGACCGCAGAATGGAAGTTCTTCCGGCGGCGGTAATTGATATTGACAATGTATGGTGCATACAGTTCAATGTTTCCAGCTTTTCGCCTTTCGCCATTGTAATATATAAGGATCACATTTCGGACGTTTCGTCCGGCGGCGGTGTTGCAGACGGTATGTTTGCGGGAAACTTCAATTCGGGCTTGCTCCTTTTCACAGGACTTCCGGATATACTTCTGAATAATAACAAGCTCCATGTGGTTTCGGGCGGAAGAAAAAGATACCGCATAAAGAATATTGAAAAAATTGTAAAATAATTTGAAAGGACTGCTTCGGCAGTCCTTTCGTTTGTATTACAAAGGTATGCAAGAATTCCCCCAAGGAAAGCGATTTCCTTGGGGGAATTCTGCATTAAAAAAGCTGCCCGAAGCAGCGTGATTTTTATAAATGGGGTGGGAGATGGGATTCGAACCCACGATCTTCGGGACCACAATCCGACGCTTTAACCAGCTAAGCTACACCCACCATATGGCGCGCCTTACTGGACTCGAACCAGTGGCTTACTGCTTAGAAGGCAGTTACTCTATCCAACTGAGTTAAAGGCGCAAAATGGAGCGGGTGATGGGAATCGAACCCACGCGACCAGCTTGGAAGGCTGGAGTTCTACCATTGAACTACACCCGCACGTAACTCTCAACGACAAAATTAATTATATCATAAATTGACTTTGTTGTCAAGAGTTTTTTCAAATTTTTTTGAAGAAATTTTCCTGACAGGAATAATATGGAATTATACCGGTTCTACTTCAATTTCGCCCTTTTTCTCGCTGATTTTTATAACGCCTATGGGTTGTTCTTCTGCTCTGCTTATTATAAGTTCGGCGATCTTATCTTCGATCTCGGTGCGTATGACTTTGCGAATGTCACGGGCTCCGAACTTCTTGCCAAAGGACTTTTCTGCGATAGCGGTAAGAGCCTTTTTGCTGTATTTGAGAGCGATTCCCTTTTCTGCAAGAGGTTCTTTCATTTCGTCCAGCATAAGCGCGGAGATCTGCTCGTAATTTTCAATAGTAAGCGGATTGAAAACCACTACTTCGTCAACGCGGCTGAGGAATTCCGGTCTTAAAAAGTCGGAAAGGGCTTTCATGGCTTTTTCTTTGGAAATATCCTTTTCCGTCTTGTTGAATCCCACGCCTGTGCCTTTGTCGGTAGAACCCGCATTTGAAGTCATGGCGATTATGGTATTCTCGAAATTTACCGAACGTCCCTGCGCGTCGTTTATCTTGCCCTCGTCAAGTATCTGGAGCAGGATATTCATAACGTCCGGATGCGCTTTTTCAATTTCGTCAAACAGGACTACGCAGTAAGGCTTTCTGCGGACTTTTTCGGTAAGCTGTCCCGCTTCGTCATATCCTACATATCCCGGAGGCGAACCGATAAGCCTTGAAACGCTGTGCTTTTCCATGTATTCGGTCATGTCAAGCCGTACAAGCGGGTCGGTATCGTTGAACATCTCGGAGGCGAGGACTTTTACAAGTTCGGTCTTTCCTACGCCTGTCGGTCCTACAAAGATGAATGACGCGGGGCGGCGGCGCTTTGAAAGCTGTACTCTTGAACGCTTTATCGCCTTTGTAACGACTTCCACTGCTTCGTCCTGACCGATTATACGTTTTTTCAGCGCGGCTTCAAGACCGTTTATCTTGGTGTATTCGCTTTCCATGATCTTTGTGGCGGGAATACCCGTCCAGAGTTCTATTACCTTGGAAATATCCGCTTCGGTGACGTAAATTTCGTTTATTTTCTTTTCAAGTTCTTCTTTTTCTTCACTTAGTTTGATAACTTCCGACTTGGCTTCGCTTATTTTTGCGTAATCGGGGACAGGTTCTTCTTCCATCATGGCAGTTATGCTTGCTTCCGTATCAACAAGCTTTTCGCAAACCTCGTCATATTCGCCGATTTCCTTGCTTCTTATGCAGGCGCAGGCGCAGGCTTCGTCAAGGAGGTCGATTGCCTTGTCGGGGAGAAATCTGTCGTTGATATATCTTTCCGAAAGAACGGCGCACCGCTTTAAAAGCTCATCGGTTATCTTTACGCGGTGGTGTTCCTCGTAATATTTCCTTATTCCGAGAAGTACCGATTCCGTTTCGGAAATGCTGGGTTCTGTCACCGTAACGGGCTGGAAACGCCTTTCCAGCGCGCTGTCCTTTTCGATGTATTTTCTGTATTCCTTGAATGTCGTTGCGCCTATGACCTGAACTTCGCCCCTTGAAAGTGCGGGTTTCAGAATATTTGCGGCGTTCATTGAACCCTCGCTGTCGCCTGTTCCCACAAGATTGTGAATTTCATCTATGAAAAGTATAACGTTTTCCTCGGATTTTACCTCGTCAATAAGTCCTTTCATACGGCTTTCAAACTGCCCTCTGAACTGCGTTCCCGCAACAAGTGCCGTCAGGTCGAGAAGATACAGGCTTTTGTTCCTCAGATTGAAAGGAACGTCTCCCTCAGCGATCTTCTGGGCAATTCCCTCCGCAATAGCGGTCTTTCCTACGCCCGGTTCGCCGATAAGGCAGGGATTGTTCTTCTGTCGGCGGGAAAGTATCTGGATAGTTCGGGCAATTTCCTTATCTCTGCCGATAATGTTGTCAAGCTTGCCTTCTTCCGCTCTTTGGGTAAGATTGGTGCAGTAGCTGCCTAAAAATTTAGTTTTGCCGTGTTTTTTGCGGGAAACTTTCTCCTGCTGGGCAGTATTTTCCCGCTTGCCGAACATATCAGGCTCGTCAGAACTGCTCTTTAACTTTTCGCCAAGATCTTTAAGAGAGCCGCCGAAAAGGTTCTGTATAAATCCCGGCAGCGCGCCCGTTCCGCCGCGCTGAAAGGAATCTCCGTCCATTGCATCGCTGATGTCGGTCATCTGGTCTGCAAATTCCTCAACGTCATCGTCGGAAATGCCCATCTGATCCATATATTCCTTTACCTGCGGGATCCCGAGTTCTCTTGCGCATACAAGGCAAAGCCCCTCGTTGCGCTTTTCGTTTCCCTGCATAGCCGTGATAAAAACTACCGCTGTTCTTTTCTTGCATCTTGTACAAAGCATATTGCCGTTGTCCTCCAAATCTTCTATTTCTGTATAAGTGATATTATGAAAAATATTCCGGAGTAGATCCATTTAAATAACACTGTTTTGGATATTTCTCCCGAATTGATATATTCGCTTCCGTCCTCGCTGAACTGTATAATAAGCCTTACGACAAGACAAATTACCGTAAGGTAAGCCGCCGCGCGTATTATACCCAGAATACCTCCCACGGCTTTGTCCGCGCCGTGTATAATGGGTAATTCGTGAACTGCTTTTGCCGCCCATGAAATTACTGTGAAAACTATCATCGCCAGAATGTATACGATGAAAAACAGTACCGTTCTCACAACTTCCACCGCTATGGGGCGAATAGTTCTTTGCTCAATGGCTTCCGCAGCGGGAGTAATTTCGGCTCGGGCAAATATTTCCGGAATATTCTCGCTGCCTGAAATTATCTTATCATATATTTTCTCCGCTTCTCCCAGCATACTTTCGGGAAGTATATCCGCAAGGGAAGTCATTACCGCGTCCTTATACTCAATAAGCTCACTATTAAGTTTATCACGAAATTCATCATTAGTCAAGAGGTCGGGCTCGTCTTTAAGTATCTGCTGTAATTCTTTTGCATTATCGGGAGTAAGCATTGTACCCGCGGCTTTGAAAATATCCGCAAGAGTATTTTCGTTGATAGTTTCCTCCGAAGCTTCTTGTATGTTATTTTCAATGGATTCAATAACGCGGGGCTTTACGAATTTGTCGTAAACTGTCTGATCGTATGTGCTGCTTATGATAAACGCAAGAGCAAACGCGGCTATTACCCCGAAAGCAGATATCAACATTCTTATTGCGCCCTTTTTCCGCCCGTTCAGAACGGAAAGAATTATTATTACCGCCGTTCCTATATCAAGTATGCAGTACAATCCGTAATTCCTCCGTTTAGTTGAAATTTATCCTGTTTATGGTGTCATAGCCAAGCAGGTAAATGTACCCGCCCATTCGGCAGAAATCGTCATAGTCGGTGTCCAGAGCGACCGAGGAGACTGCTTCTCCTACAGGCGTGCGGGATTCCACCTTGTTCGCGCTGAGCATATATATCATGTCGCCGCTGACCTGAACGTTCAGGACTTCGTAATCAAGGGGCGTTTCGTAAACCGTTCCGTCCGCAGCATTCAGCGTTACCAGTTCGGAAGTCCTCCGCTCCTCGTTTACAAATATCATAGCCGCGATACTTCCGTCTATGGAATAATCCACCAGTCTGCGCTTGTATTCATACGAACCCATGAACTGACCGTTGGTGTCGTAATATGCACACATGGTATCGCCAAGCATGATAATCCCGCCGCTGTCGCTGTTTCCGAAAGTCTGCACCGAAAGCGCAAGAGTCCGCACATTTTCGGTCTGCCATACGGGAACGGGGTCGCCCGCTTCGTCACGGTCTATTTTGTCGAAACGGTAGTATAATATTCCCGAAACGATATACCCGCCCGAAGCGTTTATTGTAGTGATGTAACAGCCGCTGCTGTCCGAATTGAACGTAACGTCAATTATTCTTGAAACGGAGCGGTAATTAAAAATATTCCTGCCGTTGCCGTCATATACCATAAGAACGGAGGGATAATTCTCGCTTTTTGTGACTATCGCCGCAGAATCGCCGCTTCCGAGACGTGCGATAAGTATAGGGTCGTCGGTGGTCTTTGTGTAGATATTCTTATATTTGCTGTAAAGCGAAAAGCTTTTTCCGCCTAAATCGTAAAGCAGGACTTTTTTGTCTCCCGCCGTCATTACGGGATTTGCAAAGGTGTGCTGCGACGTTGAAAGAAGCTTTCCGTCCGCATTGTGTACAAAAAAGTGCGAATCGTCCGCAAGGGCAAGCCCGTTATCAAGGGCGAGAAGCTGATAGCTTGCCCCGCCCTCTATTGAAAGGGGAAAGTACCCCTCCGCAAGTTCGGCGGTATTTTCGGGAGCGGGAATTTTGTTTAAAATTCCGTCAAGCTTTGGGTACCACAGGTTTTTGGTCAGAATGATAATGCCTATCACAGCTGCCACAGCAAGAATTATCAGCAGCTTTTTCACGAACTTCACGGCTTTTTTCTTTTTTCTTCGCTGACGCAGCATCGAAACATCTGTTACTGCCATTCTGCTTTCCTCCTAATAGAATACCCTGTTTAAATAAAGCCCGTGCGCCTGAATGGTTTTCCCTGCAAGGTCTCTGTTCTGCGCCGCAAGTATCTGCGGTATGGAATCGGGCGCAAGCTTTCCCTCGTTTATAAATATAAGTGTTCCCACCATGATCCTAACCATATTATACAAAAATCCGTCGCCTTTTACAAGGAATTTCACAAAGTTTTCACATTTCTGAATTCTGAAATACTCTATCGTGCGGATACTGTCTTCTTTCTGATTAGCCGTGCCGCAGAACGATGTAAAATCATGGGTTCCCACGAAGTCCTGCGATATTTTTTCCAGAAGCGGAACGTCCAGCGCGTATGGGTAATGCAGCGCCAAGTCCGCAAGGAACGGGTCTTTGCAGGGGCGGTTCAGTATAAGGTAAAGATATTCCTTTGCAGTGCAGGAATACCGCGCATGAAAGTCGGGAGCCGCTTCTTCGCAGCTTAGTATGGAAATATCATCGGGCAGCAGCGAATTCATTCCGCGGACTATGTTCCCGCAGGGAATTTTATGCGTTGTTTCAAAGGAAAAGCAGTATTCGTTGGCGTGAACGCCTGTGTCCGTCCGTGAACAGCCGTTTATCTTTACAGGGGAATCGGTGATATATCCGAGTTTTTCTTCTATGATGTTCTGAACTCCCACGGCGTTTTCCTGCCTCTGGAAACCGTGATACGCCGTTCCCCGGTATGCAGCCATAACTTTAAGATTCCGCATAGCTTTCACCCGAAAATGATATTCAGCCCGATAACGATATTCAGGAAAACTATGGAAAGTCCCAACGCAAAGTAATCCCTGCCGTCCGATTTGAGCTGACGGAGACGCGTTCTGCCGTCGCCGCCCTGATAGCAGCGGCATTCCATAGCCACAGCTAATTCTTCCGCGCGCCTGAACGCCGACACAAACAGCGGAATAAGAATAGGCGTAAGCGCCTTGACTCTCTGCATGATGCTTCCGCTTTCCATGTCCGCGCCCCTTGCTTTCTGGGCGGAAATTATCTTGTCTGTTTCCTCTATAAGCGTCGGTATGAACCGCAAAGCTATTGTCATCATCATGGCAAGTTCGTGAACGGGAAGTTTTATCTTTTTAAGCGGAGAAAGCAGCCGCTCGATGGCGTCCGTCAGAGTTATGGGGGAAGTTGTGTAGGTAAGCAGGGAACTTCCCATAATAAGCGCGATTATCCGTATCACCATAAATGCGCTTGTGCGGAGTCCTTCCGCCGTTATTTTTATAAATCCAAGCTTTAAAAGCGGCGCTCCGTCCAGAAAGAATATATTCAGCACCGACGTGAATATGATTATCGGCACGATGGGTTTCAGGCTTTTCAGCATAAGCTTGAAAGGTATTTCCGAAATAAGGAAAGCCATAATAAGGAATACGATTCCCACCCCGAGGGCGATAAAGCCGTCAGCGGAGAATAACATTCCTATGAAAATTCCCGTAATTATTATCTTGAACCGCGGGTCAAGCTTGTGAACGGGCGATTTCCCGGGGAAAAACTGCCCGATAGTAATGTCTTTAAGCATCTGCTCCGCCCCGCTTTCCCTTGTTTTCAAGATATTCCAGAATGGTTTTCTTTGCAAATTCGGTGGTGTAAACATCGGTGCGGATGTCTATCCCGCGCTTTTTCAGGTCAAGGAACACCCTTGTTATCTGCGGAACGGAAAGCCCTATGCCCGTGAGTTCGTCGGCGCGCTTGAAAACTTCCGGCGTGTCCTCGTAGCAGAACACCTGCGCCTTGTTCATAACAAGTATCTTGTCGGCAAATTTTGCCACATCTTCCATACTGTGAGAAACAAGCAGAACGGTGGTGTTTTTCTGACGGTGGTACTCTTTTATCTGACCAAGTATCTTATCCCGACCTTTTGGATCAAGTCCTGCGGTGGGTTCGTCCAGAATGAGGACTTTGGGTTCCATAGCCATGACTCCCGCAATGGCAACCCGCCGTTTCTGTCCACCTGAAAGTTCAAAAGGCGACTTGTCAAGCGTTTCGGGCTTTAAACCTACAAGTTCCGCTGTTTCTTTAACGCGGCGGTCGATTTCATCATCGGGAAGTCCCATGTTTTTCGGTCCGAAAGCAATATCCTTGTACACCGTTTCCTCGAATATCTGATATTCGGGGTACTGGAAAACAAGTCCCACTTTGAAACGTATATCCCGTATCTTCACGTCCTTGCTCCAGATGTCCTCGCCGTCTATGAAAACCTTTCCCGAAGTGGGCCTGATAAGTCCGTTCAGGTGCTGTATAAGAGTGGACTTTCCCGAACCGGTGTGCCCGATAATTCCGGAAAATGTTCCCTCCTCGATTTCAAGGTCAATGTTGTTTACAGCCGTTTTCTCAAAAGGTGTGCCTATGCTGTAAGTGTAGGTAAGCCCTTCGGTTTTTATCATTGGCATTTGAATTCCTCCCGCAGATACGTTTTCCGCAAAACGGAATAACGTTCCGTAAAATCAGCCTTTCAGCAGCAGAGCAAGTGCGTCTGCACATTCGCCCTCGGAAATTATATGCGTATCGGACGGCAGACCGCTCTGTCCCAGCAGGTACATAAGTTCCGTCACCTGCGGAACGTCCAGTCCTATCCGTTTCATAAGCTCAACATTTGAAAATACATTTTTCGGAATGTCATCCATAAGTATTTCGCCGTTGTCCATAACGACTATTCTGTCCGCCTGCGCCGCTTCCTCCATGTAATGGGTTATCAGCACCGCTGTTATGCCGAAATCGTGGTTCAGCTTCCGTATAGTCCTGAGAACTTCCTGCCTGCCTTTCGGGTCAAGCATTGCCGTAGGTTCGTCCAGAACTATGCAGTCGGGGCGCATGGCAATTATTCCCGCAATTGCGATCCGCTGTTTCTGTCCGCCCGAAAGCTGATGGGGGGAATGTTCCCGATACTCGTACATTCCGACAGATTTTAAGGCATCGTCCACCCGCTGACGCATTTCGTCCGTGGGAACGCCCAGATTTTCAAGGGCGAAAGCCACGTCCTCCTCCACAATAGTCGCCACAAGCTGATTGTCGGGGTTCTGGAAAACCATTCCCACCCGCTGACGGACGTCAAATATCCTGTCTTCGTCGCAGGTGTCTATGCCGTCTACATAGACTTTCCCGCCGCAGGGCAGGAGTATTCCGTTCATATGCTTGGCAATTGTGGATTTTCCCGAACCGTTATGCCCGAGAATTGCCGTGAACTGCCCGCGTTCTATGTCAAGTGAAACGTTTTTCAGTACCTGTTTCGGCGGAGTCTTGTCCTCCGGGTCGTTTTCGTAATGAAAATCCACATTCTGCGCGGAAATAATTTTTTCAGCCATTGTTATTCTCCCGAAAAAAGTTCTATGCCGCTGAAAACGGCAATTATCAGCAGGATAATCCCCACCGATATATAAATTATCTTGACTGTTTTAGCTTCTTTTCCCGAAAGGGGAGTGCCCATTTTTGAACGGTACGCCCTGCCCTTTCCCGAAAGTCCCGATATTATAAGGTAAATTCCCCCAAGGAGCGACAGCCAGAACATCAGCAAGCCCTCCATATCGCCGTAGAACCGCATGGCAGAACGAATTTCTTCGTTTCTGCATTACCCGATTCAACGGGAAGTCCTATCTCGTCGGCGGTGACGTTCCCGCCGAATTTCGCCCCGACGGTCACGTTAAGGATATACGCCATTACCGACGGGGAAAGCCCCGTGGTGTAGCTGTTTAACAGGAAAAACAGAGGCTTGTCGCTGAGAACGCCCATGCAGAGTTTCACAAGGTCGTAAATGCAGTCCTCAAGCTTCCAGACTTCCTGATTGGGTCCCCGTCCGTAAGACGGCGGGTCCATTACAATGGCGTCATAACGCCGTCCGCGGCGAATTTCCCGCGCAACGAATTTTTCGCAGTCGTCCACTATCCAGCGTATGGGTTTATCCGAAAGCCCCGAAGCGGCGGCGTTGTCACGAGCCCATTGAACCATGCCCTTTGAAGCGTCCACATGGCAAACGGACGCCCCTGCGTTTGCACAGGCGAGAGTTGCCCCGCCCGTGTAGGCAAAAAGGTTCAGCACGCTTATTTCCCGTCCTGCCATTCTTATAGCGTTATCCATATAGTCCCAGTTTACTGCCTGTTCGGGGAAAAGTCCCGTGTGCTTGAAGCCTGTGGGTCTGATGTTGAAAGTCAGTTCCCCGTATGAAATTGTCCAGCTGTCGGGAATTTTCCGTTTGAAACTCCACTGTCCGCCGCCCTTTTCCGAACGGTGATATTGACCGTAAGCCTTTTCCCAGCAGTCCGAACGCCGCTCCGTTTTCCAGATTATCTGTGGGTCGGGGCGGATAAGGGGAATATCCCCCCAAAGCTCTAACTTTTCCGAACAGGTGCAGTCTAAGAGCCGATAATCCGTCCATTTGTCCGCTGTTCTCATATGCCGTTCTTATTCCTCGTTCTGTGATTCCGCGGGCTTTTCGTCCGTACAGCGTACTTTTATGAAATCGGCAATTTCCATAGCCATTTCGTTGATAAGCCTGAACTTTCTGCCCTCTATCATTACCCTTATAAGCGGTTCGGTACCGCTTTCGCGGACAAGTATACGTCCGCTTGAACCAAGCTTTTTCTGGTTTTCGGAAATAAGCTTTTCTATCTCCTCGTCGTTCTTCCAAGCTTCTTTCCATTTAGGCTCTATCTTTACATTGATCATTACCTGCGGGTATCTTTCCATCATTGAACCAAGCTCCGAGGCTTTCCGCTCCTGACGTTTCAGAATACTAAGAAACTGCACCGCCGTAAGCTGTCCGTCGCCCGTTGTGGCAAAATCGTGGAAAATAATATGCCCCGACTGTTCGCCGCCGAGGTTGTAACCTCCCGCAAGCATCTGTTCCATTATATATCTGTCGCCGACTTTTGTAGTCACCATATTTATGTCGTTGTTATGTGCAAAATGGGTAAACCCGAGATTTGTCAGAACGGTAACAACGGCGGTGTTCTTTTTCAGAGTGCCTTTGTCCCGCATATCCCTTGCGAAAATTGCTATCAGCTTGTCGCCGTCGATGACCGTTCCCGTTTCGTCAACGGCAAGACAGCGGTCGGCGTCTCCGTCAAAGGCAACACCCACGTGGCACTTGTTTTTCAGAACGCATTTTGCAACGTTGTCAATGTGGGTAGAACCGCAGCCGTCATTGATATTCGTGCCGTTGGGAGTGCAGTTTGTAAGGAAAACAGTTGCCCCCAGACCGCCGAAAAGCCGTTCCGCGGTAACGCTTGCAGAACCGTTTGCGCAGTCAATGGCAACGCGTATTCCCGAAAGGTCATGGTCAATGGTTTTCATGATATGACGGATATAATCCCATTCCGCTTTCTTGTCGTGGGTAACTTTTCCGATATTGTCAAAACCTGTCATAGCCTCGGTTATTTTTTCGGGAGTGTCGAGGACAAGCGCTTCTATTTCTTCCTCAATATCGTCCGAAAGCTTGTAGCCCGTTCCCGAAAACAGTTTTATGCCGTTGAATTCCATGCTGTTGTGAGAAGCGGATATCATAACTCCCGCGTCCGCACCACGCTTTTTCACCAGAAAAGCCACTGCGGGCGTGGGAATAACTCCCAGAGTTACGGCGTCCGCGCCTACCGAGCAAATTCCCGCGATAAGCGCCGCTTCCAGAACGTCCGAGGAAATTCTGGTGTCTTTTCCAATAAGAATTTTCGGTTTGTGGTTAGCCTTTTTTGTCAGAACCATCGCCGCCGCTCTGCCTATCTGCATAGCCGTTTCACAGGTAAGTTCGGTAACGGCGACACCCCTTGCTCCGTCTGTTCCGAATAGTCTGCCCATTGTGATTATCTCCTTTGTTTATAAATAGTTGTTTTATTCAAAGAATGACTGCTGTCCGCTGCCGTCATCTTTATATTCATAACCCAAGTGCTTATATGCAAGAGCCGTGGCGCATCGTCCGCGGGGAGTTCTTGCGATAAATCCAAGCTGCATAAGGAACGGTTCGCAAACGTCCTCCAAGGTCACTGCTTCTTCGCCGATAGCAGAAGCAAGGGTTTCCAGACCAACAGGACCGCCGTTATAACCCTTTATGAGCATATTTAACATTCGCTTGTCAAGAGTGTCAAGTCCGAGGCTGTCTATTTCCATTCTGTCAAGGGCTATCTTTGCGATTTCCTCGGTAATTCTGCCGTTTCCCAGAACGTCTGCAAAATCCCGCACGCGTTTCAGGAGCCTGTTTGCGATACGGGGAGTTCCCCGGGCGCGCTTGGCAATTTCCATAGCTCCCGCTTTGTCGCAGGGAACGCCTAATATTACCGAAGAACGCAGTACAATATCGCAAAGCTGCTCATAGGTGTAAAGTTCCAGACGCTGTATCATTCCGAAACGGTCCCGCAGCGGGGAAGTGAGCTGTCCCGCCCGCGTTGTCGCGCCTATGAGAGTGAATTTCGGAAGATCTATCCGCAGGGAACGGGCGGCAGGTCCTTTTCCTATTATAATGTCAAGAGCGTAATCTTCAAGGGCAGGGTAGAGAACTTCCTCAATTGCCCTTGAAAGGCGGTGTATCTCGTCAATGAAAAGCACGTCGTTTTCCGAAAGATTTGTCAGAAGCGCCGCAAGATCCCCGGGCTTTTCAATGGCGGGTCCCGAAGTAATGCGGATATTTACCCCCATTTCGTGGGCAATTATTGCGGAAAGCGTGGTTTTGCCAAGTCCCGGCGGGCCGTAAAGCAGAACATGATCTAACGGTTCGCCCCGCTTTTTCGCCGCTTCTATATAAACGGACATATTTTCCTTTACTTTGTCCTGCCCGATATATTCCGAAAGGGTTTTCGGACGGAGACCGACTTCTATGTCCTCGGTGTCGTTTTCGTTGATGTTAGGGGAAACCATTCTGCCCGGCTGCGGCTCAAAATTCATTTCGCTTGATTCCAGCAAATTAATCTTCCTTTCAGATCAGCCTTTTCTGTTTGTATTCTTTTGTCTGTTTGGTGGGAATTATTATCAGCGGGATAAGCATTTCCTCATCGGTGAAACCGCCGTGCATAGCCTTTTGCAGGCGTTTCGGCTTGGCGTTCAGCGGCTGGAAGCGTATGCTCTTGTTTCCGATGGCGCAGATCATGTAATCCCCTATGAAATCTATGGTTTTGGGGTGCGGTTCGCCGTTCCCCAGAATATTTTTTGAAAGTATCTCGTTCCGTGAAAGCAGCAGGAAGTCATTTCCCAGATAATTCCGCACCGCCCGTTCAAAATCGGTCTTGCGGTCGTATTTCACATAGCACGCCGCCGCGCGGTTCTCCACAAAGGGCGGAAGTACAAGACATTCGGCAATTTCGGGAATGTGGTCTATGCGTATCTCCTCGGTTATGTCGATAAGCCCGTGATCGGCGGTAACTATTACAAGCGTGTCGGTAAGCCCGTCGCAAAGCTCTTTTATCCTGTAGTTCAGGTTTAAAAGGCAGTCTGATGTTTCTTCGGAATAGCAGCCGTTGCGGTGGGCAACATCGTCAGGGCTGTTCCATTCTACAAAAGTGAATGTATTCTGCGGACTGGCGCAGATCATTTTCACAAGCTCGACTACCCGTTCAAACTTGTCAGCCACTTTGTGGAAATTTCCGTTTTCGGGAATATACATTCCCGGCTGTGCGATGGTAAAGGGCTGAACGTCTCCGATTATGGAATTCAGAATATCCTTGTAAATGGTTTCATACGGCATGACAAAATGTGCCGCATTCAGGTTGGAAACGGGAGTTCCGGTGTAGCTGTCGGTATTGGGGAAAACGTCCACCATGCGGCAGAATTCCTTGAAAAACAGCGACCAGCCCAGCCAACCGTGTTCTTTCGGGGAAACGCCCGTGTAGTAACTTGTCATAGCCGCGGCGGTAGTCGACGGGAAAACCGAAGTCAGGTCGTCAGCATAGTTCTTCCTGAGAAAAGAACTGTCGGGAAGATCCCTTTCAAACATTGTTTTTCCCATGCCGTCAAGAACTATCAGCACTACATTTTTGTAAAATTTGTCCAGCGCCTTGTCTAATTTCGGGATCGTGGGATAATTCGTATGGGCTCTGTAATATTTCCTTACGGAAGCGATCACATTCACGGGACATATTGTATAATCGGGGTAGGAAAGCATTTTTACCACTCCTTTATAAATTTGCCGCCATCTTTTTCAGCGAAAGTCGTATAAGTTCCTCCACGGGAAGCGCAGGGTCAAGCTTTGCCACAGCGTAAGCCGCTTCCGCCTGACTGTAGCCGAGGACTACCAGCGCGGAAATTGCCTCGGAAATATTTCCGCTGCCTGTGGGAACGCTTGGTATATCCGCATTTCCCACGGACTGTTCCTTGGCGATTTTGTCTTTCAATTCAAGAACGACTCTCTGTGCAAGTTTTGCGCCTACGCCTTTGGTTTTGGTGATAGCCTTGTAATCTCCCGTTGCAACGGTCAGGGCGAAGCGTTCGGGGTCGGTATCGGAAAGAATTGCCAATCCCACTTTCGGACCTACGCCCGAAACGGTTATAAGCATTTTGAAACAGTTCAGTTCCTGTTCCGTGTGGAATCCGAACAGTTCCACATTGTCCTCGCGGACGTGAAGATATGTATAGAGCATGGCTTCTTCGCCTGTTCTGCCCATTTCCGAAAGTGTGGAAAGAGTGGTCCGGCAGGCATAACCCACGCCGCCGCATTCAATGACCGCCATATCCGTGCCTTTATGGATAATTTTTCCTCTTACGCTGTATATCATAAAAATACTCCTTTACAGTCCCTGTTTTGTGCGGAAACCGTTTGTACCGCCTGTATGTCCGTGGCAGATAGCTATTGCCAGTGCGTCGGCAGTATCGTCAGGTTTGGGAACTTCCGCCAAGCCCAGAATTTTCCTTGTCATTTCCATGACCTGTTTTTTTTCGGCTCTGCCATATCCTACCACTGACTGCTTGACTTGGAGCGGTGTGTATTCGGATATGGGAATGCCCATATTTGCCGCGGCGAGGATAGTAACGCCTCTTGCCTGAGCGACGTCTATGCCTGTTTTCTGGTTTGTGTTGAAGAAAAGCTTTTCAATTGCCATGGAATCGGGCTTAAAGGTATTTAGCACGGTGTTCATGTCGTCGTAGATGGTTTTCAGCCGCAGGCAGAAATCCGTTCCCGCCTGTGTGGTTATTGCTCCGAAATGCACCGGCACGAAATTATAGCCGTCATATTCCAGCACGCCGAATCCTACGATAGCGTAGCCGGGGTCAATTCCAAGAATTCTCAATTTTCTTCACTTCTTTGATACATAATACAGTTTAACAATTAATTATACCATATATTTGCGAATTCTGCAACTATTTTTTGAATATTTCCTGTCAAATACAAAAAATAGCAGAATTGTATTAATTTTCCTTGCCTAAAAATACTTGACAGCGGGGGAATTTTGTGCTAAAATTGTAGTATTGTTATAATACAATAGTTTAGAAAGGAGCTTTTATATGATAGGACAGAATGTTATATATGCAGTCCTTATCGGAATAGTAATAACAGGCGTGATACCCGTGATCGGAGGAATTATCCTGCTTGCAGCGGGGAAATTAAAGGGAAGCAGTTTCTGGGCGGGAGTTCTTACCTATATAATTGCAATTATCGTCTCGTCAATAATTATTTCAATAGCGTCCATGCCTATGCTAATGCAGTCGGACGGTTTCCCGACGCCTGAAAGCACATCTTCGGCAGGAATCGGCGTGGTTTCAAGCATTATTATCGCCCTTTGCTTTGCGCTTTCTATGGGAATCTGCATAAAGTCCTGCATGAAAAAGACACGCTCTTTCAAAGGCGGAATTTCCTGCGGTCTGGGTTTCGCGGCGGGATATGCCGTTACCACGGCTATAGGATTTGTGTCAATATATACGATATTCAGTATGATAAACAGCGGAATTTTTGACACACAGTATACAATTCTTATTGAACAGGGAGTGCTTTCAAAGGAAGATTTTGCCGCCATGAAAGCCGTGTATACTGACTATACCATTCCCGCAATAGCTTCGGAAACTGCGTCAACTTTCGGGCTTTCGCTTGCGGCTGCCGCGTCGGGGGTGTTCATCATGCGGTTCGTTTGCGCAAAAAAAACTTTTCTCGGAATTCTGATTTCCGCAGTTGTGATTTTACTGGAAAATATTTCTGCTGTAATTCCGAATGTTATAGCCGCTTCGGTAGTTCCTCTTGCCATAGGCGCAGCGGCTATGATATTTGCTTTCCGTATGAAAGACAGCACCGCGGCGGAAGAAGTTCCCGCGGTCAAGGACGATTTCCTGACGGCGGTAGAAAATTCCAAAAACAGCGAAGATCCGTATAATATGTAGAAATTTCCCATAAAAGAAAAAATTTCCTGAATGAAAATTTTATCGGAAATACAGGCAAAACCGCGATTTTCAGGATAAAATCCCCGCTTTTTAAGTTTCAAAATTGATATGTATAATCCAAAATCTATGTGAAAAACTATTCTTACAAACATTTTATTGAATAAAACGGAGGAATATAAAATGAAAGCAACGGGAATTGTCAGAAGGATCGATGATCTCGGACGTGTAGTTATCCCAAAGGAGATAAGACGTACTATGAGGATCCGTGAGGGCGATCCTCTTGAAATTTACACAAGCAACGACGGTGAAGTTATTTTCAAGAAATACAGCGCCATAAACGAAATGGCGGGTTCCGCGGCTCAGGTTGCGGAAGTCATGACCAAGCTTGCAAACTGCCCCACGGTAGTTTTTGACCGCGACCATGTAGTCGCCGTAGCGGGGGTGCAGAAGAAAGAATTCAGCGAAAGACGTGTTTCTCAGGCACTTGAGGAATACCTCGAAAGCCGCAAGAATTACCTTTACACTTCCCACAGCGATGCAAAGGTCTGCCCCGTGGAGGGAATTGACCGTCCCGCAATTGCCTGCTCGCCGATAATGGCGTCGGGAGATGTTACGGGCGCGGTTGCATTCCTTGCACCCAATAACGAGGCTGTTGCCAACGAAGTTCAGCAGAATCTTATTCAGGCGGCGGCGCAGTTCCTTGGAAAACAAATTGAAGAATAACAAAAGCGGCGGGTTCGTAAAGGACACCGCCGTTTTTTATTCTGTTTATTTACTAATTCCTTTGTTAATGGCACCACAGTAGTACCTACTTGTTTACCATCAATATTTACAGTATCTCCTTCAGATATCATAATGGGAGGATTTTTAAAATCTCCATTTAAATCTGATAAATATGTCAACAATGATAATATATTTTTTTCGTTATTAGAATTAGCTGAGTACACTAGACTATTACTTGTTTCTGCATTAAGAACTTGTCCACATAGGCTAAAATCTGCGAAGAAGAGTATGCAAATTTGAAATAATACACATAGTTTCAGCATAAAAAGACTTGATCTCATAATCTTTAGAAAGACGTCTGTCCCATGTCATCCAGCCGAAAGTACGTTCCACAACCCAACGTGTAGGCTGAACCTCAAAATCATTTTTTATGCGTGGAGAAATATCAATTCTGATATTATGAAAAATTTCAAATGTATTTTTAAAAATACCCCTGTACCCTTGATCAGCTAATCCGGCAATAATAGTCGGATAGCGATACAAAGCTTTTTCAAAAGTATATACTCCGCCCTTGGTATCGTGGATATTAGCAGCGTGAATATGTACGCAAAGCAAATTTCCCATTGTATCAGTAACAATATGACGTTTTACTCCTTTTGTTTTTTTCCTCCGTCATATCCTCTGTTCTGACTTGCAGACACTGTTTTTACTGATTGTGAGTCGATCAGGGCATAGGTTGGCGTTTCGTTTTTTCCTTTAGATGTTCGTACCTTCTTCACCAACATTTGCTGTACTTTATCCCAGACGCCATTTTTTGAGGCTCTGTAGTAAAACATGGATACTGCCTTCCAGTTTGGAAAATCCTTTGGCAGATTTCTCCACTGGCAACCGGTTTTCACAAGATATAATACTGCATTCACCATCTCTCTCTTGTCGTATTTGCTTTTATTTCCGGCTGGAAAGTATTCCTTTATCAGTTCCCATTGACTATCTGTTAAATCACTTGTATATCTCATACTTATTATTATACCATATTTTTTATGTGGACAAGTTCATATAAAGTTAATAACTTATTTACACATAATAATCATTCTTTACTTATTAATTACAACATAATTATATGTAATATAAAAATGTCTTGCGTTAATAAAATAACGCAAGACATTTTCTATAAACACGTTACATCATGTAAATACTATTTTATTTTCACATATAAAAGTTTCATTACAGGATTATGTTCCCAAACATAACTATCTATGTAATAATAATTACAATAATTACAATCACACTTTACATCATCACCATAAACATTTTTAGCTCTATACTCATAATCCCAACTCTTCTCTTCTAACGTTTCTTTACGTACTGGATGATCAATTACGCCATATGCAATTACAGATTTTTTAGTTTTTAAATTTAGTGTAGTACCTACTTTTCCTAATTTCGCTGTAAACCACGTATCAAAATCTTCTATATTACTTTCTTTATTCACCCAACCGCATGCCAACCTTTTAAGATTAATTGCTTTTAACGGTGAAAAATCTAATATACCTGTACAGCCTGAAAGATACAACTGCTCTAAATTAGTACAAGTAGATAATATACTTATATCTTTCAGTCGTCTATTCATATTTAAATCCACAAAATTTAACTTCTGTTTATCTTTTAAACCTGTAATATCTGTCAAAACAGAATACAAACATGAAACTTTACTTAAGTTATTACTATTCTTAAGTCCATCTAAATTTTCTAAAAATGTATACATAAAATAAAATATACTTCTTTTAACGTTGTAATATCTTCCAGTGCATCTATATTAGTTATAGGTGCACTCATTATTTGCAAAACTTGTAATTTTTTACAATTTGAGATACCATCTATATTTGTTAAATTATAAAAATTGTCAACTGATAAAGTTATTAAATTAGGCATATACTGTAAAAAATCCAAATTTGTAATTGAACTATTAAAATCCTTAATATCATTCGTTGGTTCTGCTATTAAATCCAAGTACTTCACATACTTAAAATACTTTAAACACTCCAAATCCTCATTTGTACAACCTGCAACATTTACTACATATTTTGTATTTTCATTACCATTTATATTTACAGGATGTCCACCTAAAAAATCATATGTTCTACCACCAACTGTAAAAGTTTCCTGGTTTTTATACTGCGGAATATAATATTTTGTACCTTTAATTGTTACATACTCAGGTATATCCTCATCCTTAACTACTGTCGCTTTCGTTTCACTCGACTTAGTTTCACTTGATTTTGTTGCACTTGTTCCCGTTGTCACATCTATATCCAATCCTGTAAGTTTCTTAACATCAACCGTAGATGTAACATCTTTCTTACCATTGACACTATAAACTTTACCAGTCCAACAGCCTTTTTCATCAAACTTATAAGAATAGTTGCCTATCTTTACCTTCTTATTCTGTACTGCTTTACCGCTACTTTGAAAATAGTATACGTTCTTACCACGCTGTACCCAACCAGTGAGCATTACGCCATTATCGTCAAAGCAATAAAGATTCTTAGTACCACTAGAAGTAATATTAATCAATCCGGTCGCTCTGATACCATTTGATTTTATATAGTACTTCTTACCCTTTACTGTTATCCACTTTGACTTCGCATATGATCCGTCCGTATACTGATACTTTGTTCCTGTATCAGTCTTTATCCATTTGTCTGCACTTACTGTCATTACACTCATTGTGGCTACCACCATAACTGTCATCAGAAGTACTATAACTTTATTTAAGTTTTTCATACTTTTTTTCCTCCCATAAATTTATTGTATTATTTCACGATACTATATATCGTTCAGTGTCCTTATTATAGTGTGTCCATATCCTATTTGCAATAGGTGTCTTTTACGAATTTTTCCAGTCCGGTTTGTACACTATCCACAAATATGCGATAATTAAGCCACAAAAACTGACATATATTGCTTAAAGTATAGCATACAAAGCCTATATCTGTCAAGTACATATTCACACGGCAACAGCATTTACTTTTTAGAAAAGATATGGTAAAATAGGAATATGAAAATAGAAAAATTAATAGAACGG
>CANRFB010000019.1 GCA_947629785.1 uncultured Clostridia bacterium | reverse complement strand
CTTGTGGCGCTTATGGCTGTTATCATAGGCGTTATGATATATTCACTCACAAAAGGCGGTTACGCTTCGGACAGCGAGTCGGTTTTCGGCGTAGTTCTTGAACCGTTCCAGAAAGTGTCAAATACCATCTCGGGAAAGGTCACTTCCACGCTGGATATGCTTTTCAACGCTAAGAAATATTACGAGGAAAATCAGCAGCTAAAAGAAACCCTGAACGAGGTTTATAACGATATTATCGACTATGACAAGCTTGCGCGGGAAAACGAACAGTACCGCGTTCTTTTCGGGCTTACGGAGGAACACGAGGATTACGTTTTCTCCGCGCCATGCAACGTTATCGCAAGAGCGACCAACGACCCGTACCATTCCTTTACTATCGACAAGGGAAGTCAGGACGGAATCGCGCCGTATGACCCTGTTATTACTTCCACGGGCTTGGTGGGAGTTTGCTATGACGTGGCAAGAAGTACCAGTCGGGTGAGAACGCTTTACTCCCCGCGGACGGCGGTAGGCGTGACAGTTCTGCGGACAAAGGCAACGGGAATTATCGAGGGCGATTACGAATACGCGGAACAGGGCTACTGCCGAATGAGTTATATAAGCGAAAGCGCGGACATTCAGTCGGGGGACATTATTGTTACTTCGGGAAGTGAAACTTTCCCCGCAAGTCAGCTTGTGGGAACGGTAGTCGAAGTTGGAATGGAGGACAGCGGTCTTTCCCAGTATGCCGTGATTCTGCCGACTATCGATCCGGAAAACGTTTCTACCGTGTTCGTGGTAACAAGTTTTAACGGACAGTCCGAAAGCAAGTAAACAATTATCGGGAGCAGAATATGAATATTGATGTCAAACGCAAAAAGGAAAAACGGAATACTTTTATACGCTGGGTAATATATATGTTTCTGCTGGCGGCGGAGTACGTTTATATGACGACTGCCGCCTTTAATTTCAGGGTTATACTTTTTGTAATACCAACGGCAATGTGTATTGCGGTATTTGAAGAACCTTTTGACGCGGCAGTCTGCGGCACGGTGGCAGGACTGCTTCTGGACACGGCGCAGGGTACGCTTATCGGGCTGAGCGGGATAATGCTTATGTGGTGCTGTCTTATTACTTCCCTGCTGTTCCGTTTCTTTATGCGGAAACACGTTGTAAATATAGTTATGCTGAACGGCGCGGCGGTGGTCGTTCAGGGCGTGATACACTACTTTTTCTATTATGCGATATGGGGTTACGACAGCGGCGGGAAAATTTTCCTTGACAAATTCCTGCCGGTAATGATCTATACGGAAATTGCCTCCGTGCCGCTGTTCTTTGTTATAAAATTCCTTGTAAAGCGGTTCGGCGTGATAAATGAAGATTACATTGAGGAAAAATCCGATGATATTGTAAGAGAATAGGAGAAGTTTATGCAGAAATTCCTTGAACGCCTGAGAGCGGCGTTTTTCTTTATAGTGATACTTGCGGCGCTGTCGCTCTGCTGTATCGACCTTATGAAGATACAAATCGTAAACGGCGCGGAATATCTGGAAAAAGCCAAGACCACAAGCATGGCGTCGCAGGTCATATCTTCCCCCCGCGGGGAGATAACCGACAGGAACGGAAACGATATAGTCAGCAATAAAACAGGCTTCAATGTTGTTATTGAGAAAGCGTTTTTCCCGTCGGAGGACAGCGAAATTAACCGCATTATCTGGGGAATTGCCCGTATCCTCGACCGCGACGGCGTTGAATGGATAGATAATCTTCCCATTACCATGGAACAGCCCTACGAATACCTTGAAGCGCAGGACAGCAGTATCGTGAAACTCCGCAAGAATATCGGCGTTCAGCCATATGCGTCCGCGGAGGACTGCATTTCGGCTATGTATGGAATTTACGAGATAAATGACGAGTATTCCGAACGGGAAAAACGCATTATCGCGGGAATACGCTATGAAATGTTCCTGCGCAGTTTCTCCCTTTCAAACAGATACACCTTCGCGGAAGACATTCCCATGGACACGGTGGTGAAACTGAAAGAAGCCGCCTATTCCCTTGAGGGAATGGACATTGTGGAGGAAGCTATACGGGTCTACGCCGTAAGCGACGTTGCCCCGCACCTTATAGGAACGGTGGGCGCTATCAGCGCGGAGGAATACGATTCACTAAGAGACGAGGGTTACGCCCTTAATGACGTTATCGGGAAATCGGGCATCGAAAAGGCTATGGAGTCCGAACTCCGCGGCACGAAAGGCACCCGTACCCTTGAACTTGTAAACGGCGCGGTAACTTCCGACCTTGTGACGGAGGAAGCCGTTCCCGGGAATACCGTCCGCTTAACGCTGGATATCGACTATCAGCGGGACGTTCAGGAAATTCTCGAAAATCACATTCTCTGGCTGAATAACCAGACCAGTCCCAACAAAAAAGGCGAAAACGCGGACGCGGGAGCGGTAGTCGTTCTTGACGTAAAGGACGGCGCGCTTTTAGCGGCGGCGACTTATCCCACATATGACCTGAACGACTATCTGACCGATTACGCTTCGGTTGTGAACGGTGAAAATTCTCCCCTTACCAACAGAGCGACCTACGGACTTTACCGACCAGGGTCAACATTCAAGACCGTAACGGCTACCGCGGCGCTGAACGAGGGGTATATTAATTCTTCCTCAACTGTGACCTGCAACAGGAAATACACCTACTGGGACGATTATCAGCCCGGCTGTACCGGCTGGCACGGCAGGATAAATGTTGTTACCGCCCTTGAAAAATCCTGCAATATCTTCTTTTACGAAATGGGCAGACTTATGGGTCCCGAACTTATTGCCCGTTACGCAAATATGTACGGTCTGGGAACGGACACCTACCTTGAAACAGGCGGGAGCAAGGGCTATATAGCCACTCCCGAAAGCCTTGCGGAACGCAATCTTGAATGGAGCGCGGGACTTGTAGTCCAAGAAGCCATAGGGCAGTCGGAAACGGGAGTAACTCCGCTTCAGATGGCGGTTCAGGCGTGTACCATAGCAAACAGGGGCGTGCGGTATCAGCCTCATGTAGTGGACAGCGTTTACAGCTACAACAGGGATAAACTTGTTTACAAGACCCCCGCGAATATAGTTCAGACAATTCCCGACAATACGGGTGAAACTTTCAGCCTTGTTACGCAGGGAATGAAACAGGCGGCGGCATTCGCCCAGTACAGCTACCCGCGGGAAAAGGATTACTACACCGAGTATCTCCTCACTTCCCTGCCCAAGGAAGCGGCTATCAAGACGGGAACCCCCCAGCTTACCCCCGAGGATACCAGTTCGGCATTTATAGGATTCTACCCCGCGGACGATCCCGAAATAGCCTTTTCGGGATTCGTGGAACACGGAGAGTATTCAAAATTTATCATAAAGCAAATTATTGAAGCATATTATAACAAGGATTACGTTCCCGCAAAACCCGTGATAATTCCGCCGGAGGATATTCTTGCGGGCAAAACCCCCGACCCCGCCGTAACTGCCGTTAGTGAATAATTTGTATCAAAAAATTGTTGTACAAAATATACAAAAATAACAAAACATTTAGCAACAGGTTAACAAAATTGTGCAGAATGTTCAAAAACGCTTTGACAAATCCTTAAATTGTGGTATAATATAAAGTAGCTAAATTTTTATAGGGCGCGGTGTTTTTATGCGCCGTCTATCCTTGAAAGGAGTTTCTTATGTCAAAGATAATTGCAATTACTTCCGGTAAAGGGGGAACCGGCAAATCTTCCATATGCGCGGAGCTGGGCTTTGCCCTTGCAAAACAGGGTCATAGAACTCTTATTATGGAACTGGACTTCGGTCTGAGATGCCTTGACATCATGCTTGGCGTCAGAGATGATATAAAATACGATCTGGGTTCCGTTCTCAAGGGAGAATGTGATATTTACAAAGCTACCACGAACGCAAAAAGCTTTGCAAGCAATCTGAGCGTTGTCTGCGCTCCCGAGGACCCGTTTGCAAAAGTCGATGCGGAAACTATTTCTAATATCTGTAACGAAATGAGGAAGTATTATGAATACATAATCATTGATACTTCCGCAGGTACCAACGAAAGCGTTTTTGATGTTGTTGAACAGTCCGATCTTATCCTTATAAACACCACTCCCGATCCTATATGCGTCCGTGATGCGCGGCTTATGTCCGACGAATTCTACAAGCGCGGAAATAAGAAACAGCGACTTATAATAAATAAAGTCGATCCCGATATTTTCAAAGCAGACCTTATAATGGATCTGGACGAAATAATCGACACGGTAGGCGTTCAGCTTATAGGCGTTATTCCCAGTGATAATGACGTTGTGATCTCCACGGGCAAGGGTATGCCTTTGCCGTCAAATTCGCTGGCATTCAGAGCGTTTGACGCAATTTCAAAGAGAATAAAGGGCGAGGACGTTCCTCTGAGTTTTAAAGTTCTTCTCCAGTAATTTCAAAAATAACGATGTGCAAATAATTAATGAGGGGAATGGTAATAATGAATATAGCTTTGATCGCGCACGATTCCAAAAAAGAGCTTATGGTCCAGTTCTGTATTGCTTACTGCGGTATTCTTTCAAGGCACAATATATGTGCAACGGGAACTACCGGCAAAATGGTCGAACAGGCAACGGGACTGACTATACAGCGTTATCTCAGCGGTTCCCAAGGCGGGGATCAGCAGATAAGTGCGCGTATATCCTGCAACGAGATCGATCTGCTCCTCTTTTTCCGTGATCCGCTTACGCCTAAGCCTCACGAACCCAACGAGAGAGACCTGCTCCGCCTTTGCGATGTGCATAACATTCCCGTGGGAACTAATATCGCCACTGCGGAAGCGCTTATCCACGCGCTTGAACGCGGCGACCTTGACTGGCGTCAGATCGTTAATCCTGCATAAAATATTCCGTAAAATACTAAAGGGAACACCGCGTGGTGTTCCCTTATTTTAATACCAAGTCGGAAATTTATCGAAACGCCAGCCGTTCTCGGTTTTCACCATATGGAAATTGCGTTCCTCGTACCAAGAAAAATACGGGTAATCTTCATGTCCGTGAATGGATATGAATTTGAAAGTTACTTCGTTATCATCGGAATAAACCGGCGCAAAACATACATATTGCAAAGTTATATCACTTCCGCGGTCAGCGAGTGTTGCTGCAAGTTCGCCGTTTTCGTCTATGTACATACCGAGGGCTTTGGAATAGGCATAGTCGTCAGTGTAGGCTTCCCGTATGGGCGCAAGGAATTCCTCGACGGTATGTTCAGCCGCATATTCCTCCGACAAATAATAAGAACAGCCAAAATAACTGCTTGTTATTTCTTTTGCTTTATCGAAAATTTCTTTCTGTTCGTCGGTAAGGAAATCAAGACCGTTTGTGTTGTCAATGAAAAATTTACTTGAAAGTGTTCCGTAACTTGTTTCAAATTCAATTTTGTAAATGCCCGTTTCGCATTTGTCATAAGGGAAAATATCCTTTGGAATTACAAGATCGTAATCGGTTTTCGGAGTAATTTCAATATTTACGTTAAAAGATGTATTCCCGTCAGAAAAGGGTATTTCCGTAAGTTCGCCGCCGTTATCGCGGTAAATTTCCAGCGAATTCACCGTTTGCGTTTCGTCCGTAAAATTGGAGAAAACATTTACAAGCTCGCTTGTATCCAGCCACGAATTGGAAGCAAACATATGAAATTCTTCGTCTGTCTCCCCGCGGCTTTCGTTTCCGTCTATGTATAAATTCGGATAAAATACCAGACCCTCGGTGGGATAATTTTCATAGTTCCAAGCTGAATCGTTCATACGGTATATTATATCCGTTTCGGGAAAGGCTTTTGCAAGCATATCCATATCGGAACTTCTGTAAATATCCGTCTGCATAAATAAGTTGTTTATATTTGAATCTTTTAAAATATCGGCAATTTTTTCACAATCTATATTTTCATTTTCAAGCCATAATGAAGTCAGGTTCTTACATTCCCTGATAAATTCCAGATCGTCCTCGGAACTGTAGCCGTCAAATTCAATGCGGAAAATATTCTGCATATCCGCAATTGCGCTCAGATCGTACCCGCCTTTGTAATTTACAAAATACAGCGTATCATCAATTATTGTGGAAATATCGCCGCCCATATAATTGTCAAAATAAATATACTTGTCAATATTGCTGAAATCGCATTTGCCGCTGTAATCCACAATAGTGATATAAAAAGCCGAAATATTGTTTAAAAAACTTATATCACGTCCGTCTGCGTTATAAAGTACAAGGTTGTGTGCGTGGTCGGCGTAATCCTTGCTGATATTTTCAAATGGGTCGTCCGTGTCGGGAAATTTGTCCATATCAACATAAACGGTGTAGTCCGAGTATCTGAAACCGTGTTCGTTGAAATAATTTGCCACAAAGACCTCGTCATCAAGAACTTTGGTAGTAGTTGTATTATCATCTACAGGCGGGGATATGAACTGACCGGGGCTCCATTCTCTCGGATCGGAAACGGTTGTTTGCAGCACATCGGGCGGGTCGGTAACTTCCGTTTCGGAAATATCAGGAATATCATTCTCCGCACAGGCGGAAAGCATCAGTGCGGACATAATTACCGCGGCTAAGAAAATTCTGCGTTTTAGCATAGGAATCACCCCAAATGAATTTTTTATTAAATTCATTATACAATAGATCCCACCTAAAAGCAATTACAAAACGGTTACAAAGTGGTTACAATCCGGTTACAAACAGGCTGTAGCCTGCCATGTCGAATCTCTCGTATTTTACATATATTTCCTGATAATCTCTTCCGGAACACCATCTGCTGCCATTTTCGCAAGCAGGTCAGCTCTACCTTGTAAAATGCCTCTGCTGAAATTCTCCTCCATAAGAGTATTATAATCCCAGATAGCTTTCTGACGGGCATTATATTCCATGCGCTTTATCTCGTCCTGACTTATAACTTCAAGCTCGTTGACTGCTTCTCTGATATATTCGTTTATCATATTAAATTCCTCATATTTGTATATACTTTCTGATAAACTCTTCCGGAACACCATCTGCTGCCATTTTTGCAAGCAGATCGGCTATACCCTCTGCTCTGCCTTCTGCTCTGCCCTCTGCTCTGCCCTCTGCTCTGCCTTTTAAAATACCACGAGAGAAATTCTCTTCCATAAGTGTATTATAATCCCAGATAGCTTTCTGACGGGCATTATATTCCATGCGCTTTATCTCGTCCTGACTTATAACTTCAAGCTCGTTGACTGCTTCTCTGATATACTCGTTATTACTTGCTGCCATATCGAATTCCTCCTTATTTTCAGCTTTTAGAAATTTTACCCAGTCATACAAGTCCGTGCCATCTTCGGTTTTTGGAAGTTTTGGTAACTCTATCAAATGCCATTCCATTATGTCAGTATAACAAAAATTTTCGCTGTCCTCTCTGATGTGATAAACCGTGTGGAAGCGTTCTGTTTCTTTGATAAAATTGAAGTCTAATATGTTTATGCCAATGCACTTCTTGAAATTTGAATAAACTTTGTTAATGTTAGGCTGTTCCACAAGCATTTTGGAAACATAGAACGCGCTCCGTTCAGCCCAAGTAGCCATATATGAAAGCTGTATTTCTATGTCAATTTCGGTATCGTCGTTCATAGTAAGATAAACGTCAAGAATTCCCTGTTTTTCGTCCTCATGGTTCTTGGGAAGATTGGCATTTTTAAGAACGGTTTTCTTGATGTCGGTCACGGGAATATTCAGGACTGCGCTTATAAAACCTTTACGAACTTTTTCATTGTTCATTATTTCCTTAAAAGCAAAATCTACTTTCGGGGACATTATAAAATCTTCATGCACAGACATTGTACGACAACTCCTTTATGTTCTTTCAATTATATTATAACATGATTTTCGGAGAATTGCAACTTATCATAATAAATTTTCATAGCCTGCGCGTCCTCGGTCTGGGTGCCGGCGCTTTCGCAAATGAATATAGGCGAAAGGTTCCTCTCGTAGACAAGTTCCATAAGCGGCTCGAAATCAGGTCCGTAAACATTATCCGCGAAAGTAAGATGGCACTTTTCTCCGCCCTTGTCGGTGTACTGAATTTTTGAGAAGTGCGAGTGGAAAATTTTCGCTCTGTCCGAACCGAGTTCGTTTTCAATGGTGTCAAGAATTTTTTTATACTCGTCCCTGCCCTTTATTTCTCCGAAAGTGCGGGCGTTCAGGTGTCCGAAATCAATGCAGGGAATGAAACTTTCGTCAACTTTGCAAAGCTCCATAACTTCACGGAGATCTCCCAGCTGATTTATCTTTCCCATGGTTTCGGGGCAGCAGTGAACGCTTTCCAAGCCCTCGGAAACAAGCGCTTCGCGGGCTTTTTTTAACGTTCCCTTTGCAAGTTCCAAGGCTTCTTCGCGGGAAATTTTCGAGCAGGAACCGCTGTGAACCACTATCCTGTCGCCGCCCATAGCCTTTACCGCCGCCGCCGACTGCAAAATATAATTTACCGAACCGTTCCGCTTTTCCTCCTCGATTCCCGAAAGCGAAATGAAATACGGCGCGTGTATCGAAACTGTTATATTTTTCTCCGCAAGGGCTTTGCCTATTTCCGCCGCCGAATCAAGGCTGACTCTTACTCCCTGCCCGCACTGATATTCAAAATGGTCAAGACCGAATTTTTCAAGATATTCTCCAAGCTGAACGGATTTTTTATATCCCATTGTCTTAAAACTTTCTGCTGTTCCCGCAGGACCGAATCTTGCACTCATAAAAAACTTCCTTTCTAAAGTCAACATCGCGCAAAGACCGCCTTACGACTTTACGGTGTGTTTGCACGATAATCTTTGCGCGGTGTTGCCTTAAATTCTTTCTAAATTATACCACGTCGGAAAAATTTTGTCAAATAATAAAATCCGCGCCCGCGGGAAATAATATTTTTAAATTTTTGCTTCGGAGAATTTTTATGGAAAAATTCAAAAAAATATATTATTATTTTTTAGGCGCTGTAACGGGAATATGCAACGGACTTTTCGGGTCGGGCGGAGGAATTGCCGCAGTTCCGCTTTTGAAAAAAGGCGGATTCCCCGCAAAAAACGCCCATGCCACTTCCCTTGCCCTGACGCTTCCGCTGTCGGCGGTGTCGGCTTTTTTCTACGCTTACGAAAGGAATTTCAAGTGGGGAGACGCTCTGCCGCTGATACCTTTCGGACTTGCAGGGGCAGTCCTCGGGGGCTTTTTAATGAAAAAAATACCCACAAATTTACTGCGGAGAATTTTCGGGATAATTCTTATAATTTCGGGCGGGAGGATACTTTTTCTATGAATTTTCTGTCTTTTGCGGCGGCGTTTTTTACTGGAATTTTCGCGGCTCTTGGTGTGGGCGGCGGAATGATTTTAATAATTTATCTCACAGTCTTTGCGGGATTTGACCAGCTTTCCGCGCAGGGGATAAATTTAATTTATTTTATTCCCATAGCCGCGCTGTCGGTAATTATTCATACAAAAAATAAACTCATTGATTGGAAAAAAATAATTCCCGCAATTATCACGGGAATATTTTTCGCCGTGTTCGGGACATTTGCGGCAAAATTTATCGGTTCCGCGGGACTGCGGAAAATTTTTGCGGTATTTATTTTTATTATCGGGTTAAAGGAATTATTTTTCAGGGCTTCGGACAATTCTTCCGATACTCCAGATAAGATTCAAGAATTATCGTAGCGGCAACGGCGTCAACAACGGCTTTGCGCTTTTTGCCGCGGACGTTTGTATCGTTTAAATAATTATGCGCCGTGACGGTAGTCCTGCGCTCGTCCCACATTTCGGTGGGAATTTTGGAAATTTCCCCTACAAGGCGGGCAAATCCGGTGCATTTTTCCGCACGTTTCCCCGACGAACCGTCCATATTTTTCGGAAGTCCCACGACTATTAATTCCGCTTTTTCCTTTTTGGAAAGTTCCGCCACCTTTTCGGCGCATTTTTCAAAATTATATTCGGTTATCACCGTCAGAGGCGAAGCTAAAATTTCGTCCCTGTCGCAGACTGCGATACCCGTTCTGCTGTCGCCGAAATCCACTGCCATTATCCGCATAGAAATTTCTCCTCATTTCGTCAAAGAATTGTAAATATTATAATTTTCATCATCAAAACAGCAGAAGATCACTTCCATGCCGTAATTCTTATTTTCCGAAAGCCAATCGCCCACGGTTTTCACGGAAATTTCCGCGGCTTCATGAAGCGGATAGCCGTAAACTCCCGTTGAAATTGCGGGAAATGCTATGCTGTGAATATCGTTTGCCTTGGCAAGTTCAAGGGAATTCCTGTAACAGTCCGCAAGAAGCGCAGGCTCGTTTCCATTTCCGTAATAAACAGGTCCTACCGTGTGGATCACATATTTTGCGGGAAGCTTGTAACCTTTTGTAATTTTTGCCTCGCCCGTTTCGCAGCCGCCTAAAGTCATGCACTCTTTAAGAAGTTCAAAGCCCGCCGCGCGGTGGATAGCGCCGTCTACCCCTCCGCCGCCGAGGAGACTTTTATTTGCGGCGTTTACAATGCAGTCGCAGTTTAATTTTGTAATATCGCCTTTGATAACTTTTACATTTTCCATATTGCATTTTCTCCTTTCAGACCGTAACATTATCATTTGTTTTAAACGGCATAGGCGTTGAAGCGTCCTCGGGAAGATGGCTTATGTCGTTTTTAAAAATAATTGTCGGGGAATTATTTTCGTCATATTCCACCAGAGAAACGGCGGTATTTGTTGACCAGCCAACATCGGCAATTTTTTCGATACTGTCGCCGTTTGCGCAGCAGAGATAATTTTTCAGGGCGCAGCCGTGGGAAACAACGGCAATTGTTTTCCCCTGATTTTCGGAAATTATCCTGTCCATAGTGTTTTTCATTCGCTCAAAAACTTCGCGCATATTTTCGCCGTTTTCTATGTAAAAATCCTGCATTTTGTTCTGCCACAGGTCAAATTCCACGGGGTATTTTTCGGAAAATTCCGACCACGGGCGTCCCTCAAGAACGCCGCCGTTTATTTCGATAAGTCCGCTGTCGGGAATTATGGGAACGCCATGATATTTGTTCACCGCCTCCGCAGTCTCTAAAGTCCTTTTCAACGGGCTTGAATAAATCTTTTCAATGGGAATTTCCCTGAATCTTTCCGCAAGGTATTTTAACTGTTCCCTGCCGAGGTCGCTCAATTCGCAGTCGGTGCGCCCCTGAAAGAATTTCAGAACATTACCCATAGCCTGCGCATGGCGGACAAAATAAATCTTTTCCATAAAAATAAACACACCCTTTAGTAGAATTCGTAATTCGTAATGCGTAATTGAAAATTCGGATTGCGATCAGCATTGCCTCACGGCAGGCATATAGTGGGAAATAACAAAGTAAAGCCTGAAAGGGTCAAGGCTCAGCCTTGCTCTTAACTTTTGATATTATGTATAACGCCTATAAGCATTATGACAGGAAAAATTGCCGCAAAAAGCAGCCCCGCTTTTAAACCTGCCATGGACGGGTCGGCGTTGGGGAATATCCTCATTATCCAGCCCTTTTCAGCCGCGCCGGTGAATATCCCCACAAGCCCCGGTCCCGAGGAACAGCCGATGTCGCCGCTTAATGCAAGAACTGCAAACATGGACGTTCCGCCGGAGGGGAATTTCTCCGAAGCAAGACTGAACGTTCCGGGCCACATTATTCCCACCGCAAGCCCGCTTAATCCGCAGCCCGCAAGAGCAAGCCACGCATAAGGTGAAAACACTATCATTCCGTAACTTATTACGCAGAGCAGTGAACTTGCCGCAATTACGGGCGCAAGCCGTATCTTTTTCCCGAATATCCCGTACCATAGCCGAGCCGAACCCATCAAAAGCGCAAACATACACGGTCCTAACAGGTCGCCGACTGTTTTGGAAACGCCCAGACCGTTTTCCGCAAATAACGACGCCCATTGTGAAACAGCAAGTTCCGACGCTCCCGCCGAGATCATCAGCAGACAGAACAGCAGGAATTTTCCGTTCGTAAGGAGCTTTTTTAACGGCGTGCCTGTTTCCCCCTCCTCCGTAAAAGGCAGCAGCGGAACTTTTACAAAAAGCAGCGAAGTGAAAATGGGGATCACCGCCCAGAGCGCAGGAAGTATCCGCCAGTTTTCCGTTCCGAAAGCCGCAAAGAACACCGTGGAAAGTATTATTACCCCCGCTTGTCCCCAACAGTAAAATGAATGGAGCAGACTCATTGAGGACGCCTTTGCGCTGCCCGGAAGCGAATCCACGATGGGACTCACAAGAACTTCGTCCAGACCGCCGCCCACTGCGCAGAGTATTCCCGAAAGCACAAGCCCCGAAAACGGATCGGGGAAAACATACGGAAAAATGCCCATTCCCACAAGCCCCGCCGCGGAGATAAGGTGTGCAATTACCATTGACCGCCTTACTCCCAGAAAATCGGAAATTTTCGAGGAGCATATGTCGGTAACTATCTGCGTGACAAAATTAACGGTTATCAGCAAAGCTATCTTTTCAAGGGATATGCCGAGGGTACGGTTGAAAGTCACGAACAGCAGCGGCGAAAGGTTATTCACAATCGCCTGTGTGATATATCCCGAATAGCACGCCGCAAGGGTATGCTTATATGTAAACTTCAAAAAATCCATCCCCTATAAAGAGTTAAGAGTTGAGAGTGGAGAGTTGAGATAAAATTTTCAACTTTGTACTCTTGAATTAAAGAAAGAAGTAAAATCTTAACAATTTATTTCCAAAGCTCATTTAGCAGAGAAAAGAACGCTGACAGTTTATGTCAACATCTCAACTCTCAACTCTTAACTCTGTAGCAGGCTATGCCTGCTACAAGTATTATATACTTTTTTAGGGCTTTGCGAAACAGTTTTTAGTAAACATTTTTACTATCTTATTTAAATTAAACGTTTATTTATACTAAATCACTATATAATGCACAAAAAATTCTCTGAAAATATGTGAAGAAAATTCTTAAATGTTAGTGACAAGCGCTGAAAAATATGTTAAAATATTATCAAAGGTCTTTTTTATCCGTTTTACTGTAATTTTTTGGCTTTTCAGAATGTTAGTCAATTTATGGGGTGTCTTTAATGAAAAAATTCCGCAAGATCATCGGCGTGATACTTTCCCAGCCCGATTCCGCATATCAGCATAAGCTGCTGTCGGGCATTATTGAGCGCGCCTTTAAACTCAATTATGACGTGGCGGTGTTCTCTTCCTTTGTGAAAGATGAACTTTCCAAGGAATGGCATTACGGCGAAGCAAATATATTCAATATGATAAACTATTCCGCCCTTGACGGAATAATCTTCGTGCCTGACACGCTCCGTGTAAACGGCATTGACAAGAAAGTCGAGCAGGATATTCTGAAAAATTTCAAGAAGCCTGTCATTTCGGTGGATATTAAAAGCGAACATTTCAACAACATTTATACGGACGATATACAGAGTATCAAGAAGATAATTTCACACCTTATCGAAAAGCACAGACTTACGGATATTGCGTTCATGACGGGAATAAAAGGTCACCCCCACGCAACAAACCGCCTTACAGGATATTATGAAGCCTTGGTGGAACATGACATTCCCATCGACCAGACGCGGGTATTTTACGGGGATTTCTGGTACGACAAGGGCGAAGAAGTGGTTCAGGCACTTATGGACGACCCGCGCCCCATGCCCCAGGCAATAGCCTGCGCCTGTGATACCATGGCGATAAGCGTTTGCGAAGCCCTGAAAGCCCACGGCTTCAAGGTTCCCGACGATGTGGCGGTAACGGGATATGATTCCATAGAAGCGGGAATAAACTATATTCCGTGTATAACTTCCTGCGAACTTCCCTCCGACACCACGGGAAAACGCGCGGTAAGCTTAATTCACAGCCTTATTACCGACACAAAATTCGTGGACGAGAAAAGCGATACCGACATTATCTGCGGAAAAAGCTGCGGCTGCCCCAATGACGCCGCCGAGGACCTTCGCCAGAAATACAAGACATGGCGTGATAACGACTACTTCGGGGAATTCAACTCCACCTATAATTTCATGCTGGAAGCCCTTATTTCCGAAAAGGACCTTGAAAAATACATGGCGGCTCTTGCATGGTATACATACATGATAGGCAATTCATGCAGTTTCTACCTATGTCTCTGCGAAAACTGGGATAACCTCGGCGAAACGGAACAGTCCCAGAATTACAGAAAAGACGGATATTCGCAGAAGATGTCCCTGCCGCTGCGGAAGATCGGCGACGAAAAGCGGGTAAATCCCGAACTGGAATTTGACCTTTCGGAAATGCTGCCAACGCTTTTTGACAGACGTCCCAAGCCGAAAGCATTCTTTTTCAGCCCCGTGAACTTCAACGACCGCTGCTTCGGCTACGCGGTATTTTCGGACGATGAAAAGAACAGCTATCCCGCCTGCTATTGTCAGTGGATGCGGTATGTAAGCACTTCCCTTGAAAGCCTGCGCCGCCAGCGGAATCTTATGTATATGTACAAGAAAATGGAGGACAATGCCGTTACCGACCTGCTTACGGGAATTTACAACCGCAACGGCTTCAATATGTATTCCGAGAAAATTTTCAGCACGGTAAAGGAAAACGGCGGCTGCCTGTCCATCATAATCGGCGACCTTAACAATCTGAAATACATCAACGACAATTTCGGACACAGCGAGGGGGATTTTGCCATAAAATCCGCGGCGGACGCGTTCCGTCTGGCGTGTGAGGACGATATGTTCTGCTACAGGATAGGCGGCGACGAATATGTTATACTCAGCGGGTCGATGGCTTCCGCCGACAAGATAACCGAGGCGGAAAACCTTATAAACGAGCATCTGCGGAAGATAAACGAATCAGCCGACAAGCCCTATTCCGTATCCATAAGCATGGGAACGTTTTTCGGACCCGTAACGGAATATGATTCCATTGAACAGCCTTTCAATCTTGCGGACAGCAGAATGTTCACTGCAAAGGAGAAATTCAAGCAGGACGGCGGGTTCTATTACAAGAGATCCGCTTCCGCAAAGTAAATTTTATCACAGGCAACATTTAAGAATGTTGCCGCATTGCAGCAGGGTATTTCAATAAGTTAAAATTTATTTAATAATTTATTGTTTTTATAATGGCAAAAGCTTGAATATGCTACAATAGAAATAACTTCTTAGTTATTCGATGAACGAGGGGAAGCACCAAAAAGGGAAGGGGGAAACCGGAAACTTGATAGGGACGCGGCGGATTTCTCCCTTCCCTTTTAGGTTCTCCCCCTCGTTGCTCCCTCTCTCCTTAATCCTATCCCCTTTCGCCCAAGCTGGCAAGGGTTTAACCTAAAAAAGCAGACTAAATATTTTGCTGAACTTTACACGTCCTTGCGAATTTATTCAAGCAACGCTTTAATAGTCCATTCTAAAATTTAAAGTTGAACCATCACAATTGAGTTTGTAAAGTGCGCTTACACTTTGAGTTCAATGTATGACTTTGTTAAGTCTGTCAAAATTTAGACGTTTAGCGGACTTTACAAGGTCTTACACGCGTTGCGAGCGAAACTTTGTAGAGTACATTCTATAAATAAAAGTTCAAAGAAATTATGCAGAGTTTGTAAAGCAAGTCATAAAATTTATGATACTTTAATTATATGTAAACCCATACGAGCTTGGGCGAAGGGGGTAAGAATAAAGGAAAAGGGGAGCGCGAGGGGAAAGACCATAAAGGGAAGGGGGAAACCACCGCGTTCCTTCCGTCTCGCTGGTTGCCCCCTTCCCTTTTTGGTCTTGCCCCTCACATATCGAATAAATAATCAAATTTTTGCTATTTAATCAATTTTTGTAAAATTAAATTCATAATTTATTTACCTGTTGAATTGCCGTGCGCCTTGCGCTTTTCAGCCTTGACAAGACAGCAAATTTTGGGTATAATACTAATATCAGCGTTATTTAATTGGAGGAATACAAATGTCAAAGAAATTCTACATCACCACACCTATCTATTATCCGTCGGGCAATCCCCATATCGGGCATTGTTATACGACTGTTGCCTGCGATTCTATCGCCAGATATAAGCGAATGCAGGGCTATGACGTTATGTTCCTCACAGGCACGGACGAACACGGTCAGAAAATCGAGGAAAAAGCCGCCGAGAAAGGCGTTACTCCAAAGGAATATGTTGACGAGATAGTTAAAATTTTCAAGAACCTCTGGTCTTATATGAATATAAGCTACGACAGGTATATAAGAACTACCGACGACTACCATGTGGAAGCCGTTCAGAAAATTTTCAGAACGCTTTACAACAAGGGCTACATTTACAAGGGCGAATATAAGGGCAAATACTGCACTCCCTGCGAAAGTTTCTGGACGGAATCCCAGCTTGACGAGAACGGCTGCTGCCCCGAATGTCACCGCGAGGTTAAAGAAGCCCGCGAGGAAGCATATTTCTTCAAAATGTCCCCATTCGCGGACAGAATTGAAAAACTTCTGCTTGAGACCGACTATCTCCGTCCCAAGACCCGCGCCGTGGAACTGGTAAACAATTTCATAAAGCCCGGGCTTGAAGATCTGTGCGTGTCGAGAACGTCTTTCAAGTGGGGAATACCCGTTGATTTTGACGAAAAGCACGTTGTTTACGTCTGGATAGACGCACTTTCAAACTATATCACCGCGCTGGGGTACAACAATTCCGCCCATGACGACTATGACAAATTCTGGCCTGCGGACGTGCATATGGTGGCAAAGGATATTATGCGTTTCCACGCTATCATATGGCCTGCAATGCTTATGGCGCTTGATCTTCCCCTGCCGAAACATCTTGCAGTTCACGGCTGGATAACTTTCAACGGTCAGAAGATGAGCAAGTCTCTGGGAAATGTTGTAGACCCGCTTGTTCTGGGCGAACGCTACGGCTGCGACGCTATCCGTTACCACATTCTTCGGGAAATGGCACTGGGCGCGGACAGTTCATTCTCAAACAAGATAATGATCGAGCGGATAAATTCCGACCTTGCCAACGATCTGGGAAATCTTGTTTCCCGTACCGTTACAATGGTAAAGAAGTATTTTGACGGAACGCTTCCCGCCGACAGGGAATCCGATCCCATAGACAATGAACTTGTTTCCATGGCAAGCGCGCTTCGTGACAATGTGGATCACTTTGTGGACGAAACCCAGCTCAACAACGCGCTAGCGGAAATTTTCAAGGTTATCAGCCGCGCAAACAAGTATATTGACGAGACTGCGCCTTGGGTCCTTGCCAAGGACGAGGCGAAAAAGCCCCGCCTTGCCGCAGTCCTGTATAATCTTCTGGAAACCATCAGAATTTCCACCATACTGCTGTCCTGCTTCATGCCAACTACCATGCCGAAAGTCTGGGAACAGATCGGCGCGTACGAGAATTCCGTAACATATGATTCGGCGGGAAAATTCGGCGCTCTGCCCGCAAATGTCACCGTAAAGCCGGGAGAAATACTTTTCCCGCGGCTTGACATTGACAAGGAGACCGAGGAACTTAACGCCATTATCCTGAAAAACGCTCCCACCCCCGCGGAAGATTCCGACAAGGCAAATCTTGTACCCATTTCGGAAACCATCAAAATAGATGATTTCGGGAAAGTGGACCTGCGCGTTGCGGAAGTAAAAGCTTGCGAAAAAGTTCCCAAGGCGAAGAAGCTGCTTTGCTTGCAGCTTGACGATGGTTTCGGAACTCGTCAGGTGGTTTCGGGAATAGCCAAGTGGTACGCGCCCGAAGACCTTATCGGCAAGAAGCTTATAGTCGTTGCGAACCTTGCGCCTGCCACACTTTGCGGCGTGGAATCCAACGGCATGATAGTTGCCGCCGATGTGGACGACGCGGCAAAAGTTATCTTCGTTGACAAGGACATTCCCAACGGAGCAAAACTTCGTTAAAACCAAAAGCTACGCTTTTGGTTTTAAGAGTTGAGAGTTGAGAGTTAAGAGTTAAGATAAAATTTTCAACTTTGTACTCTTTAATTAGAGAAAACAGCAAAATCTTAATAATTTATTCCCGCAGCGTATTAAGTGGAGAAAAGAGCAATAACAGTTTATGTCAAAAACTCCACTCTCAACTCTTAACTCTCAACTCTTAACTCTCAACTCTATAAAAATGGCTCTCACTCTATAAAAGTTTTAAGGTATAAAAAAGGGGGAAGCATTTTTGGCGTTAGAATATATTGACTCTCACGCCCATTATGATGCGGAACAGTTCGATAACGACAGGGACGAGCTTCTGAACCGCATTCATAAAGCGGGCGTGCGGAATATCGTCAACATGGGCTGCAATATGGAACGTTCCCGAATTTCGGTGGAATATTCCCAGAAGTACCCGTTCGTTTACGCCGCCGTGGGGATACACCCCGAGGACGTGGAGGGCGTTCCCGATAACTATTTGCAGCAGCTGAAAGAATGGGCGGAACTTCCCAGAACGGTTGCCATCGGAGAGATCGGGCTGGACTACCATTACGAAAATTACAACGCCGCCTTGCAGAAAAAGTTCTTCGAGGAACAGCTTGACCTTGCCGCGGAACTTTCCCTGCCGGTGGTGATACATTCCAGAGACGCAACGGAAGATACCATGGAAATACTCCGGAAGCGCGGCTCGGTGAACGGCGTTATGCACTGTTTTTCGGGTTCTGCCGAAACTGCAAAGCAAGTTCTTGCACTGAGAATGAATATCAGTTTCACCGGCGTGCTGACTTTCAAGAACGCAAGGCGAGCCATTGAAGCCCTTGAAGCAGTTCCCCTTGAAAGACTTATGCTTGAGACCGACTGCCCTTATATGGCTCCCGAACCCAACCGCGGAACCCGCTGCGACAGCAGTATGATAATTTATATCATACAGAAAATCGCGGAAATAAAAGGCGTTTCCCCCGAACTGGTCGCAAAGCAGACCATGGAAAACACCCTGAAATTATTTTATAAAATGAAATGAAAAAAGCGGTTCGGGATCACCGAGCCGCTTCTGATTTAGTCGGAAACATAAGGGAGAAGAGCAATATATCTTGCGCGCTTGATAGCAACGGTAAGTTCTCTCTGGTGGTATGCACAAGTGCCTGTAACACGTCTGGGAAGAATCTTTGCTCTTTCGGTCATGCACTTTTTAAGCCTTGCAATATCCTTATAATCGATCTTTTCAACTCTGTCGGCGCAGAACATACAAACCTTCTTGCGGGTTCTCTTTGCGCCTCTGGGAGCTTTCTCTCTATCCTTTTCCATTTGAAACCCTCCTTATTTTATCGGTAATTTTCAGCATAGTGCGCTTTCAGAACGGCAGATCGCCGTCTGAGGAATCTCCGCTGCCTACATCTTCAAAGTCGCTGAAATCGCCTAATCCTGCACTCTGCTGCGGCTGATTGTTATTATACTGATTGTCGTAATTTTCCGGATTGCTGTCCTGTTGATTATTCCTGTAACCGCCTTGGCTTCCGCCGTAGCTGCCGCTTCCGTAACCGCCGCCGTTTCCATAGCTTCCGCCATTTCCATAGCCTCCGCCGTTTCCGTAACCGCCGTAATTGTTTCCGCCGTAGCCGCCGTTATTGTAGCCGTTTCCGCCGCGGTTTCCGTAACCGCCGCTATGCGCATCGCTGGAAGCCTTTGTTTCGCCGAAAGATACGTTATTTGCATAAACTTCCGTAACATAGTGACGAACTTCGGGGTAACGCTTATCATCATAAGTTCTTGATCTGAGTTCGCCCTCAACAAGGATTATCTTTCCTTTTGAAAAATTCCTGCAAATAAATTCAGCGGTCTGCCGCCATGCAACAACGGTAATAAAATCCGTGGGGCGTTCGCCTTCCTGATTGGAATAGTTCCGGTTTACAGCCACGGTTATCTGACAGGTACTTGTACCGTTTGCGGTTTGCCGCAGTTCAGGGTCGGAAGTAAGTCTGCCCATAAGAATTACATTATTTATCGAACAAGCGCTCAGCATATTTTTCAGCCTCCTTTTGTGTCTGTTAAAAAACTATGTTGTTACTTTACCGTAATGAGTGAACGCATTACGCCGTCCGTGATCTTGAAAACACGGTCAAGTTCAGCAGGAAAATCGGGCTTGCAGGAATATGTGTAAAGCACATAATAACCCTCGGTCTGGTCGTCGATCTCGTAAGCAAGCTTTCTCTTGCCCCACTCGTTGACGGATTCCAGAGTGCCGTTAGCCTCGATCATAGCGGTGAACTTGTCATTGAGAGCCTTAACGCCCTCCTCACCGTTTTTCAGGCTGTAAACTGCCATTGTTTCGTAAGATTCGTTTACCTTAGCCATTTAAAACACCTCCTCTTGGATTACGTCCGTGACTGTACGCGGACGAGGATACTTATTTATTATAACATTTTCCTTTTATATTGTCAAGGGCTGTTTGATCTTTTTTGATTTTTGTTAACTTTGCACAAATAATTTCTCACCAAGGAATTACCGTTCCTACTATTTCCTGCAAATTATTCAGATCGTTTTCGGAAACGTAATTTTCCAGTCCCTCGATAATTTTTAACGGTGCAAACGGGTCGGAGAACATTGCCGCGCCTATCTGAACCACCTGCGCGCCCGCCATCATCATTTCCACAACGTCCTGCCAGCGGGAAATACCGCCCATTCCGCAAACGGGGATCTTTACCGCGTTTGAAACCTGCCATACCATTCTTACCGCAACGGGGAATACCGCAGGTCCCGAAAGTCCGCCTACGTTGTTGTGAAGCACGGGGCGGCGGGTCTTTATGTCAATTTTCATTCCAAGAAGCGTATTTATCAGCGAAACTGCGTCCGCGCCCTCCGCTTCCACCGCCTTGGCGATCTCCGCAATATTTGTAACATTGGGGGAAAGCTTCATCATAACAGGCTTTCTGGTCGCGGCGCGGACAATTTTCGTAATGGAAGCCGCACCCTCGCAGGTAACGCCGAAAGCCGCTCCCCCCGCCTTGACGTTGGGGCAGGAAATATTCACTTCTATCATGTCAACATCGGTATTTTCCAGCTTTTCCGCAATTTCGCGGTATTCGTCCGCAGTGGAACCCGCGATATTTGCAATAATTACCGTGTCCTTGGTTTTCAGGTTGGGAAGTTCGATCTTTATAAAATGATCGATCCCGGGATTCTGCAATCCCACGCTGTTAAGCATACCCGACGGCGTTTCCGCGATCCTCGGCGGAAGATTGCCGTTCCGCTTCGTGCCTGTGGTGCCTTTTACGGAAATTCCGCCAAGGTTGGAAAGGGGATAGAAGTTTTCATATTCCCGTCCGTAACCGAACGCTCCCGAAGCGGGTATAACAGGGTTTTTGAAATCCACACCCGCAAAATTCACCGAAAGCTTATCGCTCATCGAAAAGCACCTCCTCCGCATTGAAAACAGGACCGTCCTTGCAGACGTGAGCGTAATATTCATCGCCGTTACGAATGGTCCTGCAAGCGCAGACAAGACACGCGCCGACGCCGCAGCCCATGCGTTCTTCAAGGGAAACCTGACATTTTATGTTATTTTCCTTTGCAATTTCAATTACCCTGCGAAGCATGACATCGGGACCGCAGGCAAAAATGACTTCGGGCTTTTTACGGGAAAGAACTTCTTTCAGCGCGTCCGTGACAAAACCTTTCTTTCCTGCCGAACCGTCGTCGGTGCAAAGGATAGTTTCCGCGCCCGCAGCTTTGAAATCTTCCTGAAGAATTACCGCCGCCGCGTTTCTGAAACCGCTTATTACCGTTCCTTTTTCGCCGAATTTTTCAGCTACCGCAAGCATGGGGGGAGTACCTATCCCGCCGCCGATAATTACCGCCGTTTCAAACTGATCCACCTTGAACCCCCGTCCGCCTAAAGGCGCAACAATGTCGATAAGTTCTCCCTCCGCAATCTGCGACATTTCTTTTGTACCCTCGCCGCGGACTTCAAAAACTATCCGCAGAGTACCTTTCTCGCGGTCGATTGAACATATTGAAATAGGTCTGCGGAGTGTAAAGCCGTTCACTTTTACGTTAACAAATTGTCCTGCCTTGGCGATCTCGGCAATTTCAGGACAAAGTATGGTCATGTCGTAGATTTCCTTGGCAAGAGTTTTTTTGGAAAGAATAATGTATCTGCCTTGTGTGTATTTCATCGAAAGCCTCCTGTAATAAATTCCGCGGGAATATTCCACATAATAATTTTGCCCAGAAATCGGAACATTCCCGCAGATAAAGCCGTTAAATTTTTGTAATATCTATCATTTCCATGTCGGTGATATTCTTGCCCATCATGAGAATGTCCGCAACGGCGTTTGCCGTGTCGATAGCGGTCAGGCAGCAGATGGAACGTTCCACCGTTTTGCGGCGTATCTTTACGCTGTCAAATGCGGGGATCCGCCCTTTTGCCGATGTGGAGATAACATAGTCTATCTTTCCACTGTCGAGAAGCGACATTACGTTGGGTTTTTCCTCGGAAGCGCGGCGGACCACATTTGCCGCCACCATGTTCCTGTTAAGCATGGAAGCCGTTCCGCTTGTAGCGTAAATATCAAATCCGAGATGCTCGAATTTTTCCGCAACGTAAAGTATCTCTTTCTTGTCGGTGTCGCGGACGGTGATAAGAACTCCCCCGCCCTGCTTCTTTTCAAGGTTGTAGCCTGCCGCCACAAGTCCCTTGTAAAGCGCGTCCTCGAAGCTTCGTGCAATTCCCAGACATTCGCCCGTAGACTTCATTTCGGGTCCGAGAGCGGTGTCCACGTCGTGGAGTTTTTCAAAACTGAATACGGGAACTTTTACCGCGATAAAGTCCGCTTCCTTGTAAAGTCCGCTTGTATAGCCCTGATCTTTCAGGCTTTCGCCAAGCATTATCTTGGTAGCGATATCCACCATGGGCACGCCCGTTACTTTGGAAATATACGGCACTGTTCTGGAAGAACGGGGGTTTACCTCGATAACGTAGACCTCGTCATTGTAAACGACATACTGGATATTTACCAGACCGATTACATGAAGTTCCATTGCAAGACGTCTTGTATATTCGATGATGGTTTCGCGGATCTTTTTGGTAAGGGTCAGTGCTGGATATACGGAAATGGAATCGCCTGAATGTATTCCCGCGCGTTCGATATGCTCCATAATTCCCGGGATAACGTAGTCCACGCCGTCGCAGATGGCGTCAACTTCGACTTCCTTGCCCATCATATATTTGTCGATAAGCACGGGATTTTCCAGACCGCCCCGCATGATAATTTCCATATATTCGATGATATCCTGATCCGAATGGGCAATTATCATATTCTGACCGCCAAGAACATATGACGGGCGCATAAGAACGGGGTAACCCAAGTCCTCAGCGGCTTTCAGGGCTTCTTCGGTGTTCATGACGGTATGACCCGCAGGACGGGGGATCCCGCACTTGTTGAGAAGTTCGTCAAAACGTTCCCTGTCCTCGGCGGCGTCAATGCTGTCCGCGGACGTTCCCAGAATGTTCACGCCCATTTCGGAAAGGTGCTTTGTAAGTTTTATGGCTGTCTGTCCGCCGAACTGAACTACAACGCCGTAAGGCTGTTCCGTTTCGATAATTGCTTCAACGTCCTCTTTTGTAAGAGGGTCAAAATACAGCCTGTCGCCTGTGTCAAAATCGGTGGAAACGGTCTCGGGGTTGTTGTTGCATATAACCGCTTCATAACCCATTTCTTTCAAAGCCCACACACAGTGTACCGAACAGTAGTCGAACTCTATGCCCTGTCCTATGCGGATAGGTCCCGAACCGAAAACAATGACTTTCTTCTTGCCCTTGTCGGTGCGTTCAATGAACTGCTTCGCCTCGTTTTCCTCGTCAAATGTGGAGTAGAAGTAAGGCGTTTCCGCCTTGAATTCGCCCGCACAGGTGTCAACCATCTTGAATACCGCTCTCCTGCGCTTGGGGCATTTCTGCCCGCTGAGACGTTCAATGGTGCTGTCAAGAAAGCCGTATCTCTTGGCAAGGTCGTACTTTTCCTCGGTAAGTCCGCCCTCTGCAAGAAGTTTTTCCAGTTCCGCAAGATTTTTCAGCTTGTCGATGAACCAGCAGTCTATTTTTGTAATATCGTGTATCGTCTGAACGGAAATCCCCCGTTTCAGTGCTTCAAATACCGCAAACGCCCGCTCGTCGTCCACGGAATAAAGCTGATTTCTGACTTCATCGTCCGTAAGCCGCGCAAACTTTTTCAGGTCAAGAGTATCCATTCCCAGTTCAATGGAACGGACGGCTTTCATCATAGCCTGTTCAAAGGAAGTGCCTATCGCCATAACTTCACCCGTTGCCATCATCTGCGTGCCGAGGGTGCGTTTCGCGTAAACGAATTTATCAAACGCCCATTTGGGGAATTTTACAACAACATAGTCAAGGGCAGGCTCGAAGCAGGCGTAAGTTTTGCCCGTTACCTGATTGATTATTTCGTCTAAAGTATAGCCTATAGCTATTCTTGTTGCTACCTTTGCGATAGGATAGCCCGTTGCCTTTGAAGCCAATGCGGAAGAACGCGAAACTCTGGGGTTTACCTCGATTACCGCATATTCAAAACTTGTGGGGTGGAGCGCAAACTGACAGTTGCAGCCGCCCTCTACTTTCAGCTCGGAAATGATATTCAGCGCCGCAGTACGGAGCATCTGATATTCCTTGTCGGTAAGCGTTACCGCAGGAGCAATTACTATTGAATCGCCCGTATGTACGCCTACCGGGTCGAAGTTTTCCATGGAGCAGACGGTGATAACATTGCCTTTTCTGTCGCGGATAACTTCAAATTCTATCTCTTTCCAGCCGCTTATGCACTTTTCGATAAGGACTTGTGTTATGGGGGAAAGCCGCAAGCCGTTTGTTGCAATGTCGCGGAGTTCTTCCTCGTTGTAAGCGATACCGCCGCCCGTTCCGCCGAGTGTGAAAGCCGGGCGGACTATTACGGGATAGTCGATAACTTCCGCAAATTCCACCGCGTCGTCAACGGTTTCCACGACCTTTGAGGGAATACACGGCTCGCCTATCTTTTCCATAGTGTCCTTGAAAGCCTGCCTGTCCTCGGCTTTATGGATAGTTTCGGGATTTGCGCCCAGAAGCTTTACCCCGTGTTCGTCAAGGAACCCGCATTCCGCCAGCTGCATGGAAAGTGTCAGTCCCGTTTGTCCGCCGAGAGTTGACAGAACGCTGTCAGGCTTTTCTATCTCAATAATTTTCTTTACCACATCAAGGGTAAGCGGTTCGATATAGACCTTGTCCGCCATAGCCTTGTCGGTCATAATTGTCGCGGGGTTGGAATTGATAAGAACGACTTCCAGACCCTCCTGTTTAAGGGCGCGGCAAGCCTGCGTTCCCGCATAGTCGAACTCGGCGGCTTGTCCGATTATAATAGGTCCCGAACCGATAACGAGGACTTTTTTAATATCTTTTCTTAACGGCATTTTATTTGTCCTCCTTGTTTTTCTTTATCATATCTATGAATTCATCGAAAAGGTACGCCGTGTCCTGCGGTCCTCCGCAAGCTTCGGGGTGGAACTGCACCGTAAAGCAGGGGAAGTTCTTATACCTTACGCCCTCGCAGGTCTGGTCGTTGGCGTTCTTGTGGGAAACTTCACCCACTTCCGGAGAAATGCTTTCGCTTATAACTGCGTAGCCGTGGTTCTGGGAAGTTACAAAGGTTTTGTCAAGGGCAATATCGTCCACAGGCTGATTTGCGCCGCGGTGACCGTATTTGAGTTTTTCCGTCCGTCCGCCGTTGGCAAGCGCCATAAGCTGATGCCCCAGACAAATTCCGAATGTTGGTATGCCCAGCTTGTTTATTTCCCGAAGATTTGCGATAACTTCGGTGTTTTCCGTGGGGTCGCCCGGTCCGTTTGAAAGCATTATGCCGTCCGGCGAAAGTTCCTTTATCTGTTCCGCAGTGGTTCCCGCGGAAACTACCGTTACGTTACAGCCCCGCTTTACAAGTTCGCGGCGGATATTGAATTTATACCCGAAGTCAAAAAGCACAACGTCATATTTGGGATCTTCCGCCTTGAAAACCTGATTTTCCTTTACGGTAACGGACTTTACGGCATTTACTATCTTGAAATCCTTTATCTTTTGCAGGAATTCCTCTTTCTTTTCGTAAACGTTCTCGGTGGTGATAACGCCGTTCATAACGCCGTGTTCGCGGATAATTCTTGTAAGACAGCGGGTGTCAATGGAATGAATTCCGATAATGTTGTGCTTTTTCAGGAATTCGTCCACATTCCCCTCACAGCGGAAGTTTGACGGCGCGTTGCACCATTCGCGGACAACGTAACCGCTTACCGCCGAACCTGCCGATTCGTAATCGGTATCATTCACGCCGTAATTTCCTATAAGCGGAAAAGTCTGCGTAACTATCTGACCGTAATAGCTTGGGTCGGACAGTGTTTCCTCATAGCCTGTCATGCCCGTTGCAAAGACTATCTCCCCGAAAGAAGTTCCCTTTGCGCCGAAAGAATATCCCTCAAAGACTTTCCCGTCGGCAAGCATAAGATACGCCTTGTCGCCCAGATTGAATAAAGACATTTTACAGACCGCCTTTCCAGTTATTTTTTAAGTGCTGTAACAAAACTTGTAATATCTTCTCTCATGCGTATGCACTCGCGCCTTGCCGCCCCCGCGAAATCTTCCGCGGGGCAGTTCGTTTCTTTCTGATAAGCGCACATTACCGCTCTTGATGAATTCACTATCGCGCCCAGACCGTTCTTGTCGAAGCCTTTTGCAACGCCCTCCGCGCCGCCGCCCTGCGCACCATAGCCGGGAACGAGGAAGAACGTATGGGGAAGCTTTTCGCGCATTTCCGCAAGCTGTTCGGGATATGTAGCGCCCACTACCGCGCCCACTGCGGAATAACCGTATTTTCCTATAGAATCCGCGCCCCATTGTTCGCACATACTTCCCATTGTCTCGTAAACTGTTTTTCCATCGTTAAGAACTCTGTCCTGAAGTTCTCCCGAGGACTTGTTGGAAGTCTTTACAAGCACGAAAATTCCCTTGTCGTTCTTTTTGCAGAGGTCGGTAAGGGGAGTTATGCCGTCCGTTCCCAGATAGCCGTTTACGGTAAGTGCGTCCGCGCCGAAGCCTTCAAGCTGAAAGCCGTCAACTTCCGTTTTGCCGAGGTATGCCTTTGAATAGGCTTCCATGGTCGCGCCTATGTCGTTCCGCTTGCCGTCAACAATGACGAACATTCCCTTTTTCTGCGCGTATTCAATGGTCTTGTGCAGGGTTTTCACGCCCTGCCAGCCGTACATTTCGTAATAAGCCGCCTGCGGTTTTACTGCGGGAACTATGTCGCACACCGCGTCTATAATAGCCTTGTTGAATTTCCAGATAGCGTTTGCCGCGCCTTTGAGGTCGCTGCCCTTTTCCTCGAATGATCTTTTCCTGATAAATTCGGGAACATAGTCAAGCTTGGGGTCAAGTCCCACGACTGTGGGGTTTCCCGTTTCGATTATCCTTGCAATAAGCCTGTCAAATGACATTTTCACCACTCCTTGATTTATATAAATTCTCATTTTAACTTTTTTGAAAGATACAGATTCAGTTCGTCATCATTCACACATTCCGCATACGGTTCGCAGATCTTGTCTTTGTACCACACGCCTTTCCCGTCGGGAATATATCCGCGTCTGAAATACATTCTCTGCGCGCTGCCGTAACCGCTGTGCAGTCCCACTCCCAGATATACCGTATCGGAATATTCCGCGGCTATCTTTTCGGCAATATCCATAAGTTTACTTCCGATACCTTTTCCGCGGAATTTTTCAAGCACCGCAAAATCAACTATTTCGCAGTACCCCAAGCCACCGAATGCACCCCATTCTGAATTGGGATAAACATTGACATATCCTGCGGGCTGTGAAAAATATTCAGCCATAAGCGCAATTGCCCCCAGTTCGTCACGATGTTTCAGCCGCATTTCAAATTTATCCGCCGAAACGCCTTTCCAGCCTTGTGCTATTTCTTCGGCAACTATCGCGCCGATGTCGTTTTCTTCAAGGTCTCTTATCAGGACAGCGTTATCTTTATAATATATCATACCTTATAATCCCTTTTGTAATGGTCATGACGTTCTTTCCCTTAAAAGTTTCTCCTTTGAAAACGGTGTTCTTTGATTTTGAATGAAGCTTTTCGGGAATTACCGTCCACTCCCTGTCAAGGTCGATAACGGCAATATCCGCTTTTGCGCCCTTTTCAAGCCGCGGTTCGGGAAGTCCCAGAAGTTTCCGCGGGTTTACTGCCATAAGTTCAACTATCCTGTTAAGGGAAAGCTTTCCCGTATGGTAAAGCGCGGTCAGAGCCGCCGCAAGGGAAGTTTCCAGTCCTACAACGCCGTTTGGAGCTTTCAGGAAATCCGCCTTTTCGTCCGCCGCGTGGGGGGCATGGTCGGTTACTATACAATCTATGGTTCCGTCAAGGACAGCTTCAAGAATTGCCTTTCTGTCTGCTTCTGTGCGGAGAGGAGGGTTCATTCTGTAATCCGCGTCGCGGGAAAGAAGCTTTTCTTCGGTGTATATGAAATAGTGGGGGCAGGTCTCGCAGGTAACTTTTATGCCCCGCTTTTTAGCGCCGCGGATAATTTCCGCGCTGCCCTTTGTAGAAACATGGCAGATATGTATTCTTGCGCCGCAGGAATCCGCAATGGCGATTTCCCGCGCGGTAATGCTGTCCTCGGAAGCCCTGTCCATGCCTTTTACCCCAAGCCGTTCGGAAACCTTTCCCTTATTGATTATCCCGCCGTTTATAATATCCAAGTCCTCGCAGTGGGAAGCCGCAAGAAGTCCGTTTTTATTGGTATTTTCCAGAGCCTGCCGCATAAGTTCGGCGTTCCTGACGGGTCTGCCGTCATCGGAAATTATCCGCACGCCAAGCCCTGTATGGTCGTAAAGTTCGCCGCCGTTCATGCCCTTGGTGATACACCCCGCAGGGTAAACTTCCACGCCTGTGTCCTTTGCCTTGTCGAGAATGTATTTCACCGTTTCGGAATTATCTATAGGCGGGTTTGTATTGGGCATACAAACTACTCCCGAAACTCCGCCTGCAAGCGCAGCCGCGCAGCCTGAGAGAATGTCCTCTTTATGGGTATATCCCGGGTCGCGGAAGTGAACGTGCATATCGAAAAGCGCGGGGATAGCGGCAAGTTTTCCCTCGCCGTTCACAATTCTGCCGGCAGAAGCGGAAATATTTCCGCCCATGTCCTTTATGATCCCGTCCGCTATGAAAATGTCGCACACCTCGTCTTTTCTGCCGTCGGCGGCGCGGACGTTTTTCAGAAGAATACTATCCATTTTCACAGCCTCCTACTCAAAAATAACTACCCTGTCGAAGCCATCGATCTCTTTCATCATAACTTTTACGGATTCGTCTCTTGAAGTGGGAACGTTCTTGCCCACATAGTCGGGGCGTATGGGAAGTTCCCTGTGTCCCCTGTCCACCAGCACCGCAAGCTGAATGTTCCGCGGTCTGCCCCGCTTCATAACGGCGTCAATAGCCGCCCTTGCGCTTCGTCCTGTGAATATTACATCGTCCACGATAATGACTCGCTTGTCTTTCACATCGAAAGAAATATCCGTTCTGTCCGCGGAATCGGAATGTTTCTCATCGTCACGGTAGGCTGTAATATCCAGCTTTCCCACTTCGGGAACCGCGCCCTCAAGTTCGGAAAGCTTAGCGGCGATACGTTCGGCGATACAAATGCCGCGGGAAAGTATTCCCACAAAGCATAATCCCTCCGCGCCCTTATTGCGTTCAAGGATCTCGTATGAAATTCGCGCAATAGCGCGGGACATGGCATTTTCGTCCATAATGACCGCTTTCTGTCCGGAACGCTTATCCAAAGCCGCCGCCTCCGTTTCAAATAAAAATACCTGTCCGTGACCGACACAGACAGGTATTATCAACTTATTAAAATGGTTGCGGCGCAAAGTTTTGCATCGTCCTCGTAAGCCCATACTCCGCCCGCAGAATGTTTAAATAAGTGACTGCCTTATCGATCTCACGGGATCAACTTAAAGGTTGTCTAACTTTATTGATTATACCACATTCTGCACAATATGTCAAGAGATTTTCGGGCATTTCACAGAAAAATCACATTTTATTTTCCGTAACAGAAATTTCCACATTCTCGTCGGGATCGGGTTCAAAATCGTCCCTGTGGCGGCGTCTGAAACGGAATTTTGCCGCAACGGAAAGCCGCCTTTTCAGCGTTTCCATTGAATCCGAATATGACGTCGATCTCAGGTCGGGGAAAGCTTTCAGCAGACGTTCCACCGAGCGGTCGCGCATTCCTGTGAGTTTGTCGTATTTCTCCCGCCACTCGCTTACCTTGAAGTCCGCCGCGTCAACTATCTTGGCATACTTTTTCTTCAGTTCCGCGAAACGGGATTCCCCGTCTTTTGAGGAAACATACTGCTCGTATTTATCCCGCCATTCCTGTGCTTTGGCGTCCTTGGCTTCTATAAGGTCGTCGTATTTCCCCTTTATTTCCAGAGTTTCGTTAGTAAGTTTTGCACCGATCTTGACCGCGCTCAGGAGCATTATTTTGGAAATTTCGTCGATCTGTTTCAAACGGTTATTGAGTTTATTCACCGCGCAGATAGAGGAAATAAGGTCTATAACTATCAGCACGGACCATATCACAATAAGCGCAAGCCCGAGTTTCACGGGCATAATGTCTATGACCTTTTCCACCATGGGCTGAACTATCCTTATTACGAAAACGCAGCCCAGACCCCAGAGAATGGAAACTTTCAGGCAGATATAGCCGCGGTAGTTGAATTTTTCGTGAGAATAGTCCCACCAGCGGGCGTGGAACATCTTTTCCATGCCCAGACCCACAAGCAGTTCAAAAGTCGTACATAACAGTGCCGTCACCAGAAACAGCGGGATAATGGTATTTTCCAACGGTCGGAAAAACACCACCACCATTATCACGCCGAAGCCGTAAATAGGGCATATCGGCATATTCAGGAAACCACGGTTCTGGTACTCGCCTGTTTCGAGGGTCATATAGCAGACCTCGATGCACCAACCTACAAACGCCCAGAAAATGAATATATGGAACATTTCATACAGACTGAATTCTATAAATGGTATAGTATCCATATTTACCCTCCCCAAAAATTATATCCTTATCTATTATACCACATATTTTTTTATTGTCAACAAGCAGGCTTGTTTCAGAGTTGAGAGTTAAGAGTTAAGAGTTGAGATATTGCAGTAACGCTTATATCTCAACTCTCAACTCTTAACTCTCAAAACTAATTTACAGATCGCGCTTTACTTAGCCTCACGGCAGGTACATACGGTTTCAAGCTAAATAACGCCTGACTGGGTGCAGGCTCAGCCTGCTGCCCGATAAAAGCACAAATCATGTTATTCTTCTCCAATTTATACAACGATATATGTATTAGCAAAAATTATTATACCATGATGTATGTATTTTTGCAAGTGAAATACATATATCATGGTATAATGTTTTTTGTAAAAAGTTTCGGAGGTGTTTCGGTGAATTATTACAGCCGTATCAGAGATTTACGGGAAGACAGTGACATGACGCAGGAACAGCTTGTGGAACTTCTTGATATGCACAAAACAACATATACCAATTACGAACAGGGAAAACATACTGTTCCATTGGATTTTGCTGTTATTCTTGCAAAATACTATAACGTAAGCCTTGACTATATAGCAGGACTTACCAATGACAAGCGGGGATTTTCCTACAGCGATCTTACCAAGGAGCAGAAAGAACTGCTTCGGCTTGCAAGCGAACTTGCGGATCCCGACAGGAAAAATATTGTTTCGTTCCTGAAAACGTTAATCAACTTTATAAAACAAGGCTGACAATGCTGAAGCCCTGACCCATTCAGGACAGGCTGAGCCTGCACCCATGCAGGACAGGCTGAAGCCTCCCATGCAGGCGTTATTTTGTTATTTCCCGCCTAAATATACCGTGAGGCAAAGTAAAATTAAATCAATAAAAAATTGAGAGTTAAGATATTGCATAACGCTTATATCTTAACTCTCAACTCTTAAATCTTAACTCTTTTGTGACCGGGTGCAGGCTCAGCCTGCTCTCAACTCTTAACTCTCAAAACTAATTTGCAGATTTAACTTTGCTTTACCTCACGGCAGGTACATACGGTTTCAAACTAAATAACGCCTGACTGCTCAGCCTGCATCAGACTCCGTATTTAGATGTGGAAACGGGAATACCAACGCCCATTGTGGAAGCTACTACGCAGGACTTGATGTAAGTACCCTTTGCAGCAGCAGGCTTTGCCTTAACGATAGCTTCAAGCAGAGTGTCAAGGTTCTGGACAAGCTTTTCAGCACCGAATGAAGCCTTTCCAATTGGGCAGTGAATGATATTTGTCTTGTCAAGACGATATTCGATCTTACCTGCCTTGGCTTCGGTAACAGCCTTTGCAACGTCGGGAGCAACAGTTCCCGCCTTGGGGTTAGGCATCATGCCGCGGGGTCCGAGGATCCTTGCAGCCTTACCTACAACGCCCATCATATCGGGAGAAGCTACACATACGTCAAAATCCAGCCAGTTTTCCTTAACGATCTTGTCAACAAGATCAGCGCCGCCTACATAATCAGCACCTGCTGCCTTTGCAGCCTCTTCCTTGTCCTCCTTGCAGAAAACAAGTACGCGGACTTTTTTGCCCGTTCCGTTAGGAAGAACTACCGCGCCTCTTACCTGCTGGTCTGCGTGACGTGAGTCAACGCCCAGACGAACGTGTACTTCGATAGTCTCGTCAAATTTAGCCTTTGCGTTCTGACAAGCAAGCGCAAGAGCCTCATCGGTCTCATAAAGCTTGTTCCTGTCAATAATTTTTGCACTTTCGTTATATTTCTTACCGTGTTTCATTATCAATTTCCTCCTTTTAGTGGTGAATGTCCCTTGCGGGAACTTTTAGCGGATAGTTCCTCCCACTTTATACCGACGGAAAACGTCCGTCCCGCGAAGATTCGCGTCGGGATCAGTCAACTACCTCAACGCCCATTGAACGGCAGGTTCCTGCGATCATGCTCATAGCGGATTCTACATTTGCCGCATTGAGATCGGGCATTTTGGTCTCTGCGATCTTTCTGACCTGCTCTTTGGTGATCTTTCCGACCTTTGTCTTATTGGGAACGCCCGAGCCGCTTTCAAGACCTATAGCCTTTTTAATAAGAACAGCCGCCGGCGGAGTCTTTGTGATAAACGTAAACGAACGATCTGCATAAACCGTTATTACAACAGGGATTATAAGACCTATATCGTTCTTTGTTCTTTCGTTGAATTCCTTTGTAAATGCCATGATATTTACACCATGCTGACCGAGTGCCGGTCCTACAGGGGGAGCAGGCGTAGCCTTTCCCGCTGCGATCTGAAGCTTTATCAAGCCAACAACTTTCTGTGCCATGTTTTTTGCACCTCCGTAAATTAAGAACCATTACGGTTCCGTTAAACACTTAATTTCTTATTAATATTCATCGGAAGCCGCCACCATAGTGATGTCGAAGTCCGCTGTGGTATCTCTGCCGAACATGGAAACTTTCACGCTTACGGTCATGTTTTCGGTATCTACCTTTTCCACTTCGCCTACAATGCCTTCCATAGGACCGGAAGTAATCTTCACCTTGTCCCCTGCCTTGTAGTTTACCTCCACCGATGTGGGCTTCTCGTCCAGATCCACGCCCATTGCCAACGCTTCCTTATCGGTGAGCGGAATGGGTTTTGATCCGGGTCCGACGAATCCGGTACAGCCTCTTGTATTCCGTACAACGTACCATGAATCGTCTGTAAGGATCATTTTCACCAGAACATATCCGGGATAATTTTTCCTTTCAACTTCGCGCATCTGATTCTTTTCGTTCATTTCCATTACCTTTTCGGTAGGAACGAATACTTTTTCTATCAGACTGTGAAGATTACGGTTCTCAACTACTTTCATTATAGTCTGTGCGACCTTATTCTCATAGCCGGAATATGTGTGAATGACATACCATTTTGCCGATTCTGACATAATTATGACCATTCCTTTCTTCTGCTCGGATACAGGACGTACAGTGTGTTCAGCCCGTAGCTAATTTTAAAAGTGCAGTCAGAACACTGTCTATTGCCCATACAGCCACGCCGCTTATGCACATACCGACCAGAACTATTGCAGTATTGTTGAGTACCTTTTTCCATGAAGGCCATGTGACCTTTTTGATCTCGCTTTTTAAGTCCTTGAAATACTTCACTGCTCTGTTAGGCTTTTTCGCGCCCGACTTGCCGCTTTTCTTTGCTTTTTCGCGGTCGTTCACGATCTTATTTGCTCTTGCTTCTGCCTGTGCCATCAGTGATGACTTGGACTTCTTCTTAGCATCAGCCACTCGTTTCACACCTCACTTACTTAGTTTCCCTGTGAAGAGTATGCTTTTTACAGAATTTACAATACTTATTCATTTCAAGTCTGTCGGGGTCGTTCTTCTTATTTTTCTTGGTATTGTAATTTCGCTGCTTGCACTCAGTACAAGCCAATGTTACCTTTACTCTCATATCGGCACCTCCTAATTAGCGTTTTGATCTCGCAGGGGAACCCTTCCCCTGTGCCTCCCTCTTATGAACGGTTCGGGCTGACTCGCAGGAACGTCAGGCTTTGCTGTTCCCTGAAAATGGGCACAAAAAAACAAGCCTCTGCAAGAGGTATAAATATTATACCACACCGCAGAGGCAATTGTCAAGCATTTTTTATAATTTTTGCAAAAAATCTATTTTTCCGAGGAATACACGCTTATTCTGTTGAGCGCGCGTTTCAGTTTCAGCTCCGCCATATCGAGGGCGTGCTTATCCTGTTCCTCACGAAGCCTGCGCCGCGCGTCCTCTTCCGAACGCTTAGCCCAGTCTATGTCTATTTCGTCCGCCCATTCAACGGCGTTTGCCAGAATGGAGACCTTGTTCCCGCCGACTTTCAGCAGTCCCGTGGAAACCGCCGCTGTACGCCAGCTTCCGTCCTCCTGCTTTACCTTTAACGGTCCCGAGGGCAGAGACGCCACCAGTCTGGTGTGATTTGCCAGTATTCCGATGTCGCCCTCGGTAGTCCTGACGATTATCTGAACTACCTCTCCGTCAAAGAAAACCTTTTCGGGAGTGATTATGCTCAGCGAAAATGCTGCCATTTAAAAGCGCCTCCTGTCTTATGAATTTTCGGCGTTTTTAGCTTTTTCGATGACCTCGTCTATCGTTCCCGCAAAGAGAAATGCCGATTCGGGCAGATCGTCGTGGAGACCCTCTATGATCTCCTTGAATCCGCGGATCGTTTCTTTCAGCGGAACGTATTTACCCTGCATACCGGTGAACTGTTCGGCAACGCTGAAAGGCTGCGAGAGGAAACGCTGTATCTTTCTCGCTCTGGAAACGGTCAGCTTATCCTCGTCGGAAAGCTCGTCCATACCCATGATCGCGATAATATCCTGAAGCTCTTTATAACGCTGGAGAATATTCTGCACCGCTCTTGCAACTTCGTAATGCTCCGTTCCCACAATGTCGGGAGAAAGTATTCTGGAAGTTGAATCCAGCGGGTCAACGGCGGGATAGATACCCAGCGACGCGATATTTCTGGAAAGAACGGTAGTCGCGTCAAGGTGAGCGAATGTAGTTGCAGGCGCAGGGTCTGTCAGGTCGTCCGCAGGAACGTAAACAGCCTGTACCGATGTGATAGAACCCTTGTTTGTGGAAGTGATACGCTCCTGAAGCGCGCCCATTTCCGTAGCTAAAGTCGGCTGATAACCAACCGCTGAAGGCATACGTCCCAGCAGCGCGGAAACCTCCGAACCCGCCTGTGTGAAACGGAATATGTTGTCTATAAACAGCAGAACGTCCTGTCCCTCAACGTCACGGAAATATTCCGCCATTGTCAGACCGGAAAGACCTACTCTCATTCTTGCTCCGGGCGGTTCGTTCATCTGGCCGTAAACAAGAACGGTCTTGTCGATAACTCCCGACTCGGTCATTTCGTTGTAAAGGTCGTTGCCCTCTCTTGTACGTTCGCCGACACCTGTGAATACCGAAATACCGCCGTGTTCGTTTGCAACGTTGTTGATAAGTTCCTGAATAAGTACGGTCTTACCAACGCCTGCGCCTCCGAACAGACCTATCTTACCGCCCTTAAGGTAGGGACAGATAAGATCGATTACCTTTATTCCCGTTTCAAGAACTTCGTTTGAAGCTGTCTGTTCCTCATAAGAGGGCGGTTCTCTGTGGATAGCCCATCTTTCCTTGGTAACGGGAGCGGGCTTGTTGTCAACAGGTTCGCCCAGCAGATTGAAAATTCTTCCCAGTGTTTCTTTTCCGACTGGCACGGTAATAGGCGAACCCGTATCAACGGCTTCCACTCCTCTTACCAGACCGTCTGTGGAAGCCATAGCTATGCAGCGCACTACATCATCGCCGATGTGCTGCGCCACTTCGCAGATCAAAGTACCGCCGTTGTGCTGTATCTCGATCGCGTTCAAAAGTTTCGGAAGATCGTCCTTTGAGAACTGTATATCAACTACAGCGCCGATTATCTGAACGACCTTGCCGACGTTTTTCTGCGGCATTTTACATGATCGATCCTTTCCTCCGCCGCAAAATGCGGCTTATTTTGATTAAGGAAACATAGTAACCTTTAAGTAATTTTTTCAAACCGTCCGCGCTTATTCCTGCGCCGAAGCTCCGCCCACGATCTCGGTGATCTCCTGAGTAATGGACGCCTGACGGGCGCGGTTGTAAAGAAGCGACAGTCCCGAGATCATTTCGCTTGCATTGTCCGAAGCGGATTCCATAGCGGTTCTGCGGGCAGCCTGCTCGGAAGCGAAGCTGTCTACCACCGCTCCGAAAATTATTCCCGTTATATACTTGGGAACAATTGAATCGAATACCTCTCTCGGTGACGGTTCATATATAGGCAGTTCAAGGCTTTTCTTCTCCGTATCGTCCTTTTTTATGTCCAGCGGCAGTATCGGAAGATATTCCGCCCTTTGCAGCAGCGGAGAAACATATTCCGTTCTGAACAGTTCCACCCTGTCAACTTCGCCGCTGACAAAAGCATGGACTATCCTGTCCGAAATGCTTGCAGCCTTGTAAATATTAATGCTTTCCGCAACATTTATATAGCTGCCGGCAATATCATACCCGCGCTTTGTGAAATATTCCGCGGCTTTCTTTCCGATAGCCGTTATTTTCACCGCGCTGCCCTCGGCTTTCAGTTCGTCTATGCGCGCCTGTGCAAGTTTCAGAACATTGGAGTTGAAACCTCCCGCAAGTCCTCTGTCGCCTGCGATCACAACAAGCATAACGGTCTTAGCCTCGCGCTTTTTCATGTACTGCGAGAAAAATCCCGCGCTTTCCGCCTGAATATTGCACATCGTTTCATACAGCGACTTGAAGTAGGGGCGGGCGTTGTCCGCCTTTTCCTTGGCTTTTCTCAGTTTTGAGGAAGCCACCAGTTCCATTGCCTTGGTGATCTGCATTGTGGACTCGACGCTTTTTATACGCCGCTTGATGTCCTTCATATTTCCCGAAGCCAAACTGCACCCTCCTTTCTTAATTTCCTGCGGTAAAATTACTTATCCGCAAGGAATTTTTTAACAAAGTCGGAAAGCATTTCTTTAAGTGCTTCCTCGTTTTCCTTTGTCAGATCCTTTGTTTCCTTTATGGAAGCAATGATCTCGGGGTGAGTTTCGTCGGCATATTCAAACATTTCCTTTTCAAATTCCGACACAAGGTTCAGCGGAACTTCTTTAAGGAATCCGTGAGTTACCGCATAGATTATCAGAACCTGATGTTCAACGGTAAGCGGAGTGTTTCTGCCCTGTTTGAGAACTTCAACAACGCGTTCACCGAGGGCAAGACGATCCTTTGTATCCTTGTCAAGATCCGATCCGAACTGGGAGAATGCCTGAAGTTCGCGGTACTGGGAATATGTCAGTTTCAGCGAACCGGAAACCTTTTTCATAGCCTTGATCTGAGCCGCGCCGCCTACACGGGATACCGAGATACCCGGGTTAACGGCAGGTCTTACACCTGAATTGAAAAGGTCTGTTTCAAGGAATATCTGACCGTCGGTAATGGAAATTACATTTGTGGGGATATAAGCGGAAACGTCGCCCGCCTGCGTTTCGATAATAGGCAGAGCGGTAAGAGAACCGCCGCCGTAATTTTCGTTCAGGTTGCAGGCACGTTCCAGCAAACGTGAATGGAGGTAGAATACGTCTCCGGGGTAAGCTTCACGTCCGGGCGGGCGCTTGAGGAGCAGAGAAAGCGCACGGTAAGCCACTGCGTGTTTTGAAAGATCGTCATAAACGCAGAGAACGTCCTTGCCCTGTTCAAGGAAGTATTCACCCATAGCGCAGCCTGCGTAGGGGGCGATGTACTGAAGCGGAGCAAGCTCGGAAGCCGTCGCGGAAACTACTATTGTGTAGCCCATAGCGCCGTTCTTTTCGAGAATGTCGACAACGTTTGCCACGGTGGAACGTTTCTGACCGATAGCAACGTAAATACATATAACGTCCTTGTCTTTCTGATTAATAATAGTATCGAGAGCGATAGCCGTCTTACCTGTCTGACGGTCGCCTATGATAAGCTCACGCTGACCGCGTCCGATAGGGATCATGGAGTCAATAGCCTTGATACCTGTCTGGAGAGGTCTGTTTACGGATTTTCTTGTAATGATACCGAGAGCGGTGCGCTCGATAGGCATTGTCTTGTCGGTAAGGATCGCGCCTTTGCCGTCGATAGGCTGACCCAGAGAATTGACAACTCTGCCCAGCAGTTCTTCGCCGACGGGAACGGAAACTATTCTGCCTGTGCTTTTAACGGTGTCGCCTTCCTTGATGTCGGCGTCCGAACCAAGCATAACGGCTCCTACAAATCCCCGTTCAAGGTTCAGAGCCATAGCATAAACGCCGTTCTCAAATTCCAGAAGTTCGCCTGACATACACTTTTCAAGTCCGTGTATTCTGGCTATTCCGTCACCCACGGTCACAACGGTACCCACATCGGTAAGCTCTATCTTGGACTGATAATTTTTTATCTGTGCCTTGATTATGCCTGTAATTTCATCGGGGCGTAAATCCATTGGAAATAACCATCCTTTCTAAAAGCTGCCCGTGTAAATCCTGCACGCACGGGATCATGTCCTTACAGATATTATGCGATAACGCCCTTTATCTGTTTCTGCAAAGCTTCAAGCTTGGCTTTTACCGAACCGTCGGTCATGGTATTGCCGTAATTTATGACCATTCCGCCCATAATGGACGCGTCCACCTTTTCGGTAAGAATGACCTTCTTTTTCATAACGGTTTCCAGCTTGGCTTTCAGTTTTGCTCTGAGGTTTTCCGTAAGGGGAACGCTTGTGGTCACCCGAACCTCAGCGATATTGTTCATCTCATACCAGCGGTTCCTGTAGTCCTCTGCGATAGCGGGAACGAGAGTTGCTCTTCCCTTTTCGGTGATAACGCAGAGCATACTGTAGGACGTTTCGGAAATACGTCCCGCAAAAGTGTTTTTCAGAACAGACAGCTTTTCATCAAGAGTAATTGTGGGAGCGGACAGGAATCTTCCCAGTTCGGGAGCGGCGGCAAAAATTTCCGCCAATGCGTCCAGTTCCTTTTTTACTTCGTCTGTCTGACCCAGTTCCTTTGCAAGTTCAAAAACCGCTTCGGAGTATACTTTTTCTGCTTTTCCCGTCATTCTGAATCACCAATTCCATTGATAAAGTTTTCGATAAGCTGTTCATGGGTCTTTGCGTCAAGTTCTTTTTCCACAACGTTTGAAGCTATGGACATAGCAATATCGGAAATTTCATCTTTTATCTGATTTACTGCGCGTTTCTTTTCCTTTTCGATGTCTGCTTCCGCCTTATCCATAATGCCCTTAGCCTCGTTCTTGGCGTCGGAAATGATCTCCTCCGAACGCAGCTGGGCTTTCTTGGTAGCGTTCTTGACTATCTCGGCGGATTCTTCTTTCGCAGCCGAAAGCTTGTCGTTATATTCCGTTTCAAGCTGTTTGGCGTTTGCGTAAGTCTTATCCGCGTCCTCATAGGTCTTTACGACCTCGTTCCTGCGGGATTCCAGAACAGCGTTCACCTTGTCGAAAAGGAAGTGCTTCAGAACCAGAAACAGGATCAGCGTATTCAGTATAGTACCGAGAATGGTTGTCAGGTCTATTGAAAAGAAATCAAAATACATGACTTGATCACTGCCTCCTGATCTGCAAATTTTTTAGCTTTCCGGCTTACTGTCCCAAGAATTTGAGGAACGGATTTGCAAACAGGAGCATGATAGCTACGAACAGACCATAGATACCTGTTGTTTCCGCAACGGCGCAGCCGATGAACATTGTAGAAGTAGCCGTACCCTTGATCTCGGGCTGTCTGCCGATAGTTTCGATAGCCTTACCTACGGCGTAACCTTCACCGATACCGGGTCCGATACCTGCGATCATTGCAAGTCCCGCGCCTATTGCCTGACCTGCCAGAACGGTCGCCTGTGCGCTTAACAAAGCTTCGTTTTCCATAGAATTATACCTCCAAAAATTTTTGACGGGCGATTATTCCTTGCCCATTTTGATGTAAGCCATAGTAAGCATTATGAATACATATGACTGTATTGCCCCTGAGAACAGGTCAAAGTAGACCGACAGCACCGCGGGAATACCTATCTGGAAGATATTGAAGAAATATCCGCCGGACGTCATTTCGGGTATTCCGAAAAGGCCGTATAACGCCCCGCTTGCCGCGCCCAGAGCCGCATAGAGAATGATAGTGATGATCATACCGCCGCCAACGTTTCCGAAAAGACGGAGTGCCATTGACACAGGCGTTGCGACTTCGCTTATGATGTTAAGCGGATTCACGAAGCTGAGCAGATATTTGCCTATGCCGTTGTAACGTATTTTGGTGTATGTTATCAGCACAAAAGTCATCAGCGCAAGTCCGCCGGTAACGCTTATATCCGCCGTAATGCTTCGGAAACCTATCATTGAAATAAGTGTGCCGATTATGATATACGAGAATACCGCCGCGATATACGGCGCATATCTTGCAAAATCGACTCCCATATTCGTTTCGATCATGTTATTGACCGTTTTGACTATGTATTCCGCCGCGCACTGTCGTTTTGTCTCGGGGATCTTTTTCAGATCTTTTGTAAGGATAAGGCACAGCACCAGCACTATCAGTATTACCAGCCAGCCTGTGACTACCGATTCAGATATCGAAAAAGCCACGTCTCCGTTTCCGTCAAGAAGATATATCATTCGCTTCGGACCCTGCACTTCTATGTTCATGGACTCACCCTCCTTTCTTTTTTACCATCGCGTCCAGTGTATAAGCAAGTTTCGGATAAAGCTGGGGAATAGCCGCTGCCATCAGATTTATCTGCGGCAGTTTGATTCCTGCCACAAACAATGCGCCCATGATAAGCAGTCTTAACATATACGACCCGAACATCAGACCTTTCGCAACGGAAAGGGATTTTTCCACGGCGTGTTCCGCGGAAACTCCGAGTATTATGAAATTCAGCGTCATGACCGCCGTGCCTGTAAGCAGTCCCAGCGGTATTTCCGCACAGAACTTATATATGGGAAGCGATATAAGGTATATTACGCAATCGAAAACAGCCGCCCTCGGCAGGAGAAATTTCAGTTCCCGCGTTATCATTTCGCTGAAAATACGGCTTGACATCGCGTTCAGCACCTTTCCTCCGTATGTTTTCAAAAATATACATTACTTATTATAACATTTTCTTTCTGCAATTTCAACTGTTTTTTTGCTACTTTAGAAAATTTTGCATTAAATTTTTAAAATGCTTGACATTTCCGCTTTTATGTTGTATAATATTATGTGCTTGATTTTGATTACGGGGCGTAACTCAGTTTGGTAGAGTGCTTGGTTTGGGACCAAGATGCCGCAGGTTCAAGTCCTGTCGCCCCGACCAGCTGCAAAGGCGAAGCCTTTGCAGAGTTGAGAGTGGAGAGTTAAGAGTTGAGAGCAGGCGTATTTTTGTGATTTCCCGCATATGCCCGCCGTGCATGATGTAAAGTTAAATTTACAAAATTTTTCCCGCCTATATAGGCGGGATTTATTTCCCCTCCTTGGGGAGCAATGTCATCAACTTAAGGATTTCAAGCATATTATACAACATAATAAATCATATTTTGTCTA
>CANRFB010000018.1 GCA_947629785.1 uncultured Clostridia bacterium | reverse complement strand
CCGTTCTATTAATTTTTCTATTTTCATATTCCTATTTTACCATATCTTTTCTAAAAAGTAAATGCTGTTGCCGTGATTCAATACCGCCTGTTGCGCCCATTGTTGAGAAAATCGGGTCAATACATAACATCAACAGCGGCACGCATAGTCCTCCTGCAATCAGTTGTGCTAAAATTACTGAAATTAAAAATCTTCCTGTATGTTGTGCCATAATTGCATTATTTTGGAAACCGATTGCTTTCATCAGGGCAATTTCAGGCTTTTCTTTTGAAATGAATGAACGCTCCATTAAAACTGCTATCAAAATAATGACAATCAGAGAGATGAGCAATACAAAATTTCTCACGCCCTCCAGTGTGTCGGAAACGCCTGTTATTGCATTTATAAATCCACGTGTATCATAAATATTTTTGTTATTGTCAAAAATATCTTTTAATTTTTCTATACGTTCGGAAATCATTTCTTCATCAGGATTATCGTCAAAATTGATTTGATACCCGACAGCACCCGTCATCAATTTATTGGGAATTTCAAATTTATGACAGAATCTGCCGACATTTCCCGTCTGCATGATACTTTGAAAAAGTGCGGTAAGAATAAATTCTTTGTCCTCACCGTCAATGCCTATTGTCAGAGTGTCACCGATTTTTACGCCCATTTTTTCAGCAATGACTTCCGTCAGTGCAATTTCGTTTTCATAAATCGGTGCAGTACCCTCCGTGTATGTGTAATCAGTGGTTTCGGTATCGTCACACCAGACAAAATTCATCTTGTATTTTTTGCCGTTTGCCGTGACTGACAAATTATACCATTCCTCTATGTAAACAGACGCAGGCATATTATTTTCTGCAAGTATATTGGAAATTTCCTGTTTGGTTTCATCGATATTCTTTGCACCCGATATAACGTCCGTAATTCTTTTTGAATCTATAAAATAAACATCGCTTTTTGTAATGCCGAGTAATTTCAGCATTTTTTCACTGCCGAGAGTGTTCGCTGAAACAGACAGCACCATGACAAAAACTGTACATATTGCGAAAATTGCTGTAATAATAGAAAACTGTTTCGGCTGGCTGAATACGTCATTTAGCGCAAGAAATGCAGTGCTTTTCAATTTTGTTTTGCCGAGGTGCAGAATGCTTTTTTTATGGAAACGTTCACCTGTCTGCCCACTTCTCACCGCATCAATCGGAGAAAGTTTTTTGATTTTCCCCGTACAGTTCCAACTGAAAAACAGTATCACAAGCACTACAGCAATACAGCAGAAAATACCAATCATAGCAGAATTTTGATTTTCCAGAACCATATTTTTACTGATACTTGCAATCAGCATTTCCCCGAACGGAATATTCAGAAAATAACCTATAACTGCGCCCGCAAGAGCGATAAAGAAATATTTTGCAAGATACAATAGGCGTATAGAATTATTTTTCAAACCTATCGCTTTCATAACGCCGATCTCTCGAAATTCTTCTGCAATTGTAAAACCGATAGTGAAACAAAGTACCGCAAATGACACGATAATAAGTCCGATACTTAAAATTAAAATAATCGTTGCAATGATCATATTCATGAAATAAGTCAGCTTGACAGTATCATTATCTATCATCAGATAAATATTTTCCGCATCGGAAATCTGAGATTGTAATGCGGATAAATTATCCGTTTCAATGTAGTAGACACTACCCGAAGTATACTCTTTTGCCTGATCGTCATTTGCAATTTTTTTGTAGTCTTCCTCGCTGATAAGCATTCTCGGATTGCCCATCATTTCAGAGCCGAACAGGGCATCTTTCAGCGTACCGGCAAATTCAAATTCCATGTTGATCTCGCCGATCTTCAGCGTGAATTTATCACCGATCTGCAAATCAGATCTTTTGGGGACTGCTCCCGTGATGTACATTTTCCCCTGTTCCACATGGTTGATGACATTATCATTTTCATCAAAAAAATTGAAATCCGAACCGCTTAGCGACTGCACCATTGAAATCTGCGAGTATTCCATGAGCTTTTTGCCGCTGCGTTTGAAATTGTCCTCTGACGTGTAAATCACATCATCCTTCCGGTATGCTTTCGCATTTTCGCTGTTTTGGAGCAGCTCTTCAACGGGATCCACGCCATTGATTTTGTGCGACAAAATGTAGTAGTCCGCCATGCCTGCCGCTTCAAAGTAATGGTCAAGTCCTTTCTCCACAACCATGATGTTGTTCACGCCGCTTGCCGTAAACATTGCCGACAGTATCACAAACAACAGCAGAATGATGTTCATGGTCTTTTTGCGTTTCAGATCTTTTCCGATAATTCTCAGGTACATTTTCTTACGCTCCTTTCAATAAATTTATTGTACCATGAAAATTATTAAGAAATCCTTAAATTTGAAATTGAATTATCAGAGGTATAATTTAACTAATAATATTAAAGGAATTTAATTTTCTTTATTATAAGCATACCCAAAATTTATAGGAGGTGACGTTACCGAAATATAGATAAATTCAATTTCACCATCATTCAACAGGCCATGTACATCATTGTCTGCAAAACGTACAATATCACCTGCACAGAAAGGCATGACTGTATCATTTTCAAGAAGTAATTTACCATGTCCTTGAACAGTATACCAAATTTGCTCTGAAGATTCATGCGTGTGTCTTGGATGACTTGCTCCGACTTCCAGATGTACCTCTGTTATCGTAACCCTGTTGCTTTTGGAATTATCAGGATTCAATAACTGTCTTGATATAACTCCGGGCTTTGATTTCTTTTAACATTATAAATTCCATAGTAAACCTCCTGAATATCTTTAGACAACTTTCGATCTGTTTGGTAAAATTCAGGAATTTATCGTAACATAGTTTATCTGATTTTAAATAAATAATAATACTTCAGCAAGAGATATTGAATTTGCGAGAATGTGCGAAAGCGTACTTATGATACAATTGTCCGATTTATAGTAAACCACCGAAAAAATAACACTGTCGGTAAATACGGCGGCAACGTCATAAATTACAATACCTATGTTTCCTGCGGCAATATGCCCCGCTGCAAAAACAATCGATGAAACGACTGCACATAGCCAAACCGGAAATATTTTTGAAGTTTTCCCAAAGAAAAATCCACGATATGCAATTTCTTCACCAAATGCCGCAATTATAATTTGAAATATCAGCAGCGCAATTTTATCAAAAGACAGGAAATCATCCGTTCGTCCGATTACATGGGCAATAAATTCTCCGTGAAAAATCAGATTTCCGACAATATTTGTTACAATTCCGTTTACGCTTGGCAGCAGCAGCCAAAGAATTACACCAGGTTTTTTAATATCCGCAAAAATAGTATTAAAACGCAATCCCGAATATTTTACTTTGCTGACAGCTTCTGTAATAAAGAAAAATGCGATCCCCACAAACACGGAATATCCTGCTATTTTCGAGGACGGTACAACTTTTGTTAACGTCAATAATGTCATTATTGACGCACCAATGATCGTGAGTATAACACTTTTTTTATTATCAATAACTTGTTGATCCTTCATTTTATTTTCTCCTTTGCCGCCAATACAGCGCCTTTGTATGCCCGTTCCAGATGAGATATTATAAGTTTCTCATCGTATTTTAATGAATTATTGGCAATTATACTCGCATATCCATGAGCAAATAAAAAAATTGTTATAAAGATCTCTTTTACTTGCTCTGTATTTCCTCCGACTGCTCCCTGAATTGCTGAAATAACTGGAGAAAGTTCTTCGGCATCTATCATTTCAAGTAAAGTTATTCCGTTAAAAAAATCTGATTGAAAAAGGAAACGGAACAAATGCGGTTCTTCCATCGCAAAGCGGATATAATTTGATCCTATACCGAGCATAATGCCGTTTTGCGGATCTTTAATATTCATAAGGTATTCGGAGTGATAGCTGTCCGCTTTTGCATAGGCGGCTTTTTTCAATTCCTCAATTGTTGCAAAATGGTACATAATAGGCTGCGTAGAACATTTCAACTTTTTTGCAACTGTTCTTGCATTGATATTTTCCGCACCTGTTTCACGAGCGATCTCAAATGCGGCATCAACGACCATTTCTTTTGTAATTTTTGCTTTCGGCGGCATGGCTTTCCCTCTTTTTATAATTATTTTTAAATAGCAACAGTTATATAACAACAATTATATTATAAATTACATCACTGACTTTGTCAAGCAGGAATAGGATTTTTAAATAAATTTTGTCACAATAAACAAAATCAGAGGTGAAAATATGTTAAAAATCTTAAATGAGATTGCTGTCATATGCAGGATTAAAGATGTTGGAATATAAAAACTTCCGCAGTTTCATATTTCTCGCGCAGGGCATATCTTTTTATAAGTTCGACTATTTCCGCTTCATCAAATGAATATTGACAAAGCAGAAGCATATGTGATATAATGTAATAAATGCAAAACCGGTCTGTGAGTGATAAAAATGTTTAAAATAGCTGTTTGTGACGATAATGAAGAACATATTTCCGCCCTGCGTAAAATGCTTGACGAATGGTCTGAAAATAAGTCTTTTGCCGTGATAATTTACGAATATACAAGTGCGGAAAGTTTCCTTTTTTCATATCCTGACAAGCCTTGCGATATTATTCTTCTGGATATTGAAATGAAAAATTTAAACGGCATGGAACTTGCAAAAAAACTTCGTCAAAACGGAGATATGCTCCCGATAATTTTTATAACGGGATATTCCGAATACATTGGCGAGGGCTATGATGTGGAAGCACTCCACTATCTTCTTAAACCCGTTGAAAAAGAAAAACTTTTTGCAGTTCTTGACAGACACACAAAAAAGCACGATCCTCAGAATGATATGGTGCTTTCCTGCGATGATAAAAATATTCGTGTTGATCTTGAAAATATCCGTTACTGTGAAGCAAGAGGAAAGAAAACCGAAGTGCATATTCCTGATGAAAATATTCTGGTATGCAATTCGGGAATAAATGATCTGCAAAAAATTCTCGGGGAAAATTTTATTTTTTGCCACCGTTCATATCTGGTGAATCTGCGCTTTATAAAAAGTATTTCTAAAACAGAAATTGAAATTGACGGCGGTGAAAATATCCCTCTTTCAAGACGGCTTTACAAAGAAGTAAATGAAAGATTTATTGAATTTTATACAAAGGGAGAAAACTGATGAAGATATTTATAATAGCATTTTCCGCAGTTCTTATTACAATGATTTTATGCGCAGTCTTTGTTTGTTTAAAAAGAGTTTTATACAATATGATAGACCGCAGGATAGAACGTTTCCAGAGCGAACTTATCGAAAAGCAAGTCCGCGAAATTGAAAATATGTACCGTCAGGTGCGAGGCTGGCGGCATGATTACCGGAACCATATTCAGAATATGAAGATCCAGCTTGCCGATGGAAATTACGGCAAACTTAACGAATATCTTGATTCGCTTGCCTGCGATCTTGACACCGTTGATACAGTTATAAAAACAGGAAATGTCATGGCTGACGCTATTTTAAACAGCAAACTTGCGGCAGCTGAAAAAATAAATGTCCGTCTGAATGTAAAAGCAAATGTTCCCGAACATCTTAAAATGACCGATGTGGAACTGTGTTCGGTGCTTGGAAATATGCTTGATAATGCCATTGAAGCCTGCTCGTCACTTCCCGAAAATGAACGTTTTATGCGAGTTTATATCGGTAAATTAAAAGGACAGCTTTATCTTTCGGTGCAGAATTCCGCAGGTAAAGTTCGCAAAGAAAAGGGTGCGTATATTTCCACAAAAAGCGATTCCAAAGAGCATGGATACGGACTTTTCCGAATTGACAGAATTGCCAAAAAGTACGGCGGATATGTGAACCGACAGAATGAAGAGGGCGTTTTTGCCGCCGAAATTATGATACCTTTGACAGCATAATTACCATTCGTTCTTTATTTTGACCTTTCGTTCCGTAAACCGCACGAAAGGTCATTTTTGTGGTATCATAAAAAAGAGGTGATATTATGGTAAAAGTTACAAACCGGAGCAAGACAAAAAAGAAAGCCGATCGGGCAAATTACAAAGCGGAAATAAAAGCCCTGAAATACGGCATTATAAATAACGTTATGTTCGTTATGAAAGAACTTTTCAAATTCGATAAATTAATGTTTTTATGTATTTTTCTGTTTGCTTTCGGGTATTATTTCGACAATCTTTTGTCGGTATATATCAACAAATATGTAGTAGAACTTGCCGCCGCAGGCTTTGGGGACAAGCGGCTTATTTTGATCTGTCTTGGGATATTGGTCGGAATATCTGTAAGCGCATTCATTGCCGAAAGCGCGGGAAATTATAAGGAATTTATCGGCTTTAGAAAATTTAACGATCATCTTTGCGGAAAAATTATGAAGAAAACACTTACCACCGATTATGAAAACTGCGAAAGTTCGGATAAAGCCGATAAACTTAACAAAGCGGTCAATGCGTTAAGTGTGGCGGCAATAAATACGCCGATAAATGTGCGCGGAAGTATACGTCACATTCTGGAATTTTTCACATATTCGGCAATACTTTCTGTGCTTGATATACGTCTTGTGCCGGTGATAGTTATTCCTGCCGCTTTAGGATATTTTTGCGAACGTCACAAAATGCTCTGGGTCTGGAATATGTCCGATCTTTGGCAGAAGTCCGAAAGGCGGATAAGTTACATTGACAAAATAAGCGGCGATTTCCAGAACGCAAAGGATACCCGTATTTATAATATGCAAAGCTGGTTCAATAAAGCGTGGAAGCGCTCCGCAGACGAGCGTCTTAAATGGTATACCGAGCAGGACGCTTGGGAATTCCGTCACAATATTTTTGGTTCGATAGTGGCGTTCATCGGTGATCTTGCGGCGTATATCTATGTTATTTATCTTGTTATGTCAGGAAATATCGGCGCAGGTGATTTTGTACTGTATTTTAATTCAATAATGCGGCTTTCCACTGCGGTAAAGGATTGGTTGAATAATTTTTCGGGTTATCAGTGGATCTCTAATAATGTAAATTACATTCGCGAATATCTTGAAATGCCCGATAAGACAAATCATGGCGAGGGTGAAAAAATTCCCGCCGGAAAATGCGAAATTGAATTTAAAAATGTAAGCTATAAATATTCAGGCGCGGAAAATTTTACAATAAAAAATCTTTCTTTTACGCTGCACAAAGGTGAAAAGCTCGCCCTTGTGGGACTTAACGGCGCTGGAAAAACCACTATTGTAAAACTCATGTGCGGACTTTACGATCCCACCGAGGGAGAAATTTTTCTTAACGGAATAAATGTAAAAAATTTCAACCGTGAGGAATATTTTAAATTATTTTCCGCAGTATTTCAGGATATTTTTCCTATTGCCGCAAGTATTTCGGAAAATGTTGCGGGAAGTCTTGAAATTAACGAGAAAAAGCTTTTTGACTGCATGAAAAAAGCCGGAATTTATGATAAAATAAACAGTCTGTCCGAAAAGGAAAATACAAAATTAGTCCGCGGGATTTATGAGGATTCGATTGAACTATCAGGCGGTGAAACGCAAAAACTTGCTCTGGCAAAAGCACTTTACAAAAATGCGCCCGTGCTTCTTCTGGACGAGCCTACTGCCGCTCTTGACCCTATTGCCGAGCAGGAAATGTATATGAATTATCTTGATTTTTCTAAGGAAAGGACTTGCGTTTTCATTTCTCACAGATTGGCTTCAACACGGTTCTGCGACAAAATAATGCTGATAGAAAACGGCGCGATCGCCGAGTTTGGGACACATTCCGAACTTATGCTGAAAGGCGGTAAATACGCCGAATTATTCAATATACAAAGCAGTTATTATAGTGATGAAAATGTTAATAAGGAGGCAGATTGTTTATGAAAAAGAAGAACGCGGACGATATGACTTTCAAAGAAAAAATAATCATTTTAAAACGCTGCGTAAAATTTATAAACAGCGCAGACAGGGGAAGAATTTTGCGGGATATTTTATCTTTGCTGCCCGATATAATAAGTACATTTTCGGGAATTTTCCTTGCTTCTCTGGTGATCGACGGAGTTGTAAACGCAAAGCCCGCAGAGGAACTTATTTTCTCCGCTGTTATAATTTGCGGGATAAATTTAATTGTTTCTCTTATGCGGAATATTATAAATGCAAAATATAATCGTCATAATTTTCTTTACAACGAAAATACAAAAAGAAAGATCACAGAAAAAATTTTAAATATAGATTATGTAAAAGCAGAGGACACGGAAACATTAAATTCCGCACAGGCTGCGAGAAATTATCTGGACGGAAATAATGTCAGCATTTCTGCCGTAATCGGCGACATTAAATGGATGTTCGAGGGGGTTATTACAGTGATAACCGGAATTATCCTGATCGCTCCCGCCGTATTTTCAAAGTCGGAAAGCACGGACGGATTTATGGGATTTATATGTTCACCATGGGGAGCATTAGCGGTGTTTCTGATAATTATTCCTATTATTTTATTCAGATCCAAATTTATTGATTCGGAAGCGTCAAAAATAGTGGGAAAAGTTTTCGGTGATAAAGAACTTCTTCAGGCGGACAGGACACAGGGTTATTTCAGAAATTATGCTCTCAGCAATTACCGCAGCGGAAAAGATGTAAGAATTTATGATGAAAGCAGCCTTGTTCTCGGGAAATATAATGAAAGCTCAAAAATATATCACAGGAAATGGACAAAATGTTGTTGGAAAATTATTTTAAAGAACGGCGAAAACATTTTAACGACCTTTTTGATAAATATTCTGCTGTACGGTTTCACGGTGGCAAGAGCTGTCAGCGGAGCTATGACAGTTGGAGAAATAGTGGGATTTGTTATGTATTTCAATCAGATAAATCAAGGAATAACCAACATTTCAGACCATTTTTCGCAAATGCTTATAGCCGCGCCTTTCTGCAAAAAGGTATTTGATTTTCTGGAAATTCCCGATGAAAAATACAAGGGAACTTTGCCCACCGAAAAGCGTGACGACAACGAATATGAATTTGAATTTTCCCATGTTTATTTTAAATATCCCGGCACGGAAAATTACGTTTTAAAAGACATAAATTTAAAATGGAAGATCGGCGAAAAAATGGCTCTTGTGGGACGGAACGGCTGCGGAAAATCCACACTTGTAAAGCTGCTTTGCAGACTTTACGATCCCACATCGGGAACAATTACGCTGAACGGCATTGACATTAAAAAATACAAATATGAAGATTACATGGCGTTATTTTCCGTTGTATTTCAGGATTCAAAAATATTTTCATTTTCAATGGCGGAAAATGTTGCCGCCGACACCGAATATGACAGCGAACAGATCACTGATTGTGTTATTCGCGCAGGTCTCGGAGAACGTTTAAAAACCATGGAGAATGGTATTGAAACAATTATGTACAAGGATTTTGACGAAAACGGTGTTGAAATTTCCGGCGGGGAAATGCAGAAACTTTGCCTTGCAAGAGCCGTTTATAAAGGCGCGCCGTTTATCGTTCTGGACGAGCCTACAGCCGCCCTTGATCCTGTTTCCGAATATGATATTTACACAAAATTCAACGGAATAGTGGGAACGCGCACGGCGATATATATTTCTCACAGGCTCTCCTCCTGCCGTTTCTGCGATGAAATTACCGTTATGAATAACGGTGAAATTGTGGAACGCGGCTCGCATGAAACACTTCTGGCGAAAGACGGATATTACACAAATTTGTGGAATGCGCAAGCGGAATATTATAAAAAAATTATTCCTGATATGAAAATGTGAATGTGATTCCCCCCATGAAATCAGGCAAAATTTGACAAGCCGGCATTTTAATGATATGATCAGCAGCGCCGGAAATAGAAACGCCGCACCTTAAATTTAAGATGCGGCGGCTTTTAAAAATTAATTCTTACGTTTTTTGCGGATAATAAATACGATAGTTAAAGAAACACCCGCTGTTACACATACACACATAATTACAATCGGGAATTTCCAAAAACGTTTATGAACACCACTGTCCAGCGTTTCGGCTGCTGTTCTGACCGTTCCGGCTTCTGCTGAAACATCTTCAACAGCCGCAGAAATTATTTTTATTTTAGAACCGTCATATTCAACCGCCAGCGAAAGCGTTTCTCCTGATTTTGCAGTAATAATATCACCGTTCATTTTTGTTTTTTTGCCTGACATCAAATGAAACTTTTTCGATGCGGTAGATTTATTTCCTTTATCTCTGATAAATAAAGTATGCCGTCCGAATTCTACATTTTCAAACGAAACATTTCCCTCACTGTCGGTTTCCGCATACATCGGATCCGAATGAAGTTCAACAGATATTCCCTGAATGGGTTTATTATCCGGAGAAATTATATTCATTTCAATGGTTATATACTCATTTTTGGAATTTCCGCTTCCGGATTCGGAATCGTCAGTTTCGTCTGTTCCGTCTCCGTCTGTCTTATCGGTTTTATCTGTCGGAACAACATTATCAGACGGTCTGTTGTCAGGATTTTTTTCGTAATCAGGAACGTCTCCCTTGCCAACATAATTCAGGTAAATATTCTGCGCAGATCTTGTAAGTTTCCCGTTGCTGTCCTTGAATTCAGCTGCAAGAGTATGCCGCGATCCGTTCTGCATTTCTATGTTTTTGAACGTCTGCTGCAAAACGGTTATCTTTGTAGAACCTTCCTCGGCGATATAATCCATATCCTGCATAAGCAGTTTTCCGTCAATGTAAAAACCTTTGAAATCGGAAAATTTGCCGTCTGAATGGAATACATTGCTTCCGATGTCAATTCCTGTTATATTAGGTAAATTTCCGTCCATTCCGTCATAATGCAGAGTAATATTTTTTGAAACGCTGTCAATAAGTTTTTCACCCTGATCAGGATCATCATTTGCGCTTTCAACATTAGCGTCCTCATTTTCTTCGATCGTAATTGTAAATGTTCTGCGCGCTGTAAGAACTTCATCATCACTGTATTTATAATCAGCTCTTACATTAAAAGTAAACTCACCCGCTTCTTTCGGAATTCCGTATATTTCACCTGTTTTCAGCAATGAAAGCCCTTCCGGAAGTCCGCCCTCGCAGGAAAATTCCATCATATTTTCCTTATCAGTGCTATTTGTCATAATTATACTCTGATACGGAACATATTTTATGCCGCTAATGATATTTTCCGTGGTAATGCGCGGAGTTCCGGCAGTTCCGGTAATTTCGATCTCCACAGGTGTATTGCCGTCAGCCGAGATCGTAAGGAGTCCGGAGATCACAGCAAATTCGTCTTCACCAATATCGGGAACAAGACGCAATTTGGCGATATTATTAGGGTTACTCGTACTTGTGAATGCTGCCAATGATCTTACATTTCCCGTTATGTTCCAATACGGATCAAGTTTTACTCCGGAAGCATCAGTCAGTTCCGCTGTGATACCTGTCATCTGAGCGCTGCCGATATTTGCAAAAAGAATATCATGGTAATCCGAGGCAGAATCCAAAAACACCTCACGCTGCGGCTTATGCGTATCCTCACTGTAATGATCCCATACATTTGCTCCGTTTACAAATAGTTTAGAACCGTTTTTATCCTGTGTAACATAAGTCACCCAGTAACTTTCCGTGTTGATCTTATTGCCGGCTGCTACCGTATACTGGTGCGACATTTCCGAAATAAAATCAAGCGGCGATTCTGCCGAATGTACGGGTACTCCGTCACAGTAAACTTCCGAGCCTTTTGATGCACTGAAAACAGGATATATACTTGTACCTCTTGTGATGGATTCATCACCGTCCATAATAAACACCGTGCGGTAATTTTTCTGATAATAATAGCTGTCATCACTCGGAGAAACAATATATTTGTTATAGGATTCCATCTTTTCCTTGCCTTCCGAATCAATGACCTTTTTCTTCACGCCCTCAATATAAAACGACGTACCGTCCGGCAGAACAGGTTCTTCTTCCTCTTCCGGAACAACAATAAAGTATATCGTTTCATTATAAATATATTCATAAATATCTATGAATGTAAAATCCACGGCATACAAAGTCAGTTCATTTCCGTCAATGTCGTACTTGGTTTCTTCACGGAACACTGATGTGTCAACAGCAATTCCGTCAGATGAAAAAATGCTTTCCTTTATGTTGGGTTTATCCTTAGCGTCACTTTCTTTTGAATAAGATCCATAGCACGCAAATGTAATTCCCGTATCAGCTTTTTTACTGCCTATATAATCATAATAATTTGCTTTTATTTTTATCTCTGCGTCTTCAACACTGTCCGCTGTATAAGAATAGGCAATTCCCGTAGGATAAAGCTTTTCATTATAAAATTCATAATAATTATTAATACTTTCATATCTGACAGGAATCAGGCTGACATAATTAGACGTGATCTCAACAGTATATTCTCTCCGGATCAATTTAACGCTTCCCACCGGCATTTTAACAGCGAATGTAATATTCTTATACGCCGTCCTGTAACCATTGCTGTCATCAGAATAATCATAATGATCCATCGGATATGGAAGCGTATCCCTTGCGCCGGTGTACAGTATCTTATCGGTTATATTCTTTGTCGGATCAAGTTCGGACTGCAAACTGAACGACCCGTCATATACGGTCACATTATCGGCGGAATATCCTTCCGGAAGCGAAATAAGCATTCCGGGGTATTCGCCTTTTTCAAAATTTGTATTTGACAAAGTTATATTACGTCTTGAAAATTCGCCTATACGCTCATTATCCTCACCGTAAATGCGGATTTTTTCCGCAAAATCATTTAACGTGTCAAAGAGCTTGAATTTTACTTTTATGCAGTATCTTTTCGGAACGTTCTGACCATCGTCCAGAATAAAATATACATAATCATAATAAATATTTTCTTTAGTATCTATAAAATCGCAGTCAATTTCAAGCGTATCATCAAGCTTTATCTGTGAATAAGCGGAATTTTCATTTAACGAATATGAAATTTTTACGCTGTCGTCTATATCACTCAGAACTTCTTTCACAAAAAAAGTATAATCTGATCTGTCCTGAAGTTCAACAGGCATACCCTGTGAACGATCAATAAGGACTTCCCTGTCCTCTGCAATGTCAAAATATTTAAATTTCAGGCACACATCGTAACATGGACTTTCCGGATCGAGCTGATCCCCGCCTATGAGAAAATATACATTTGTGTAGCTTATATATCCGTATTTCTCATCATTGTCATATGTAACACTGCGCGGAGTTATAATATCATTCCAGCCTATAAGCGAATAATTGCTCCTGTAATTTGAAGTATCATACGAATACGCAATAATTCCCTTATAATCCGCTCCGAGAACACTTTCCAGAGCTTCTCTTACATAAAAAGAACATTTTGGCTTGTCCTCAAGCCCGTAAGCATTATATCTCTCCAGATACACTTCAATTTCCGTTGGTTCCAAGGGAAGCAGACTTGCCGGAGCTATTCCGTAATTTTCATCTTCCGCTTCCGGATCGGTTTCACTTTCGGCAGAAACGGTCGTTTCCACGGCGGTTTCACTCTCGGCGGAAACAGTCGTTTCCACGGCGGTTTCACTTTCGGCGGTAACAGTCGTTTCCATGGCAGTTTCGGAAACAGATACAGCCATATCGTCCGCAACAACTCTTGGGAAAAGGCAAAGCGACAGTGCCGCTGCAAGAATTGCGGCTGAAAACTTCTCCAATCTTTTCAAAAAATCATTCCTTTCGCTAATTACCGTTTATACATAGAAGCAAACCGAAATTATCGGTTTGCTTCTATGACAGGATATTAATTATTGCGTTTTTTTGCAAACAAAACCATAGCCGCAGCCAGACCAATTATCGGGAACAATATCAGCACGAGCATTATATAAAATTCTCCGCTGCGCATATAATTGCCAATGATCTCACCGGTGCTGCCGATTCCTGCTCCGGCGGAAACATCTTCTCCTGCTGAAAGGAAAGTTATTTCCGAACCGTCAAATCTTACTGACAGATATAACGGCTCGCCTTTCTTAGCAGTGATAACGTCTCCCTTTATTTTGAATTCGGTTCCGGAAGCAACATAGAATGTCTGTTTTGCCAGTGTTTTTCCTTCGCTGTCCTTTACATAAAGAGTATGTTTTCCGAAGTCAACTTCCTTGAATTCCGCCGCACCGTTCTCGTCCGTTACCGCGGTCATGGGATCGGAATGAAGTTCAAGAGAAATTCCCGAAAGCGGATTTCCGTTTTCGTCAACAAGGTTCATTACAGTGGTTATTGTGCTCTTGGTTACCGGCGCAATTGTTGTTGAACTTGCGGAATTTGCCGTGCTGCCGGGATTTGATGTGCTGCCGGAATTGCCGGAGCCGTTTGTTGTAATGTCATTTTCGGGGTGTAAATTTACATACTTCAGGTGAATATTCTGGGCTGATCTTGAAAGTGCTTTATTTGGGTCTTTACCTTCTCTGAACTCTGCTGCAAGCGTATGTGTGGAATTATCTTCGATAGCAAGATTTTTTAATGTCTGCTCAACTATCGTAATGACAGTTGAACCTTCAACGGCATTATAATCTTGTCCTTCTTTAAGATTTTCACCGTCAAGGTAAAATGCCATGAATTCATCGGCATATTTTCCCTGTGACTCAAAGATCTCATTACTGAGCAGACCGCCGTTTTCCGTTTCTACTCTGTCAATGCTTATGGGATAATTTCCGTTTTTGCCATTGTAATATACAGTAAGGTATTTGTCAATGCTCTTAGTAAGTTCTTTACCTTGTTTATCGCTATTAACAGCATCTACATTATCATCTGTATTATCCTTAATAACAAGTATATATGAAGCTGTACTTGTATATTCATCGCTGTCTGTAGGCACATTTCCTGTATATGTCGCTTGTACTGTTATAGGGAATGAACCCGCTTTTTTCGGAACGCCGTATATTTCTCCTGTATGCTCATTCAATGTCAGCCCATCGGGAAGATCTCCGACAAGTTTAAATGTCATTTTATCCGATTCGTACATATTGTTTGTTCCGATAAAGCATGAATAAGGTACATATTTAACTCCTTCATAAATATCAGCCTGTGTCGTGGTGATCTTAGGGACACCTGCGATACCTGAAAGCTCAATATCATACGAACCACCGTTTTCACTGGAAATTGTAAGCGTTCCAGAAATAACTGTGAAATCATCTTCATTTACAGGAACAAGACGTATTTTAGCTATATTGTCAATTCCGCTGTAGGAAGTTGTCGTAAAAGGATTCAGCTGTCCTATACTGTTTTCGGTGACCTGCCAATATGGGTCAAGCTTTACACCATTAGTGTCACTACTTAATGTAGCAGTAATACCCGTAAGTGTTTGATTACCTGTATTTGCAATTAAAATATCATGTACATAATTATGTGATTTGTTCAGAAATACTTCACGTTTTGGATTATTATTTGTGCTGTAATTTTCTTCAATATTTGCTCCGTTTACAAACAGATGCGGACCTTCCTGCTGAGTAACAAATGTTACCCAATAATTTTTTAAATTTGTGTTGTTTTCTGATGATGCATAATATTTGACTACTGTTTCCGGAGCAGTGAATGTTACAGGCGATTTACCACTGAATTGTTCTCCGGAAATATCTCTTCTGTTTATTCTTGCTCCACCACTTGTGTTAAAGTACGGGTATATTTCTGTACCATTTATAACGGGACTATCATCATTATTAAGTATAAAAACGGTCTGATAGCCATTCATAAAATAACTGTCATTATATGAACTTACAGCATAATCGTGAAGATATGGCTTAGCGGTATCATCAATTCCTACAGCATATATATTAAAATATGTATCTGTGTTATAAGTATCTTTTTTGATCTTTTTTTCAAGCGGTGTGATTGAATAGTTGTAGGTTAAAGGAAAAACAACGCCGTTTTTGTCAAATACAGTAATATCTATTTTTCTTGTTGTTATCCGCGTTCCACCATGAATAACTGTATTTTCTTCGGTAAATCTTGAAAAATCAACAGGTGCGCCACTTGGACTAAACAAAGAACTTGATATATCCGCTTCTCCGGCGGCACGAGCATCTGCTATACTGTTATAATGACCAAAGCAAGCAAATTCTGCCCCTTTATAGCCGGTTCCGTTATAACTTGCTGTTATTGTTGCGTTTACATCATTAAAGCTTGTTTTTTCATAAAAAACAGATCCACCGGGATAATAGTATGAATCAGCATATGGATCATATATTGAACCTAAGTCGCCGGAAAGAGATTTTAATTCAATATAATATCCGATGGTACTATTAGTATAAACAGAAAAACGTACAGGTATCAATTTTACATATCCGGACGATTTAGTAACAGCAAATGTCATTTCCTTATAATAATTTGATAATTGGTACATTTTACCGCCAATTAAATCTTGTGTTATCTCGTTTGCTGACGTCAAAGAATCTTTATCATATATAAGATTCTCATATATCTTTACATCTCCGCTTGAATATCCATCCGGAAGAATTACACTTAACATAGGATATTGCTCTTTTATATAATCATATGATACAGTTTGATAACAGTTATAATACATTTGATCATCGACATTTACATCATACATTTGAGAACTTACCGGAGTAATTAATTTTTTGTTTTTATCATATAAATTAAATTTTAAACCGTTTTCAAATTCAATATTGATATTTAAAAAGCTTATCTCAATTTTGTATCGTGTATTATTAATATCAAGCTGATCTCCGTTACCAACTATAAAATAAGCTGTACTCTTATAAGAATTATATGATGATACATTATCAGGAACAATAACATCATTCCATTCAACTTTTTTATAATCACGATTATTTTCTGAATAAAATATAGTCTTGCTGCAATTTTCTGTGTCTGTGATCTCACCATACTTAAGAAGTATATCGCCTAATACCTCTTTTACATAATAAGCATAATCAGAATATTTTTCAAATCCTGACGGAACACCCTCTGTTCTGTTAATAATTGCAGTTTCATTGTTATGCTCAGGTAAAGGCAGCAGACTCATCAAAGAAATACCATTGTCCGGATCATCATTATTTTCTTCTTCTGGTTCGCCCTCTGTTCCGTTGTTTGCAGGTTCACCCTCTGTTTCATTGTTGGCAGGTTCGCCCTCTGTTCCATCACCTGTTGTTCCGTCACCGTTAGTTACTTCGTCACCTGTAGTTGTTCCGTCGCCGGACTGATTGTCGTCCATGCCGTCAGACTGATCGCCGCCGGAATTTTCGCTGTAATCTGTGCTTGTTGAGCCATTGTTGGTTCCGTCGTCTGCGTTATCAATGACCGTTGGCGGAGTCACCAGCTCATCAGCGATCGCCGATGACGGAAGAACGCACAATGACATTGCCGCAGCCATTACCAGTGCCGCGATCTTTCTTGCTTTCTTCATAAAAAACATTCCTTTCCGTTAATTGTATGAATCACGCGTTTCCGCTTAATTCCCGTAATTTTTTGCCCGTTCTTTCAGTTCGTCAAGTTCATAAACAGGCGTTTGCTTTATTTTTCCCGCCGGATAGTCGCTTATAAGCATATCGTCAACCACATCGCAAAGATACGGTATCTTCGCTATCGGTTCACAGTCGCTGTTCATAAGCACTCCGTAAAATTTTCCGTCTGTGGAAATATACTGTGCAATTATATACTCCCCGCTTTCGGTTATATATGTCAGATAGTCATCACTGTTAAGCTCGGCGATCTTTTCGCCATCAGCTTTGGAATATACCTCCGGCGTTCCGTGCAGAGGAGCTTTTATAACGTAATTTTCCGTTTCAAACTCCTCGTCAAGGCTGTCGTCGGGCGGCGGTATCTCGCTTTCCGAAACTATCTTTCCCGTCCTTGCGGAATATCTTACTGCTTTTCCGCTGTAATACGTTACTTCAAGTTCATCGCTGTCATGCAGATACTGTTGGTCGTATATCTTATCCGCGTCGGGAATATCCGCAGTCATTTTAACGCTTCCGTCTGCGTTCACAAATGCAATATTATTTATGCTGAAAAGAAATACTCCCGAACGATCCGCAAGCAGTCTGGCTTCGCTGTGATAAATGCTCGGATCATATTCTATTATACATTTTTCGTCATGTTCCTGCATTTTCAGTATTTCAACAGACGGAGAATTTCTGTCGGCGATAACTGCATATTCATCGGTTATCAGTACAAAATCCGGCTTTGTACCGCGTTTGTTTTCCAGCATCAGTCCGGCATTTTTATAAAATATCGAATACCCGTCTTCCGCCGCACAGATAATATATTTATCTGAAATGTCCAGCGCGGTTATATTTTTGTTTTCCATGTACGCGGCTTCGATCTGTTCAAGGGTTTCCGTTTCCACTTTGAAAACCGTGTCGTTCCGCGTGATGTAAAGTTCACCGTTATAAACTTTCAGCTCAACAGGGTCATTTTCCGTCAGATCACCGATGTATTCGGCTGTTTTAAAATCAGCCATTCCGAAAATGGGATCCGCGCCCCCGAACGCCGAAAACGTAAACAGATCATCGCAGAATACCCCGCTGAAATCAGCGTAATCCGATGCGTCATATATTATAAGATCGCCATCGTAATCATAAATATCCAACATTCCCAGAAATCCGCCTTCAAGGCTTACCGCACAAAGGCTTCCGTCCTCGTTAAGCTCAAAAACGTCTCTTTCCGCATCGGCAAATTTGTCATTTTCGGGAATATTAAGGTGCTTGCCGTCAAGTTCACGGTATGAAACAAGTTCACCCGTTGCGGTATCGTAAAAATTTATAAGATCGTCTTTCCCGTTTATTGCCGCCGCAATACAGCCGTCTCCCGAAATTGTAATTGCCGTTGCGGGATCAGCCTGCCACAGGATATTGTCTGCTTGAATGTCATATGCGGTAAGTCCGTCTTTCCCCGCATAAATTATTTTATTGCCGTCAATAAATTCCACTTCACATAATGCTGATTCGGGAGTGGGAAGTGTTTTGATTATATTTCCCGTTTCTATATCATAAATTGCCAATTCATAGGCATAGCATATAACCAGCTTTTTCCCGTCCGGCGATTTCTTTATTCTGAACGGCGCAGACGGCAGTTCAATAACGCTGTGAGACTTAAAGCTGTCCGACAAATCGTAAACGCCCAGCGCATTTGTAAGCGCAAGCTGTGCTTCCGCCGTGTACGGAATGTCAAATGTTTTTGGATCGTCAACAAGTGCCTGCATAGAAAGATCGATCGCCGATCGTACATTTCCGTTTGATAATGCTTCCGCCGAATCCGATGCCAGAACGTGTGCCGCCTGTAAACGTTCTGTCTGTTTTATCCCCGTAAATACAGCCGCTCCGCCGATAACTGCCATTACTGAAAACAGTGCCGCCGCAGTAACAAGCTGTTTTTTCCTGCGTCTGACGCGGGGATCGTTTTTCCAAAGCCCGTTTATTGCTTCCAGCATTTCTTCCGCCGAACCAAATCTCAGATCGGGATTCGGGTTCATTGCTTTTGTGACAATATCAACTATAAGCGGACTGATTTCCTTATATGAAAGCGGTTCAACATCTTTTGCGTCTCTGGCAGGTTTTCTGCCGCTGAGCATATGATACATAGTCGCACCGACACTGTAAATGTCCGAGCGTGCGTCAGGAACGATCACTTTTTTCACCGATGATGAATAACTGCTGTTCACTCCGGAACTTTCGTTGGTGTTTATTTCCGAAGCAAGCATTGTCTTTTCGTTATCGGCAAGTTCAGTAACATCGCCGCCTTTAGGTAAATTCTTTTCTTTTTTGTAATTGGTATCGCTTCCGCCAAACGAATAATCAATACCATAATGTTCCGGAGAAGAATAGCCGTCACTTTTGCCGATAACTGTTTCAATGCCTATTGCAAGCGAAATGTTAAAGTCAATAAGGCAGATATTTCCATCAGGACGGATCATGATATTTGCGGGCTTTACATCACTGTGAACATATCCCCGCGGCGGATCTCCGTGAGTAGGGCTGTGAAGATATTCAAGCGCTTCAAGCAGCTGTCTTATCCAGAATATTGTCTGTGCCTGCGGAATTTTATTTTCCCTTTTCAGTATCTTGTCAAGGCTTTCGCCGTCAACAAAATCCATTACCGTATATGAAGTATCATCTTCAATAAAATAGTCATACACCTGCGGAATATATGTATGCCGCAATTCTTTAAGAACATCAACTTCCCGACGCAAAAGCGTCTGCCGCGTGTTAGTGCTGCGTTTATCGGCTTTCAGAACGACTCTCTTGCCAAGGCGTATATGATTTGCCAGATAAACCACACCGCCGCCTCCGGCGCCGAGTTTACCTATTATTTCATAGGTGGAATCAATTATTTCCGACATAATATCCCCCGCTACTTATTTTTCTTGCCGTATTCATCTTCAAGACGCTTTTTAAGCCGCGCCCCCGATAAAAAGAAATATACCGAAAATATCGCCGCCGCGATCAGAAGTATAACAAGCAAAACTATGCCTGCGTTCAGCAATTCTTCACCGTAAAGATCCAACATAAAACACTCCAATACTTAATATGATCTCCGGGCTGAAAACACGATTACCGCTTAAATAAAGCATTTCATGTATAATCATCTAAAAGACCGCCGGGACCGATCCTCCCGAATATGTCATCAAACCATCCATAAATTTGATACCTGAATATGATGATCAGTAATATCAGAACTATTATAAAAATAAATATTATTATTTTTTTCTCTTACTCATAAGCACTTTATAATATACGCAGTGATATTATCACGTTCACCGGATTTTTTCATGCGTTCTATTTCCTTTTTGATCACTTTTCCGACATTGGTATGACGACTGATACCACGGCATTTTTTTGCAATACGCTTCTGATCCATCTGTTTGTAAAATCCGTCCGAACACACAAGCAGGCTTTCTTTTTTATTTATGCGTCCGTAATAAGTATTTATAAACAATTTCTCATTAAAACCTATACATTGTCTTAATGCGCCCCGCTTATTTCCGTCAGAAGGCAAAACATCATCTTCCGTAACCTGTTCGATTTTTTTAAGAATGTGATAAACCCTGCTGTCACCTACATTTGCTGCCATAAAATTTTCTCCGCTGACAATTACGGCGGACATTGTACTGCCTGTTTCAAGTGAATTCACCTTGCTGTGGCGGCATATTTTTTCATTAAGCGCATAAATATGCTCCAAAAATGACATTGTGACCTGTTCAAACGTACTGCCGCTCTTTAAATGCAAAGTCCATTCCTTTACGCTTTCAGTTATGCTTCCCGAAGCAACCTCACCGTCTCTAAGACTGCCTATACCATCACAGACAATACCAATAAAAATAGGTATATCTGTACTGCATTCTCCCGCAAAAAAGCTGTCCTCGTTATTCGGACGGGAAATGCCTATATCACTGAAAGCTCCATATATGTAATTCATAGCAGCTCTCCTCCGAAACATTACATTTCTTTGAATTCATAAACATACAAGCTGTCGCCGAATACGATGCTATCCCCGTCTGAAATTGTGTATGCCGAATTCGGCTGAATAATTTGTCCGTTGATAAACGTCTTATTTGCCGAATTCATATCCGTCACGGAATATTCCGAACCAACACGCTTTATAAGCACATGACGGCGGCTTATCTTTTTAAAATCAGCACTGAATTTATATCCGAAGTAATTTGAACTTTCCGACTGCCTGCCTATATACATTTCGCCGTTTGCATCAAAAGAAAGTTCAATTCTTTTCGGAGCGTCAAGAGGACCGTTATTTTCTTTAAGAATAAGGTAAGGGTCTGCACCGGCAATTTCCGTAACTCCGTCCTGATCGTATGCGCCAGCAAAAACCGTTTCTTCATTTGAGGGTATTTCCGTAAAATTACTGCTTGCGGCAGGGCCTTTATTCGGAACGATCTTGTCCTTTTTAAGGAAAGACAGTATAGAATCCTTGTTCTTCTCCTTATTTTTTTCTTTCGATTTCTGAACCGGCTTGGAAGCGGACTTTTTCCCGCCGAAAAGTTCTTCCATAGCCCTGTCTCTTTCAGATGAAAGCGGGTTAGGATCGGATCTTGTTTCCGCAGGTTCTTGCTTAGGTTCTTGCTTTTCGGGCTTAGCTATGGAATTAGGTATGATCTTAGAAAATTTAACATCATTTTTCTGTTCCTTATGAACAGGTATATTCGTTGGCTCGGAAACGGTTCGCTGCGGTTGACGTACAGGTTCTTTCTGAGGCGGGATTTCTTTTTGTACAGGAATATCTCTTGCACTTTTATCATCATATTTTCTTATCAAGTCAAGCAGCGATGCTACAGAAACATTTCCGTCAACAACCATACGCAGCAAAATATTATTAAGTTCCGCGGAATCCGTCAATCGTACATTTTTTATAATATCCGCAAAAAAAGCCGATATTTCAGCATCTGAACAATAATTGTCAATATCAAAAGAATATACATATCTTACATTATAATCATAAGAACCTACAAATACCAGCTGCGGCGTCAACGTGAAATAATGGCTGTCGATCATCCAATCGGTACATTCGATCATAGGATTTATAAGATTTTTCAAAAGCTTGATAAATTCACTTCCGGACATTTTCATTATCAAGTTTTCTATAGGTTTGAAACTACCGAGTTCATATTTAAAAAACGATTCGCCGTTTATTGTAACTTCATTTACCGGAGCAGAAAAATATGGGCAGTCATTCCGAAAAATTTTCAAAGCCAGCTCGTCATATCTTCCGTCTCGTTTTTTAGGAATATGCAAGGTATTGTTAGCAAGAGAATTTACGATCTTATAGCCTTCCGTATTCATAATATCAATTCCTTTCAAAACATTATTTATAATAATCAAGTAATATCGATCCCAGACCGTCGTCACTCTTTACCAATGCCTGACTGTCTCTGAACGGTTCCGCCGATAAATATTCCGCAGGTATTATTATCTTGCCGTTACGGTCAATATATCCCCATTTATCACCTGTTTTTACAGCAGCCAATCCGTATGAAAATGACTTTGCCTCATCATATTGGCATGGGATAACTATTTCTCCTTTTTCGTTTGCAAATCCCCATTTATTATTTTGTTTTACTGCCGCATATGAATTTTTTTCCATAAACGGATATGCGTCCTCAAATACGGCGTCATTTATCGGTTCACCGTCAGTACCGATCATTTTATACGATCCGTTTTCCGAAACAAATGCTATTTTGTTAAAAAAGGCTTCATACCTATCATTAAGAGCAATGCCATCATATCCGTCCAGATCGGTTTTTTTGCCTTTTTCGTCCAAGAACATCCACTTGTCTCCGGTTTGTACGGGACGAAGACCATCAGCTATTGTTCCGATAAAGTCATAAGGTTCGCCTACTATTTCCATTTCCTTGTCGCATAAAACATATTTACTTCCCGCGGTAAGGACAGCCATATTTCCGTCATAAATAAATACACCATCAACGGTATTGTCATGGCACACCGAATAACGTTTCATATTATCATCTATCATGATCGCCTGTCCCGAACTGTAAACCGCAGCCATATCTTCACAGAATGATACCGCTTTATCATAATCAAATTCAAACTGACTGCCGCTATTTGATAAACTATACCCCCACTTTCCGTCTTTAGACACAGCTCTTTTTCCGTCGAACGCCGGAGCCGCATCATCATATTTAAGATCGGAATATGAATACGAATATATCAGAGAGTCTCTTATTTCCACCATTTTTTGCGAATCGGGATAAAGTTCCAGACCGCTGTCAATTGTAGACAGCATTTTATCATACTTTTTTTCATCGCGATAATATTCTATTGCCGAAACTATTTCGGCTTCGGAAGCCGATGCCTTACTCATGCGCTTTGCAACAAGTGAAAGCCAGTCATTATAATTCTCGTCGGCAATGTAATATTCACATAGTTTTGCTTCAATACCGTCAATATCGCCTACGTTCAAAGCAATAGCCTGTTTCAGCCGTTCCGATGCTCTGGTATATATCTGATCCGCAGCAAACGCGTCTGCTTCCTCGATAAGAGTTTCCTGCTGCGCCAACAAATCCTCTTCTTCATTGCCGGAACTGAGATTTCCCAATGCGATAATGACCAGTATAACAAACGGCAATATAAGCATAAGTTTATATTTTTGCATATTAAAATATCTCCTTTACATTACAGCAATAGCGGCTGCCGTGCCTAAAAACAAAAAAGGCGCAAACGGCATACTATCCTTAATCGTCATTTTTTTTGAAATAAGAGCAATTGCCGCAAATATTAGACTAAGCACCAACGCATACATCAGCGCTCCGAAAATAGCGTCTCCCGTGAGAATAAGTCCCATAACCACCGTTAATTTAACATCTCCGCCGCCAAGTTTGTTTTTCATAAGGAGATAGCCGATCCCGAAAACAAACATTGAAAAAACTGCTCCGGTAATAGAATTTATAAGTTCGGATACACCGTTGCCCGAAGATATTATTATCATTATTACTATATATAATATCCATACGCAAAAAAGAATAAATACAAGACGATTGGGTATTATTCTTTTTTTAATGTCGATCAAAGCCGCAGCGGCAAGAAAAATACAGAGTACATAAAATAATATAAGTCTGAAAAAAGAGTTGCTGTCCGTTCCGAAGTAAAGCCCCGTGCATGATATTACTGCTTCCGCGGCACAAATAATTGTAATATTTTTCTCTGAATATATCAGAGAGCCCGGCAGCTTGATCCCGGTCTCAAAATACCTGTTCATTGTACAGCAAAGAGCAATATAAAATATCACAGCAGCCGCAGCGGCAATAAGTATATTCATAATATTTATACATTCTCCGATCGTATAAAAATTTAATTTATCAATGAATTCATTAATCCTTTTTTATCTTTTCCGTTATAGCTGCCTTTCGCCTTGCCATCACCGTTTATCCAGCCATACCCTGTGGCACGCTGAACAACACATAAAGAATTATTATATAATTTACTTCCTTCATCAGCGCCTGCAAATCTTGCAATATTTACAGGGAATTTTATTCTGTAAACAACGATTATATCAATTATCCTGCTATCTTCATTTCCAAGAAAGCTTGAGCCTGAAAAATCAAGACCGTCAATGCCTTCCAAATATCCGGCGGAACTGTAACCATTATAATCGCATGACACCACACCTAAATTTTTGATCATATCATTATCAGCATATTTGAACATCATCATTTTTCCGAGAGCGGCTCCAAGATACTGATGTACTCCATCTGCAAGAGATATACCCGGCCCTGAGATCAATTGTACAAGCAAACTGAACGGTTTATTTTTATATTCGGTCGCCATTGAATAAAATTCCTGAACGGTTCCGCTGCTGCTGAACAACGTATTCCAATTGATAGGAGTTGAAGCCTCGGAATTTTCTAAATTGTCATTTTCATTAAACATACCAACGATCCCATTAAAAGTATCAGAAACTTTTTTTATGTTATCCTGTGAAGTTATGCTTGCTTTTTTTAAATTGCTGTTAATGTCATTACTAATGTCAATTATACCAAGATAATTAAGATATTCGGTATAGTTGCCGAGTTCAGATACTGTCTGATTCAAAGCATATTGTATATAAGTCTGTACAACAAAAATATTTACCATGTACATGAATATCATCATAAGTATCATGATCATAGGAAGAACAATTGCACCTTCAACAAACAATGCGCCTTTTTCATTATCGGAAGAAAAAATCATTGTCTCACCTCATCAGTATTCTCTTACAACAGTATATTTGAATGTATTATTGTATCTATCTGTATCACTGACCATACTTCTTGCAAAATCGTTCACTTCAGCATACTCATCGCCGGAAGTGTTGAAAACGCTTGTACCCATATCACCTACAAACATGAGATCTTTTTTACCGTAAACTGTTACTGCAACAGCAGTATTTGCATTGCTGAGTAGGAATGCGTCTTCACCACTCATGTTAATAGTTTCAAGTCCTTCAGGGTCATGACCAATATTGCTATTGATAACATAGTTCATATTTACCTCTATAAGATCAGCCGTTCGTTTTATCATAGTATCTTGATTTACAAAAAGCAACGTTGCTATAAGCAGATATTGTGAGTAAGTGATCTTAAAATTATTCCCATCGCTGCCTTGAGTTTTTGAATCATTTTTGAGTTCATCAAGACTGAATCCGGCGTCTGTGAAATCCTTTGCGGCGCTGTCAATTAATTCCATCATTGAAAGATCCGAAGCCGAACGCTTAAAAAATGCCACTGCGCGTCCTTGATACAAAAGCGCAAGATCCGCGTAACTTTCAAGTCCGGCTATTACAACTCTGAAAAGTTGTTCCGCAGCTATTGCAGCGATCGGACACCATGAAAGCGCACTTCTTATACCTACAGCAATATTGTCAATTGCGGTTATTTTATATGTACTCAGATAGTTCGGTACAAATCTAAGCAGCGCCAGAATTCCCACAACAGTGTAGAAATTATCAGAATATTTGCGATTTCCGCAAAGAATGTATTCCAATTCACCGTAAAGCATAAAATTTGTATCAGAAACATCACAACCGTCTATCTCAAGTCCGTTTCCGCTGTCTTTTGCCATTGTGATCCCCTGATATGACACGGGGGCTTCAACTTTAATTTTATTTTCGCTCTCATCAAATTTTTTATCGCTTGTCTGGCAGGTAAACATACCGTAATTATACATCATAAGCATTATCTTATTTTCAAAATCCAGACCCCAGTTCTGGATCGACGGAATACTATCTCCGCCATTTGCAACATTTTTAAAATCAACGGATGCACTTTTGTTCATAGCCCCGACAGACGAAATATTTTCCGGAAGTATTCTGCTGCAGCGTGGGATCGCCGGAGAAGTAAGCGTATTATATAAGCTCTCTAAAGCTGATGTAAGTTTGTTTATATTTTTCTGCTTTTCCTTTTGTTTTTCTGTTCCCTCAATAGTAACATTATACGATTTCAATGTTTTGTACATATTTTTCATTTCTGTGCCAAAATTAAGTTTATTTTCCGAACCATCCTCAAATTTTTTATAAAAATTATCAAGCTTTGTGCTGCTGCTAAGAAGATAAGCATTTTCCTTATTGGATTTTTGGCTGAAAGAAGTACCTGTTATTAACTCAAATTTGTTAGTTGTATCATTTTGTACAGCTGCATTATTAGAGAGTTTCAGCTTTTTTATCAATCTCACAACTTCAGGATCTGATAAATTTTTATTACTATCGCATAAATATTTTTTTAATTCCTTAAGATCATCATATGTGCTCTCAAGATATAGATCATATGTTGATAAGCCCTTAAAATCGCCGATAAACATAAGATCAAAACCTAAAGTTGCGCCATCACCCGTAAACACAAAAAGTGCTGCAGTAAGTATTTTATCTATAACGTTATTAGTATAAGCCAAAATATTAAGTGACAATTGATAAAAATCGTATTGTTTGATGTAGTAAAGCGGGTTATCGGAATCAGGTTCAAGAAGTGCCTTGTACTCACCATTTTCCAACTGGTCTGTAAAGCCTTCTTCGAGAGAACCTTCATTTTCAAGTTCACGAGCATGATCTATCAGTTTTTTTATATCCTGTTCTATACCATTATAGATACCATTAAGCGACTCTGCTTTAAGTTTTAGATCTACTATTGCAGCATCTAATTCAGCAACTTTCAGTGCAACATTTCCGTAACTTTTAATGGCTCCTGTATCACGAAAAGAGCCGGCATTTAAAAACATATTGTCTTCGTAGGAATAATATCTTCCTACTTTATCATAATAATCCCCGACAGGTGTAGTGTACCGGTCAAACAAAGCGGATAAAGCCTTTTTATCCGTATCATCAAGAGAAGTCAATCTCCCTTCTTCCTCTTCCCCGCTCGTACTTGAAACAGGATCTATATATTTTACATTTGTAAGTACAGCCTTGAATTTGTTGTAAGCACTTTCGGTCGACTTTATTGCATTAGAATATGAATTGACTTCATCTCCGACAAAACCTTTTATTGAATTGTAAAGTTCTGATACCTTTTTTTCGTAATTACCCATGCTTTCTGCAAGGTCTTTTATTGCTACATTTATATCTGCTATTTTGTTGTCAACTCGTTGCTTCTCCTGAATGAATTCCAGATTTTTACCCGAATCGTCAAGAGCGTTTGCAACATCTTTTGCCTCTTGATTTTCAGCTGCATTCTGCGTTTTCAGCATATCTGCAACTTTTCCGCCTACATTGAACGCAAGTTCAGTGGGACCTATAAATTTAACATATTCGGATATCTGCATTTGCAGTGCATCATAATTGCCGTCTGATACAAGCGGTCTTAATTCTGTTACGTCAATTCCGGCAAGACCGCTTCCCATGAGAGAAAGTGCATCATCCGGCAAATTTTCTGATTTTTTTAGAAGATTGTCAATAGCTTTTGTTACTTGCTCGTTTCCTCTTGCCCATGTTGAGCCTTCTTTTTGTTCTCCGAGTATTCCTTGTACTTTGTTGCTGTTGGGAGAATAAGCCGCCTGCATATAACCTTCAAGTGCTTCAAGTGCTGCTTTCCCCTCTTTTGTGTCTGAAATAGAAAAAAGCCCGTAAAGTTCATTGAAAAGCTCATCATATACGCTAAGATAGGAATTAGCATATGTTTCAGCTACGGCAGCAGACTGTGCTTTAATTGCGTTAAGTCTTGCAAAGTCAATGAGTATACCTGAAATGACCATTACAGGTATAAGTATTATCAATGTAAATATCGAAAGATTTCCTTTATGATCGTACATAAATTTCAACATGATTTTTCCTCCCGATTTTATTTAAACCAGCCTTTTATTTTATTTTTCACTTCGCCGATCGATTTGTCGATCCCCGATACTTCGGTAAAATAATCAATATATTGCATCATTCTTATATTTGATGTATTGTCGGTAACAACACCCTGTAATTCTATCTTGAAAGTAGGTTCATTGAACGCTTCGCCGCCTATAAATGAAAAATTCAGAAATTTATTCAGTTTATATTCAACGGTAAGGTCGATTTCCGTAAAAAGAACATAATTATGTACGTCCATGTGTACATTATAGTTTTTATCAACATTTCCGAGCAAAGGAGATTTAATATATCTATTAAAGATGTTCTTCACTCCATCTCCGCTGTTGAGTTCTTTCGCACGTGATGATGGAGTATCTGTCAAAGTCGCATAAACATTATAAAGGCTCGGTTCAGGCAGTTCCAAATTATCGGTGATCGAATAATTTAATTCTCCGCCATCGTAAACGCTGTAATGCCCTGCGCATACATATTTCACATAAACCATAGTCTGTTCTGCCGCAGAAATCATTTGCGCCCTCTGAGCCGTAAGCATAAGTATATACAAAAAGAATACAACTATCACCATCAACATGGGATATACTATGGCTGCTTCGATCATTAAATATCCGCGTTCATTTTTTCTGATTGCCATATTTTTAATTGCCTTCCTTTTGTATATATTTTTGTTAAAAAAATACGCGGCTGCACTTAACAACTGCAATAATAAACAGTGCAGCCGCAAAATTACTTACTTACTTATCTAACTCCAATTGCTTAATAATTTTGTTTATAAGTTGAGTTATAAGTCCATTTGGACCAATTAATTGGTCTTTAAAAAATACAGCTACAATTGCTGCTATACCAACAAGTATCAAAGCAACAACAAAGCCTTCAACGCCGCGTTCATCGTTGCTGAATGAGTCTGCTTCCCCTTTGATAATAGCTTTTATATTGTCCATTGCCATGGAAGCTTTAATATATGCGAGTGTAGTAAGACTATTAATATTCATAACCAACAAACTCCTCCTTTCTGATAAATTATCCAAATGTGCCGCCCATATCTGCGAATATAGGCACAATGACCAAAACCATTATTCCAAGAAATATCATAATCGTTGGAATAAGCAAGTTTGACTGTGCCTTTTCTCCGAGCCGCTTGGCATTATGCTTGCGTTCCATCCAGCTCTCGCTTGACATCTGCATAAAAAGCAAGCCTATTTCCTCGTTGCCCTTTGAAAGGTTCTGCATTATGGACGTTGCAAGTTTGGACGTATATTTATTATTGCAGTTGTTCATAAATTGTGTGTAAGCACTTGCCGGACTGACGTTGCTGTCTTGTAATGCGACAACGACCTGCATTTCTTCATAAAGAACATCTTCCGAAGAATTTGCAGTCAGTTCCCAAGCCTTTGAAACTTCCATTCCCGAATTTATCAGCATAGCAAGTTTTGAAACAACGTTAGGAAATTCCGCCTCAATTCGTTCTTCACGATACTGTGCTTCCTGTCTGAGGTTACTGAGAGGAATGTAACATACTACTGCCACAAGGATCAAAATTATCAGTCCCATTAAAGCAGCATCCTCATTTTCCATGCTCATCATTATTGATATAACAGAAGCATCTACCATAACTCCTATTACTGCATATGATATTGTTGATGCAAACAAATGCTTTGCTCTTACAAAAGCATTTTCCTTACCGTCTGTGCGCGTAAAATTGTCCACAAGTTGACGGAACATCTTATTATCGGCATTGAATCCGAACTTTCTCATTACCACATACCCGCAAGCAGGCATTATATCCATGATGCCCGGTGCGGAATTATTTGCCTTTTCAAAATTTTTCTGCGCTTCAGCTATCTTCTTGGCATATTTTTTTTGTATTTTCTTGACGTCCTTGCCATCTTCATCACTTCCGCTTTTTATAAGCGCAGCTATCTTTTTACGTTCTTCCTTAGTTATACGCTTTACATTTGCAGCGGCATTTTTTCTTTTTGCAATAGTTATTTCAACAACATCATCTTTTGTAATATTTATCGCCAGATATATCCAAGCTATCGTAATTATAACAGCTATTATCAGCAGTAAAGTTGCCATATTTTGCCTCCGTTATACATCTATATCAGTCATTTTCTGACCAAGCAGATAAGCACCTATGAAAACAGCTACACATATTGAAATTACTATGAAACCGTAAAATTTAGTTTCATCTGCATAGAGCCAGTCGAGGAAACCTCCTCCTCCTTCACCACCGCCAAGCAGCACAACAAGCAGGACCGGCATAACGAGCATGATCTTATTTTCGCTTTTCGGAGCGGTAAGAACAGTTTCTATCTCCTCTTCGATCTCTATTTTGTCGGAAATTATCTGCTGTGTCTGTTTTATAATATCGGCAAATCTGTCGCTTCTTCCTTCGATTATCTCATATATTTCTCCGAAGCTTTTTATATCCTCTATGCCGCTGCGCTCGCCGAAATCCTTGAACAGCGTTCTCAGCGGGATGCCGTTTCTGTTTCTGTCGATAATGTTTTTCATTTCGATGATGATATCCGTATTTTCGCTATAGGTCATCTGAAGGTCGTGATATGCGGATTCAAGGGCTTTAAGTTCATTATTTCCGGCTCTTGATGCAACGCTCATTGCTTCAAGCATATCACAGAACTGTGTCCTGAGTTTCTTCTTGCGTTTTTTTACCTGTGCCCTTGCAAATTCTCTTTCAAATGTAGGAGCGATAAACACGGCAATTATCAGTGCGATCATCATATTCTTGTAAAATATGTTCAATATGACCGTTGCTGCCGCCGCAAAAACTATGTACATAAGGGTATGCTGCCATTTAGGCATTGCACATTTTTTATAATCCGGCATTTGGGCTTCGTTTTTATTACTCATATCCATTCTCCTGTTTAAAGGTAATTATAAATACCCGCATTAATAAATTTATCCGGGTGTATCATTTCATTTCCGGTACGTTTAAGACCGCCCACAACTTTACTTACAGTGCTTTCCGGTGATTCTTCAAACTTAAACAGCGGGTTCAGAATAATATCCCCGTGTTCGTCGATCTTGTCAACTTCCGAAATTTCCAATGTTTTTCTTGTAAAATCACGCAGTCTTGACAGATGCACTATTATATCCACAGCCGAAGCTATCTGCTGACGTATTGCCGGAAGCGGCAGTCCCGGAGAACCGCTCAACACCATTGTTTCCAAACGGCTTAACATATCATGTGAAGAATTGGCGTGACCCGTGGAAAGAGAACCGTCGTGGCCGGTATTCATAGCTTGAAGCATATCCAGAGCCTCACCGCCTCTGACCTCACCGACAACTATGCGTTCCGGTCTCATTCTCAATGATGATTTGATAAGATCCCTTATTGTAATTCCGCCTTTTCCGGCAGAATTTGCATTTTTTGTTTCAAGCCTTACAAGGTTAGGTATATTCTTTATCTGTAGTTCCGCGCTGTCTTCTATGGTGATAACTCTTTCATGCTGCGGTATAAAATTTGAAAGAGCGTTCAGGAAAGTTGTCTTTCCGCTTCCCGTACCGCCGCATACAAATATGTTATACTTTGCTCTTACAAGTTTTTCGAGGAAATCTGCCGCTTCCGGAGTAAGGGAGCCGTAATCCAGAAGTTTCTGTATAGTCATAGCTTCCTGCGGAAAACGTCTGATGGTTACTATCGGACCGTTCAATGCAACAGGCGGAAGAACAACATTTACACGAGAACCGTCCTCAAGCCTTGTATCAACGATAGGATTACTTTCGTCAACGCTTCGTCCTGCCATGCGGACAAATTTAATGATTATATCGGTAAGTACTTCCGTACTTTCAAATCTTTCCGGAAGTTTCTTTACCTTTCCGTTCTGTTCAACGAATATATTATCATAACCGTTTATCATGACTTCGGTTATTGTCTTGTCCTCAATGATGGTTCCGAGAACATCAAGACCGCGTATAGATTCAAAAACGCTGTTTTTTATGCTGTTTTTATCACGAAATGTTATGGAACCCGTTTCACCGCGATAATTTTCATCTGACGAAGCAAGATCTTCAAGCTTTACCTCCATGAATTCTTCTATAGCGCTATAGAGTTCATCGTCACTCATAAGAGTAAGGTTCGGAAGTTCTTGTATTTTATTTTTTATATCAACGGTTATTGACTTGAAAAGATCGCCGCTAATCATTTCAGCACCTCCATGCGGAACATCATGAAATCAGCGTATCCATATCCAACAAAGAATATTTGCTGATATACGATACAAGCTCGTCCGGATCGCTTTTCTTTTCCGGTATGCGCCCTGCAACTTCGTAGCCCGCCGCGCTGACATCGGAAGTCCCAAGCGAAAAATTTATTACCGAACAGATCTTATCGGAATATTCGCGAATTACCGTTCTGTGTTCGGAAAATGCTTTGATCTTCTCTTTTGCGATTTTATTGGGAGTTTCTACCATAACTATTTTATCTGAAATATCCAGAATACTGCGATTAAGCGGATCAAATCCCGTACTCATGTCAATAATAATGTAATCCGCCGTTCCGGTTTCATTGATCTTGCGGATAAGTTTTTCGATATCCTCGGAAGTTATCTCATAAATATCAAGTATGTTCTCGAATTTTTCAAAATAAATAATGCCCTGCGGAGTTTTTTTCATAAGGCTTTCGAGCTTGAGACTGAAACTTCCGCTGCTATCAAGAGCAGCCATCAATTCGCCCATTCCTTTGCTGCCTTTCAACGGCATATAAACACCATATGAAGCTATAGATTCAAAATTAAGATACATAACGTTCCGCCCCTTGTTTGCAACGGATCGTGCCATGGACAAAGATAAGGTCGTTTTGCCGCTTCCGCCTACCGGAGAATAGAAACTGATAACTTTGCAGTGTCCTGTAGAATTTGAAAACGGGTCGGAAACATATTCCGAATATATGCCTATAACTTCCTTATAAATGGTACTGCCTCTCTGGAATTTTTTAACAAACGAATATTTACCCAAAAATCCGGAAGGCAGTTCGCCGTCCTCATCATACAGTGCCACAGCAAGCTTTGAATTCTTAAACAAGTTATCACCGGAATACATGGAATAATCAAACAATATAATGTCGTATCTTACAGAAGTTATTTCTTTTTCCATTTTTTCCTTATTGGTATAAACAGAAATGGAAAGATTTTCCTGCTTTTGCAAAGCTTCAAACAGTCTTGCAGCATATGTTTCGTTTGAGTCGGCTATTGCAATCTTTATCTTCATTCTCAACCCGCCTTAAATATGTAATAAATTTTCTTAAAGTATACTCTTTTGCGAATAATTTACTTTTTCATATTTCCGTGAAATAAATATTATTATCATATGACGATAATTCTGACGGTTAAGAAAATTTTCATATCACATTTATGCTGTCGGAAACCAATTTCATACAATTACGTTTTCTTTCTAAAGATGAATGTACATATCTGTCAAGCGTTATTTTTACCGAACTGTGTCCAAGAATTTCAGAAAGTGTTTTTACGTCTACCCCGATGGTAACGCATTTAGTTGCAAACATATGCCTTAATGAATGAAAAGTCACTTCGGGAAGTTTTAGTTTTCTGAGAATAGCCGCGAACCTGTACTGCATTGTACGGGGTTCAATAAACTTTTCCGTACCTGTCAGAAAATAACTATTGCCATCGGCTCTGATATTTTTTAAGTGTGGGATAAGTATATCGGGTATGGGTATCTCGCGGATTGACGTACTGCTTTTTGGGGAGGTCACAATTATTTTTGTTGAATGTTCATTGTCGCTTATGCGCTGTAAAGTTTTTCTGACGGTAATTATACTTTTTTCAAAGTCAATGTCAGACCATTTCAGCGCACAAAGTTCGCCTATCCTTATACCCGTAACAGACGATAAAAGTATACCCGCATTGCTGGGGTTGATGTTGTTCAGCAGATTTGATGTCAGAATATCAAGTTCCGCATCTGTAAGCAAACGCTTTCCGATTGGCTTTCCATCTTTTGGTAAATACAAGGATTCGGCTATATCAGTATATCCGAACCGGCGATGAGCAAATTTGGTTACTGATTTGATAAGAATGACAATATCGGCAGTGTATTTTACCGATAAGCCGCTTGAAATGCGCTGTGCAACAAAATCATTAAGATTTTGAACCGTCAGATTTTTATAAAGGATATTTCCTATATTTGGAATAATATGCTTGCGTACTTTCATAAGATAATTTGCATAGGTTGACTCTTTGACGTTATTGCGTATAGCTTTAAGCCACATTATGACAAGTTCGCTGAATTTCAGGCTGCAAACGGGCGCATTATCCTGAAGCTGAAGCCTTTTTTGGCATATAATGGAACGAACTTCCAAGTAACTTTTCCCGTAAACGGAGGAGTATTTTGTTTTGCCGTCAGGTTTGAAACCGTTTTTATACCGTCCTTCCCAACGACCATCTTTTCGCTTGTAAATATTTTCTCCTTTTTTTGCCATATCCAAACTCTCCTTTAAATTTTTGACGGTAATTTTGACGGCTTTTGGCTTGCAAAATTACAATACTTTTGTGATATTAGCTGTCTGCCAACAGTGTATGTTAAAAAAATTATATATTTTGCATATTGACAACTATGTCATAATATGTTAAAATATATAAAAATTGGTGTGTCGTTGCTTTTCGCAAAAGAGTATACTTTGCGAAAGGTTTTGAAGACCTAATCAGTAAATGTGTTTATTTACAGTGTAAAATAAAAAGAGGGTAAGAAAGACTTACCCTCACAGTCACTAAATATAAATCAGTCGGCTGTAAAATAATTATATCATACGAAATCGAATTTAACAATTGCAAAGAATTAAATTGTTCTGATTTAATTGCAAAAAATTTAACAAGACCATAAATTCAAGAATAGATGCCGTCAGACACAATCTTGAAGAATATGTATTCAGAAAATCTCACACTAAATATGAATAGGATCTAAATTTTCCAGATTTGCATTAATACATCACGTATATCCGAATGTATACAAATTGAACGTTCGGCGATCTCATCAGGAACAAACGCTTCTCCATAGTTCAGACAAGCATAAAAAGCGTTAGGATTGTTTGCTGTCATTTTCCGGAATGGGAATTTTATAATTGCATCTGTGGGTATTTTCATATTTTCATGAAATTCAATCATATCACGGTACGATTATATCATAAAAAAACCGACTTGTCAAATTATGTTTATGGCTGATTTTGTCCACACAAAATCGTATAATTTAAAAAGGACACCGTCACCGATGTCCTTTTAGTTATTTTCTTGAAGAAATTTTCTTTCGTATGTTTTCCAAACGGTTCAAAGCCTCGTTCAGAGTATCTTCCTTTTTGGCAAAATGCAGACGTATCAAATTATTGACAGGCTCGCGGAAAAAACTTGACCCCGGAACTGCTCCCACACCAACGTCACAGGCAAGCGTTTCACAGAATTCCAGATCGGAATCAAACCCAAATTCCGAAATATCTAAAAGAACATAATATGCTCCCTGCGGAACGGTGTGAGTTATCCCGATGTCATCAAGACCTTTTAAAAACAGATCCCGCTTTTGCGTGTATTTTTCCTGCAATTCCTTGTAATATTCATCACCGGATTTCAATCCCACAACTGCTGCTTCCTGAAGCGGCGCGGCTGCTCCGACTGTGAGAAAATCATGTACTTTTTTTGCTGCGTCAATAATTTCCGCAGGCGCAATTATATATCCCAATCGCCAGCCTGTTATTGAATATGTTTTTGAAAGGGACGAACAGGAAATTGTCCGTTCCTGCATATTGGGCAAAGATGAAAAATAAATATGCTTGTTGGGTTCATAAACAATATGCTCGTAAACTTCGTCTGTAATTACGAAAGTATCGTATTTTTCCGCAAGATCTGCAATTATTTTAAGTTCGTCATATGTAAAAACTTTTCCGCAGGGATTTGACGGATTACAAAGGATCAGCGCTTTGGGTTTTTGTTTGAATGCCGCTTCAAGTACGTCAACATCAAAATTAAATTCAGGCGGAATGAGCGGGACATATATCGGCTCCGCTCCCGAAAGAATTGCGTCTGCGCCGTAATTTTCATAAAACGGCGAAAAAACAATTACTTTATCTCCCGGATCGGTAACGGTCATCATTGCCGCCATCATAGCTTCGGTGCTGCCGCAGGTCACGACAATTTCGCTGTTGGGATCAATTTTTCTTCCCATAAGACGGGACTGCTTTTCCGCAAGCGCTTCACGGAAATTCTGCGCTCCCCACGTTATGGAATATTGGTGAAAATCTTCTTTTGTGACTTCCGCAAGACGGTCTAAAATTTCTTTCGGCGGTTCAAAATCGGGAAATCCCTGTGAAAGATTTACAGCCCCGTATTGCAGGGAAACACGGGTCATTCTGCGTATCACCGAATCGGTAAAAGTTTCTGTTCGTGATGAAATACGGGGCATTTTAATTTCTCCTTATTAAAAATTATATGTTATAATCAAGCTTTCTTTCGTCTATCAAGCGCTTTGATTTATGCTCGGAACGTGTATTTAAACCGCCGTCGGGGTGAACTTCCACCTTGTAAGGTTTTACTCCGATACGAGCTTTCAATGCGTCCGAAACACTCTGCGCAACTTCCTCATCTGTTTTGGGGTTGTCGGAATTCTTTTCAATTTCAACGGAATATTTGCAGGTAAAATCCTTTTCAAATACACGGATAAGATATTCTCCCGTAATTCCCTGCTGTTCGCGGATAACTGCTTCAATATCGCTTGGGAAAACATTTACCGCCGAAACTATAAACATATCGTCTTTACGTCCGTTGATATGTATTCTGCCGTGAGTACGTCCGCAGGAGCAAGGCGTATTGTCTATCCAGCCGATGTCGCCTGTGCGGAATCTTATAAGCGGACGTGCGTGTTTCCGCAGAGTCGTAAATACAAGTTCGCCCACCTGACCGGGTTCAAGAACTTCTCCCGTGTGGATATCCACCGTTTCCACAAGAATGTGGTTTTCCGCAATATGAAGTCCGTCCTTTGCTTCGCACATTGCCGCGCAGGCACCGAAAATATCCGAAAGTCCGTAAAAATCATAAACTTCCGCGCCCCAGAGATCTTCAATTGCTTTTCTTGTCGCATCAATTGAGCCGCCGAGTTCGCCCGCAACGATAATTTTCTTTATATTCAGATCTTTTTTCGGATCAATTCCGCTTTTTAATGCTTTTTCGCCGAGCTGCCAAGCGTAAGACGGGGAAGTCCATATAATAGTGGGCTGATATGTTTTCAGAACAAAAAGCAGTCTTTCGCTTGGAAGCGTTCCGCCCCAGATACAAAGCGCACCGAGATTCTGCGCGCCGATAACATCAGGACCGCCGACATAAAGTGAAAAATTCAGCGCGTGAACATATCTGTCGGTAGGTCTCATTCCCGCCTGCCAGAACCAGCGGCTTTCGGTCTCCTGAAATTCGTCAAAATCCTTTTTTGTAAACGGACTCATTGTGGGAACTCCCGTTGAACCCGACGATGTGGAAATAAACACAACATCTTCTTCGGGAACCGCACAAAGTTCTCCGAGAAATGAACCCACGCCCTGCGTATCACGCTGCGTTTTCTTATCAATAAACGGGAATTTGCGTATATCTTCAAGAGTTTTTATGTCCTCCGGCTTTACTCCCGCCGCATCAAAAGAACGCTTATAATAAGGCGCATTTTCATACGCAAATTTAACTATTTCTTTCAGATCTTCAAGCTGATGCTTTTCGATCTCTTCACGAGGCATTGTTTCAAGTTCCTCGTCCCAGTATTTGCTGTTTATATCTCTGCTCATTTCTGTTACCTCATTTCTTGAAATTATTATCTATAAATTCCCATTTTGCGTTTCGGGAATTTTCTATTATTTTTATATCTTCGTCTGTAAGATGTCTGAATCTGCTTTGCTTTTTCAGATATTCTCCGATGTCGGAAAATTCTTTTGGTCTGAAATTCAATCTGAACTCTCCGTTTTCAAATTCCGCAAGATACCATGTTCCGCAGTCTACGGCTTCTTTTGCAATTTCCACCGTTTCATCTGTGGAAATTCCCCAGCCTGTAGGGCATGGAGCAATAACATGGATATATTTTGTGCCTTTTATTCCGGACGCTTTTTTTACTTTTGAAATAAAATCATTTATATATCCCACGCTTGCAGTCGCGGCATAAGGTATACCGTGTGCCGCGGCAATTTCAAACATATTCTTTTTCGGGCGCATATTTCCGTGAATATTTTTTCCTGCGGGAGTTGTAGTTGTTTTTGCTCCGAACGGCGTCAGCGAACTTTTTTGAATACCCGTGTTCATATACGCTTCGTTATCATAGCAAATATACAGAATATCATCATTCCTGTCAATTGCCCCCGATAACGCCTGTAAACCGATGTCCGCCGTTCCGCCGTCGCCTGCAAATCCCACCGTTTGAACATCTTCTATTCCTTTTGCTTTTAAACCCGCGCGTATGCCCGTAAGCATTGAAGCAGTTCCCGCAAATGTGGAAATTATCGCGTTATTTCCAAAACAAAGCTGCGGAAAATTAAATCCCACCGCAGACATACAGCCCGCGGGAAGAACGGCTATCGAACGTTCTCCCAGAGCTTTTAATGCTATCCTTACTGCAAGGCTTCCGCCGCAGCCTGCGCAGGCTTTATGTCCGTAAAAAAATTCATCTTTGCTTAAAGCGTTCACGGACGGTCACCTCCGATACCGATAAAATTCACATCGGACAAACCTTTTTTCATATTTTTAAAAATATTTTCAATATCGGCACGGGAAATATCCTGTCCTCCAAGACCGCCTATATGATCTGACACGGGAATATTTACGCCCGATTTTTTAAGTGCGGAATTAACATTTGTAAATACCGTTCCCTCATTTCCGAATGAAATATCTTTTTCCAGAACGGCAGCGGCTTTTGCATTTTTTACGGTTTCCGCAATTTCTTTATTTGGGAACGGACGCATATAACGTATGCGGATCATTCCGACTTTCCCGCCTTTTTCCCTCAATTCGTCCGTAACATCTTTTACAAGTCCCGAAATGCTTCCCAAGGTTATAAGGATATATTCCGCATCATCGGTAAGATATTTTTCGATAAGCCCCGGATATTTCCGTCCGAAAATTTTATAGAATTTTTCTTCAGCTTCATTTATTACCGCGGCAGCATTAAGCAGTCCGAGATGTTCTTTATATTTAAAAATATAGTTGCTTGCAGGGCCTGCGGAAAACGCCATATTTTTCGGCTTGGAAAGATCAAGCTTGTTTTCCGTTTCAAAAGGCGGAAGAAATTTATCCGCCGCGTCCTGTTCGGGAACATCAACGGCTTCATAGGTGTGAGTAAGAACAAATCCGTCTAAATTTGCCATAAACGGCGTGGAAACATTTTTATTTTCCGCTATGTAATAACTCATTAAAGCAAGGTCAAGAGCTTCCTGCGCATTTTCCGCATAAGCCTGTATCCAGCCGCTGTCAAGAAGCGCAAGGGAATCCCGCTGATCGCCGTAAATATTCCACGGCAAAGCAGTGGAACGGTTTGCATTCATCATTACTATGGGAAATCTTCCGCCCGATGCGTAAACAAGACATTCAGCCATATAAAGAAGCCCCTGCGAAGATGTTGCCGTGAACGCCCTTGCTCCCACCGCAGACGCGCCCATAGCGCAGGAAAGCGCGGAATGTTCCGACTCAACGTGGATAAATTCCGAATTCAGGCTGCCGTCCTCAACCATTTCGGAAAGCCGTTCCACTACAATGGTTTGCGGCGTTATCGGATAAGCGGAAATAACTTCGGGTCTTGCAAGACGGATACCCTCCGCAAAGGCTTCATTTCCCGAAAGAAATTTTCGTGCCACTATATTTCCGCCTCCATTTCAATAGCATTGAATTTGCATATCTTTCTGCAAATGCCGCAGCCTTTGCAGAAATCATAGTCAACAGCCGCTTTGCCGTCCTTTTCAGAAATAACGCCGTCGGGGCAGTACAGATAACACTGCATACAGCCTTTGCATTTTTTTGTATCTATTATCGGGCGGAAATTTCTCCAGCCCGCGTTTTTTGTTGTAAGAAATCCTGCTTCATATGACGGAAATTCGGGGATCTCATCAAAAGCCGCAGGAGCTTTTTCACGAAGATAAGGTCTCATTTAAAAAGCTCCTTTCCTGCCGCTTTCATTGCGGAAATATTTTTCTGTCTGATCTTTTCGGGCATATTTTCCGAAATTGCTCTTTCAATATCGTCCTCCGAAATTCCGTCATAAAACACGGAAAACGCGCCAAGCATTATTGTATTTACTATGGGAACTTTCAGAAATTCCTCCGAAATTTTATATCCGTCAATTGCTTTTATCCGCTTGTCGGAAAATTGCTTTTTGGAATTTATAAGAATTATCCCGTTGTCTTTGAGTTCCGAAAATGCGTTTTCGGAGAAAAGCGTATCGTCCAGAAAAATACTGTAATCGGCTTTTGAAATTTCGCTGCGATCCGAAACTTGGCGTTCGCTTAATTTTGTAAATGCTCTTATGGGAGCGCCCCGCCTTTCGGGTCCAAAAGAGGGAAAAGCCAAAGCAAAATTATTTTCGCTTTTCATGGCATATGCCGCTCCGAGTATCCGCGCGGCGGTGAAAGCTCCCTGACCGCCTCGTCCGTGCCAAAGAATTTCCGTCATAATATCACTTCTTTCAATTATTCCGCAAACATCGGCGTAGAAAGATAACGTTCACCCGTATCGGGAAGCAGCGCAACTATGATCTTGCCTTTGTTTTCGGGACGTTTTGCAAGTTCCGTTGCAGCCCATACAGCCGCTCCCGAGGAAATTCCCACGAGAAGTCCCTCTTTCCGAGCAAGCAGTCTGCCTGTTTCAAACGCAGCTTCATTTTCAACGGGAATTATCTCGTCGTAGATCGAAACATCAAGTGTATCGGGAACAAATCCCGCGCCTATTCCCTGAATTTTGTGAGGTCCTGCTGTTCCTTTTGAAAGCACGGGGGAACTTGCAGGCTCAACTGCAACTATTTTAACGTTGGGGTTCTGATGTTTCAAATATCTTCCCACGCCTGTTATAGTTCCGCCTGTTCCCACACCTGCAACGAAAATATCAACTTTTCCGTCGGTGTCGTTCCAAATCTCCTTGCCTGTTGTTTTTTCGTGAATTGCAGGGTTTGCAGGGTTCGTGAACTGACTGGGGATAAAGCTGTCAGGCGTTTCCGAAGCAAGCTGCTGCGCTTTTTCAATTGCGCCTTTCATGCCCTTTGCGCCCTCGGTAAGAACAAGCTGTGCGCCGTATGCTTTCAGGAGATTTCTGCGTTCAATGCTCATTGTTTCGGGCATTGTCAGGATAATTTTATATCCCCGCGCTGCGGCAGCGGCTGCAAGTCCGATGCCCGTGTTTCCACTTGTGGGTTCGATAATAACACTGTTCGGCTTGAGAACACCTTTTTCCTCCGCGTCGTCAAGCATGGCTTTTGCGATCCTGTCCTTGACGCTTCCCGCGGGGTTGAAATATTCAAGTTTGCCGTAAATATCCGCGTTAAGGTTCTTTTCCGAAATGTAATTTGTAAGTTTCATAAGCGGGGTGTTTCCGATAAGGTCGGTGATCTTTTCATAAACTTTCATAGCTATCTCTCCTTAATATTATAGATAGGTTTTCAAAGCCGTTCTTCCTGCGGACAAAGCAACAGGGGAAAACGTAACGGTTCAACGGTTATTTATTGGGGAGATGAGTTCTATCCGCAGGAAGAACGGCTTTAGCCTTAAAACCTATCAAACAAATAGATTATATAGATATTATATCCCTGTAATTTGTCATTGTCAAGAGATTTTTCCAATTTTTTTATTTTTGTAGGAATATTCAAAAAATCCGACTTAAATAGTAGGAATTTTATCACTTCCAACGAAGAAGCAGTGTCTGGAGTTTATTGAAAAGGAACGACACTATTAAATTTGATTTTGTACTTTTTCACGGCAACAGCATTTACTTTTTAGAAAAGATATGGTAAAATAGGAATATGAAAATAGAAAAATTAATAGAA
>CANRFB010000017.1 GCA_947629785.1 uncultured Clostridia bacterium | reverse complement strand
ACTTGCTTTTTCTTTTGTTTTTACCTGACTGCTTCATTTTTTCTGACTTTGAGTTCGGTGTTTTGCTATACTCTATGTTACTGATCACTTCAGGAACATAATCAAGAAGAATAATCTCAAAAAGCTGAGATTTCACGATCTCAGACACTCATGTGCGAGTTTGCTTCTTGCGAATGGAGTTCCGATGAAGGCAATCCAGGAATGGCTTGGACACTCTACGTTTAACGTTACAGCGAATTTTTATAGTCATCTCGACTATAACTCTAAGATCAACTCGGCTGAGACTATTTCAAGGGTTCTCGGCGGTACGGAGTTTGAGGAGAGCGATTCTTCCGAATTTGCTGACAAGTGATTTTCGTTCTAAAAAACAAAGGCACGAGAACTAACTCGTGCCTTGAAGATGGTGCCGCTGACCGGACTTGAACCGGTACGCTGTCGCCAGCGAGGGATTTTCGTACTACTCTATGTTACCATAGCCACACAAAGCGTATGTTGTAGTCTGGACTTGGTCTTTACCATATCCTTTTGGACTTAGGTAGTCGGTGTAAGGTCTCTACACTCACCCTGACGGGTTAGCACGGCGTTCTGTTTGTGCCTTCGCCGTTTTAGCCGACTTCTACTCCACAGATTTCTCTGTGGGCACTCTCTGAGAAAAAACTCAGACGCACATTGCTATGCGTACAAACATCAAAGTCCCTTGTGTCTGCCTATTCCACCACAGCGGCATATATAAAATTTGTACAATCTAACAGAGACAACGGATAAAAAATCCTTTATGTCAAAGTCGATTGGAAAAATAAAAAAACAGCAAAAAGTCAAATCCGTTAGATAATTCGTTAGATAAGGTAAAAAAACTGACGGATTTTATCTAACAAGAAAGAGCCAAAAACAACGTATTTACGAAAAATACCGAAGATTGCGTCAAATATAAACGAACGAATCCACAATAGCGGAACAGCGGATTTTAAGTCCCTTGTGTCTGCCTATTCCACCACAGCGGCATATAAATTATTATACTCCTTTTTCTTGCATTTGTCAATACCTTTTTTAGTAATTATTGTAAAATCAATGGTATATTAATGAAATAGCACAATAATTTATAAATATTTTACTTTTGATTAAATATATATCAACGTTTTATGCATATTTTGACAGATATATGAAAGAATATTGTATTTATCACTGTAAACAGTCAGATATTTTCAGAATCATTAAGAACCTTGTATTTTATGGTATGTTTTTCCTGATTTTTTATTATTTTATTTTTAATAAAAGTGCGGCACATTCGTCTATTTCGTCAGTGGATATTTTTGGAGAATTCCAATCACTGCCATAAAAAGAATACATATCCAGCAAAATACATAGCCTGAACCAATCGTGCTTCTTTAACAATTGTATTTCAGCAGTTAAACGATCATTCATGTATTTATTCAGAATTTTCATATCATTATATGACAACTTTCCGTCACAGTGCATCTGCTCGACAGGACCGTTCCGAAACGCATAATGCACAAGCATTTTTGCAATACTTTTTATTATATTGTTTTTAAATGTGTATTTATAGCTTCTATATTTGCAGTAAAATTCAACAAAAGTCTGCGGCGAAATTTGTGCAAACATACAATTTTTCAAAAAATATGTAAGAAACCAAAGGTAAAACGACATTTATATTATAGAAAGGGAAAATTATAAATTTTATTTTCCCAGACTAATAATAAAAAAGGAGTCAATAATATGAAAAAATTATCGGTTATTTTCGCTTTGGTTCTTGCAGTTGCTTTTATTCCGAATATATCTGTCAATGCTTATTCGGAAAAAGATGAAAACGGAAATACAATTCAGGTTGAAACCCTTGCGGACGGAAAAGAAGCAAAAGAGTTAAACAAATACAGAAAGCGTTTTCTGAAATACCTCAATGATGAATGTAAAAACGCAAGAATCGCTTCCGGAGATAATTCATATGAATACCTTTCGCTGAATGATATTGACTTTACAGATGTAAATAAAATAAGCAGTATCAAAAAATACGGTATATATCAGGAATATGAATATAATGCAAAATATGACGATTTTAAGGAATCCCTTTCGGATAAGATTGAATGGGAACTTATCATCAAGAAAAACCATACCATTTTTCGTATAGGAATAGGGGAATTTGATAAAACTGACATTAAGAGTTCATATCAAAAAATCGGTGGTAATTGGTACGTTACATACTGTTTTGTAAATGTTGAAAAAAATTCAATATACGAATTGACTGACAGAATAGATACAATAATGGAAAATATGAAATGTCTGCTTGATTACTACAATATCGAAAATAAAGATGTTAAGCTGCTTTATACTTATTTTGGCGATTATGGAATGGGCGGCGGAAATTGTGCAGTCGTTTTTATAAATGATACTGCAAATTATATTTATGCGGGTAATTTTGAAACGCCTGCATTTAATGATACAAACAGACCAAGTAATATTCCCAAAGAAGCAGATGATGTTCTTGAATATTGCCAACAAGATCTGTTCAGTTCCACATTCGGGCAAGGAATTGAAGTAAAGCGGTTTCGTGAATATAATTTGGTAATGTCTCTTTGCAGGCTTTATGAATATTATAAAAATATAGGTTTATTTTAATTTTAAATTGCCATTATAAAAAGGAGATTTTAAAATGAAAAGCAAATATCTGATTTTTTTAATTGTAACAGTAATGACTGTAATTGCGGCATTATCAATGAATGTACAAGCAGCCAAAAAAGACAATATATTCACATCGCAGGCTTTAAAAGAATTTATTATTTCGGGTGCCGAACATAATAATTCCACACGTAATGAAACGCTTACTCCGTTACTTTCGGGAAATATCAGTTTTAGTGCGCCGTTTACTGTTCCTTTTTATGATAATGATAAAAATAAAATTTTTCTTGCATCTAATGATGCGTGGGGAAGTGCTGTTTTGTGTGACGGTCAGGTAAAAGCCGTGGCTATGTTTACTTACAGAAACAGTCAGACTATACTTCAATGTATTCTTTATCTGCCATATGACATGACAAACGATATAAACAGCGGCGAAAATTTTTCACTGTTTTGTGTTGATTTTGGCGGAAAAGAATCAAATGACAACGGCGGCGGATATTTTGCTGTCGATACTGAAAACAATATAATTCCTGTTTGCATTGATTCGTACAGCGGAATAACAATGAAAGAAGCATATAATTATATAGATAATGATATAGACTACGAAAAATTTTTTGTGTATAATAAAATCAACAATAAAATGAATAAAGCTGTTACGGTAAATTATAAAGACGATCGCGGCATTGAAAACGGGGATATTGTTAAATTTAAAAATGCAAGCGGAGAATATTTGGAATTTGCCGATTCAATAAGGTTTATTGTCAGAAATGTAAATGATGATGAAAACGGCAGGATCATATTTTCAATTTCGCCTGAAAATAAACCTAAAAGCTATATAAAAGCATCGGAAAGTAATGTGTTTTATCTTGACTGTACCTGCGGCGGCATTACTCCTGAATACAGTATTTTTCCCGTAAATGCTCCTGAAAAAGCGATTACGCTGTCTGAAAACGGTAAAGCAGTTGTAAAGAAATGGACAAATGATGAGAATCAACAGTGGCTTGTATTTGTTGAATAATTCTATAAAAAATGTCAATGCAAATAAAACTTGCGTTGACATTTTTTAATATTATAAATTTGAATAATTATTGTCTTTTGAATAACATTTAATTGAATTAAAATTCTGCCGGTGATAAAATGAAATGCTTTATTATTTCAAATTTCCATATTGTTTGTCGTCAACAGGTTCCAGCCATTCATTTGAACCGTTTTCTCCGGGAACTTCAATTGCAAGATGTGAGAACCAGCTGTCAGGAGCTGCACCGTGCCAATGCTTCACGCCTGCGGGAATATTTATGCAGTCTCCGGGGTTCATCTCAATTGCATCTTTTCCCCATTCCTGATAATATCCACGTCCTCCGACGCAAATAAGAATTTGTCCGCCGCCTTTGTCTGCGTGGTGAATATGCCAATTGTTGCGGCAGCCGGGTTCAAATGTTACATTGAAAATACCGACTTGTTCTTTTGAAACAGGCGCAAGGTAACTCTGCCCGATAAAATATTTCGCAAATCCGTCATTCGGCGCACCGATGGGGAAAAGAATTGTGTTCTGATATTTGTCTTTTTCGGTAAGTTCAGCGTCTTTCCACACATCTTTCGCCATGCGGAAAACAGCCCACGCTTTGGGCCAGCCAGCGTAAAATCCAACGTGTGTAACGATCGCCGCAATTTCATCACGGGTAACGCCGTGGGCTTTGGCATTTTCAAGATGATAAATAAGCGATGTGTCTGTAATTCCCGATGACATCAGCGCAACTACCGTGATGATACATCTTGTTTTCAGGTCGATGTCCTGATTGTTCCAGTTTTCGCCGAAAAGCACATCATCATTAAAATGCGCAAAATCAGACGCGAAATTTCCAAGCTGATCTCTTCCTGCGGTCTGTGTGATCTTTTCCATAAAAAAATTCCTCCTAAAATTAAATAATATTTTAAACAACATTTCCTGCTTTTTGTTTGCCGTTCTGTGCCATAACGCCAACAAGAGCATGGGGAACATAAAGTTCTTCAAGATAATTTATCTCTTCCTGCGTAAGTTTGATTTCAACTGCTTTTGCCGCGCCGTCAATATGTGAAAATTTCGTTGCTCCCACAACGGGCGAAGTAACTTTTGTTAATAGCCATGCAAGAGAAATTTCCGTCATTGAAACGTTTCTTTTATCTGCAATTTCTTCAACACGGCGGATAATTTTTCCGTCCGCTTCGGCGGTGGAATCATATTTGAATTTTGCATATGAATCTTCCGCAAGGCGTTTTGAAGTTTCACCTGCACGTTTTGAAAGACGTCCGCCTGCAAGTGCGCTGTAAGGCGTTAAAGCGATATTCTGATCCGCACAGAAAGGCAGCATTTCCCGTTCTTCCTCACGGGCAATAAGATTGTAATGCCCCTGTACCGAAATAAATTCCGTTAAATTATTTTCCCGTGCATAGAAATTTGCCTTTGCAAGCTGCCACGCAAAACAATTTGAAATTCCGATGTAACGGACTTTGCCCGTTTTTACCGCATTGTGCAGACCGTCCATAATTTCTTCCATAGGTGTATGGAAATCCCACATATGATAAATATACAGGTCAACATAATCCATTCCGAGATTTTTTAAACTTTGGTCTAAATAATTTTCAATGTGTTTTTGCCCGCTGATATTATTGTCAATTTCCTCTTGTGTCCGTGGCGTGAATTTTGTTGCGATAACATAATCGTCACGTTTTGCATGATCGCGGAGTGCCTTTCCAACAAACTGCTCGCTTGTGCCGTTCTGATAAACTATTGCAGTGTCAAAAAAATTAATTCCCATTTCAAGACCGTGTTTTATAATTTCCCGCGTTTCGGTTTCGCCCACAGTCCAGCTGTGCTGACCTGTTGCGGCATTTCCGAAACCCATACAACCCATGCAGATACGGGAAACATTCAGATCCGACCTGCCTAATTTTGTATACTTCATGATATGACCTCCTTATTCGCCCAATAACATTCTTGCGCAGTTATAGGTGATCTCATAAATTGACATAAAAACGTAATTTACGCCTGCTTTTTCCATAGCTGTGCGCTGTTTTTCCGTTACAAAAGTGTATGGATAAATTCCGAACATGAACGGGAAAAATGTGTAGAGGAACTGCTGCTTTTCGGCGATAGACATATCCGGAAAATACTTCTCTAAACAGTGCATGACCGTTTTTAATGAATTTCCGTAAGCGATTTTAAATTCCACAAGCCGTTCGGGACGGCTGCCCGTTTCCATATCATAATGGTTCATGGACATAATTTTCAGCAGCTGCGCTCGATTTTCAAGAGAATGTGCCAATTTATCCGCAAATTCGTCCTTGGTAAGCGTGTCATTTTCCGCCATGATACGCTCCAGATCGGCGATCCAAAGTTCGTATTCACGCTTTAGCAGAGCAAGAAAAATTTCCTCTTTCGTCTGAAAATAATTGTAGATAGACGTTCTTGTAAAACTGGTTGCATTTCCGATCTCTTTCAGGGTAATTTCCTTGAAACTCATAGTCTGATAAAGTTTTTCGCAGGCGTTGATAATTTCATCTTTCCGTGCATTTGTGAGTTCGGGTGATCCTTTCGGCATTATTTCACCTCCGGACAAATATATTCTGACGCTATGTCAAAACATATTATAACACTGTTCTGACGTGATGTCAATAATTATCTGATATTTTGTAGAATTGCACAAATATTGGACTATTTTTCATGCAGAATAGCGTTGTTTCAATCAAAATAAAAATTTTTCCAAAAACCTATTGACAAGTTCGGTCTATTGTGATAGACTAAGAATAAAGCGGAGGTCTATAAACGTAGACCAATTAAGGAGGTATGCGGAAAATGAAAATTTCAAACAGTGAATTCAAACTTATGGAAATCATATGGCAGGACGGGTCTGTAAAATCAGGAGAACTTGCAGCCAAAGCCCTTGAAAGCCTTGGTTGGAAAAAGTCCACCGTCTATACCGTCATAAAGAAACTTACACTGAAAGGTGCGGTAAAAAGCGAAAATTCCGTTATAACGCCCTGCATAACCCGCGAAGATGTGGTGAACGAGCGTTCCGAGGAAATACTTACAAGCGGGTACAGAGGCTCTCTGCCCATGTTCCTGACATCATTTCTTAAAAAAGAAAAGCTTACAAAAGCGGAAGCGGCAGAATTAAAAAAGCTGATAGACGAGTACACCGAAACGGAGGAAAATTAATATGGAAAATATATTCCTTACCGTTCTGAATATGACTATTACAAGCAGTGCAATAATCATCGCCGTTATGATAATAAGATTTTTTCTGCGAAAAATGCCTCGTAAATACTCCTATATTCTTTGGATAATTCCCGCAATACGGCTTCTTTGCCCTGTGTCAATATCGTCTATATTAAGCGTTTTCAACATCTTCAGACCCGCCGTAAATGAAAATAAAATGGAATATATCCAAATCCCGCAGCCCTTAGAAATTCAGCAAAATAACGATCTTGCCACGTTTCCCGAAAACATTCCGTATCAGACAATACCCACTAAAACAACCGCGGCAGCCGAGAATTATCGTTCCTTTGCTGAAATTGCAAGCGCAGTATGGTTTTCAGCGGCAATAATAGTGGTAATATGGGCAATAATAAATTACATTTTAGTGTGCCGCAGAGTAAAGAACTCCGAAAAAGCAGACGGGTATTTTTTGTGTAAAAACATTCCGTCACCGTTTGTGCTTGGGGTATTTGACCCGAAAATTTACATCCCCGCAGGAATTTCCGATATAGACATAAACTGCATTTTAATGCACGAGCGTACTCATATAAAACGGCGGGATCATATTTTAAAACTTCTTACCATTCCAGTTTTAGCACTGCATTGGTTTAATCCTATAATATGGCTCGGAATAAGACTTATGACCGCCGATATGGAATTATCCTGCGACGAATATGCCCTGCAAAATATGTCCGAGCAGGAAAAAAAGAATTACGCCAACGCGCTTTTAAATGTTTCCATGAAACAGAATCATATTTCATTCGGCGGAGTTCTCGGTTTCGGGGAATCGGATATAAAATCGCGAATAAAAGGAATTTTTAAAACCAAAAAGCCGAAATTACAAGCAACGATAATTGCAGCCGCCGTTATAATTATTGCTGCAATTTGCTTGCTGACTAACGCAAAAACTGATGATATTACGGCGGAAAATATTTTATCCGAAGAAACTTCCGCCGAAACATCGGCAGCTATTACAGTTACGGAAACTTCCGCTTCCATAATACCCGTTGATGATACGGACGATTTTTCTCAGACCGAAGAATTCACGGAAACAACATCTGTAACCTCAGAACATTACACACCCACGGAAGCTGAAAAATTGCAGATACAAGACTTGTTGGAAGAAAGCCGCAGGATATTCTATGATTATGTTCTCGGAAAAGAAATGCAGAACCATGTTGATTGGCATAAATCTGTAACAATACTGATAACCGACAGTTCCGGTGAAAGCTATAACACTAAAATTTACGAAATAACCGACGGTGACGTGCTTTCTGTTTCGGATATGCAGGCTAAAATGAAGCCGATTTTTACGGAAGAAATGATAGATTATATTTTTGAAGAATGTAATTACTATTATTATGAGGAAAACGGCAGGTTATATGTTTCCGACGGAATTGGCAGCGAGGGCGGCGGAGCGGGTATTGACACTCTGCATATAACTTCCATGGAAAAGCTTGACGAAGATACTTTTATGCTTTATATGACATCATTTGGTGCAGCCGAAAACTGGGACACAAGTTATGACATTGTTGATTATTTTACCGTTACGCTGAAAAGGACGGAAAGCGGTTTTAAAATGGATAAATGCGGCCCCTCGGGTATACGCCGTCTTGCATGGTGCTATGATCCGGAGGACGATGTGTTTTAAGAACCGTATAAACATTTCAGAACAGAATTTTAAATTATCTTGCTGAAAAAATATAAAATTATCCGCCGTATCTTAATATAAGGTACGGCGGATATGTTTTGTTAATTCTCGTCGTGTAAATTTGTATAATAAAATATAGCTAATTGTGTTCTGTCTCTTAAACAAAGTTTTTCTAAAAGCGTACTTATATAATTGCGGACAGTTCCCTCACTTAAAAATAATTTCCCGCTTATTTCCTTGTTGCTGAAACCTGCCGCAACGAGTTCAATAATTTCTTTTTCTTTGCCGCTTATGCCATGCTTTTCAAAATCAAATTTTTCCTTGGCTTTTATAAGATTAGGAAGTTTGTCGGTTATTTTATTTCCGAATACGCTTTGCCCGTTCAGAACGGTTTCCAGAGCGGCGGGAATACTTTCAAAATCCTGCTTTAAAATATATCCCTTTGCGCCTATATTCAGAGCTTTTATAATATATTCGTCATCGGAAAATGTGGTAAGATACAGAATTTTTGCATCGGGGTATTTTTTCAGAATTATTTCTCCCGCTTCAAGCCCGCTTATGTTTTTCATGCGAATATCCATAAGAACCACATCGGGATTGTGAATTTCATATAGCCCAAGTGCTTCCTCGCCGCTTTCGCCAATTGCGGAAACGGTTGTTTTATTTGTATTTTCAAGAATTGTTTTTAATGATAACGCGGCTAATTTATCGTCATCAATTACAATGATTTTCATAATTCTTTCCGAGCGGACATAAATATTCTGAATCCGTTTTCAGACGGCGTAAAACTTATTCTTCCGCCGACACTGTCCGCTCTTTCCTCCATATTTTTTAATCCCATACCGTTTTCGGATATATTTTTGCAGTTCCCGTTGTCCTCTATCATTAGCTGATAAAATGTAGGGTGTTCCCGAAAAATAATTGAAATTCTGTTTCCGCTTGAATGTTTCACGGCGTTTGAAAGCCCCTCTTTAACTATTCCCGCGGCGCATAATTTTATTTTTCCGGGAATATTCTGCCCTGCGTCATAATCAAGTTCCACATGGAAGCGTTCGTCAACGGAAGAAATACTTTCCTCAATGACTTTCTTTAAGTCTATTGAATCATCGCGTATATCGTGAACACTTTCGCGGATACCGTTCATGGCGCTGTCAAGGGTGTTTTTAAGGCTTTCAAGGGGTTCTTTTAAATTTTCGTCCTTGTTTAAAATTATCAGCGCTCCCGACTGCAAAAGTGAACGTGTCAGCATATGCCCCACATTATCGTGAATTTCCCGCGCAATGCGGTTGCGTTCACGGAGGGCGGCAAGGTAAATTTCGTTATCCTGCGCTTCTGCAAGGCGTTGATTTTTATCTGAAAGGCGGATATTCTTTTCGGTAATTTCATCACGCAGGGAAGTTAAAATTCTGACCGTTTCCTCCAATTTGGAAACTCTCATGTAAATGATTATCGAAACTATCATTCCCACCGCCGAAATTATAAATTGATGTTCCGCAAGCTTGTCAAGCTGAAATAAGACCGTAATTGCAGGAAGGATGAGCCAATATTTTTTCTCCCACAACGCGTCATAAAGCATAAGCGGAATTGCGCAGAAAAACGCGGGGAATATTCCGCAAAGTGCCGAATAAGCAAATATAAGGACGGCGGAAATTTTCTTTCCGGTAAACATCTGCGCCGCCGCGGAAACCGTTGCCGAAACAAGAAATCCGACAACGGGTGTTAAAAAGTTTTCCGAAAATCCGAAACCTATAAAGCAGATAAGCATTATTGCAAGTTTGTCGATAAGTCTGTTCAAATCCGTATTCACCGCCTTTTCTTAATTATAACACATTTTGCGGATATTTTCAAGAGAATTTTTGTTTTTCTGAAAATTTATGACATTTGTCATATTGAAAAGTGACGGCAGACACTTTTATTTTCGGAAAAAATGCTGTATAATGATATTATACTTTTTACAAAAGGAGAGCAAAGCATGGAAAACACGATCATAAAAATAAGCAATCTTGTGAAGCGTTACGGTGACCTTGTGGCGCTGGACCATTTAGACATTGAAATTAAGGAGGGCGATATATTCGGACTTTTAGGACCAAACGGTTCGGGAAAAACAACAACCATAAACTGCCTGCTGTCGCTGCTGACATTTGATAAGGGAAGTATTGAAATTTTCGGAAAGGAAATGACTCCGGAAAGCTACGACATCAAAAAGCAGATAGGCGTTATAATGCAGAATGTGGCGGTTTTTGAAGAACTTAGCGTTTATGAAAATATAGATTATTTCTGCGGTCTTTACATACGGGACAAAGCGGAAAGGAAACGCCTTGTTGAGGAAGCCGTAGCGTTTACGGGACTTGAAGATTTTAAAAAATTCAGCCCGAAAAAGCTTTCCGGCGGACTTTTACGGAGACTTAATATTGCCTGCGGAATAGCGCATAAGCCGAAACTTATAATTCTTGATGAACCGACCGTTGCCGTTGACCCGCAAAGCAGGAATAAAATTCTTGAGGGCATTGAGGAACTTAACAGAAACGGCGCAACCATAATTTACACTTCCCATTATATGGAGGAAGTGGAGCAAATTTGTACTCGTATTGCAATTATGGATAAGGGCAAAAAAATTGCGGAGGGTACAAAAGAAGAATTAAAACGCATGATAAAAAATACCGAAACTATCAATATTGAAGTTCTCGGTCTTGATGAAAAAATTACAGGAGAAATTTCTTCGTTGCCCCATGTTTATAATTCGGAATATGACGGTTCAAAACTGACCGTTTACTGTTCGGGCGGAAAACATAATCTTATAAGAGTTCTGGATGTTCTGCAAAAGAATGATATTGCTTTCGGAAGAGTGTATTCGGAATTACCTACACTAAACGATGTTTTCCTTGAAATTACGGGAAAAGCACTGCGGGATAAGGAGTGAGAAAATGTTTTGGCATAATTTCAGATATTTTATAAAAAGCGGTTTCAAAAGCGGGAATCTTATGTTCTGGATGATACTTTTCCCTATAATTTTAGGCATATTTTTTAAAATTGCATTTTCGGATATATACAATAACCTTACAAGCACCGAACCTATCCCCACGGCAATTGTTGAAACCGAGGAAAACGAGATTTTCCGTTCGGTAATTGACGCACTGAACGACTCGGAAGATAAATTCCTTAATGCGGAATTTACCGATGAAAATACCGCTCTGAAACTTCTTAAAAACGGCGAAATAGACGGAATTATTTATTCGGGAGAAAAAATTTCCCTTACCGTTGCTGAAAACGGCATTGAAGAAACCATGTTAAAAGAATTTATAGAACAGTATAACTTACGGGAGAAAATTATTACCGATGTTATAACAAAAGACCCCATGAATGCGGAAAAGGTAATTTCCGAACTTTCCGAAGAGCGTGAAATTATCGAAGAAACTCCAGTTACACATGGAAATACCAATAATTTTGATTCGTATTTTTATAATTTAATTGCCATGAGTTCGCTGTACGGCTCGTATATGGGAATAAATATAAGCACGAAAAATCAGGCAAATTTGTCCACGTTGGGGGCAAGGAAAAACTGTTCTCCCGTTCCGAAAGGAATAAGCCTTACGGCGGCATTATGCGGAAGTTTTTTCATTGAGTTTATATGTTCGGTAATTTGCGTAACGTTTATTGCATTTGTGCTGAAAATCGATTTCGGGAACAGACTGCCCCTTGTTTATCTTGCGGCAATTTTGGGCGGATTTACCGGCGTTTCTTTCGGATTTTTCATGGGTTCCATCGGAAATATGAAAGAAAATACAAAAAACGGTTTGTCAACGGGAATAATTATGACTCTTTGCTATTTAAGCGGACTTATGTTAGGAGATATGAAGCCTATAATTGCGGAAAAAGCGCCTTGGTTCAATAGTATAAATCCTGCTGCTGTAATTTCCGACAGTATTTATTGTCTGAATGTCTACGACGATCTTGACAGATATTTTACAAAAATAATTACAATGATAATAACTATTCTGGTATTTTCCGCGCTTGGAATTATTATGACAAGGAGGAAAAGATATGCAAGTCTTTAAGGTGTTTTTTAAAGTCCTCTGGAAAGGACACAAAGTGCCGATAATTATATATACGGTAATATTCCTTGTGCTGGCGTTTATGTTTGCATATATGGGCAGTGACGGTGAAAAAATGTTTGAGCAGACGGAACTTAACATATGCTTTTTTGACGAGGATAATTCTGCGGAAAGCCGTTCGCTTATTGATTTTATCGGGGAAAACAACAATGTGGTTTCTCTTGAAAATGATAATGATGTTATTATTGACGCACTTTATTATAAACGCGTTGATTGTGTTCTGACAATAAAAAAAGGCTATTCCGAGAACCTTGCTTCGGGAAATACGGATAAACTTTTTGAAATGCGTAAAATGCACAGCGGCTACAGTGAAATACTTATGGATATATTCCTTGAAAAATATATTTCTGCGGTGAGCGCGTATATTTCTGCGGGAGAAAATTTGTCCGACGCGGTAAAAAATACGGAGACTGCACTTTCGGAAAAGGCGGAAATTAATTTTGCAGATTTCAATGAAAATGACAGCTCGGTAAATTATACCGTTATGATATATTTCAGATATTTGTCGTATATCCTGTTAGCGGTGCTTATTAATACGCTTTCCGATATTATTATTGAAATGAATAAAAAGGATATGCGTTTCCGCACCGACTGTTCGGGAATAAGATCAAGTGAATATACATTCCTGATATTTGCGGGAAGCATTGTTTTTGTCCTGCTGATATGGTTTGTTTTCATGCTTGTGGGAATGTACTTTACAGACGGGATATATTCGGGAAAAATGTGGTTTGCCGTTCTGAACAGTCTTATATTCGCTGTTGTTTCGGCGGCAATTGCAATATTTATTTCCTGTTTTTCCATCGGCGGAAATGTAATTACTTTTATGACCCAGATAATAAGCCTCGGAATGAGTTTCCTTTGCGGCGTGTTTGTGGATCAGTCACTGCTTTCTGAAGGCGTTCTGAATGCGTCAAGATTTCTTCCCGCGTATTGGTATGTAAAAGTAAATGACATTATCTTAAACGGCAGTGCTTTTGACGCTTCGGAAATTATTTCATACCTGTTTATAGAATGTGGGTTTGCGGGAGTGTTTATTTTACTGACGATCTTGCTGCGAAAATATAAATATAAATTTTCCTGAAAAATAAAAGTCACTGTTTGCACGATAAAACAGTGACTTTTGTTTTTGGTAAAAACTTTAATTCATTGCCGCGCCGTCCACACGCAGGATAACGCCTGTTACATATGAAGCCATATCGCTTGCAAGATAAAGATATGTGTTTGCAACATCTTCAGGTTCACCGGGGCGTCCAAGGGGAATGCCCGCTGAAATACGGTCTACCATTTCTTTCGGAAGCGCCGCGACCATATCGGTTTTTGTAACTCCGGGAGCAACGGCATTTACGCGGATCTTGTCCTTTGCAAGTTCTCTTGCCAAGGAAATTGTAATTCCGTCAACGGCAAATTTTGTGGCAGGGTAGCCGCAGCCGGAGGGCTGACCGTTTTTGCTTACCATTGAACTTGTATTTATTATAGTTCCGCCGCCCTGTTCTTTCATTATACGCGCCGCAGCCTGCGAACAAACAAATACCGCTTTCAGATTTATGTCCATGATCTTTGTAAATTCTTCAAGGGTATATTCGTATAAACTTGTGCGTGAGGAAATTCCCGCGTTATTTACCATTATGTCGAAAGAACCGAATTTTTCTTTTACGGAAGAAAATGCTTCTGCAACTTTTTGCGGATCGCACAAATCGGGACAGATACCCATGACGCGGTCTTTGTATTCCGAAAGTTGTGAAAGTGCATTGTCAACGGTTTCCTGACGTGAACCAGCTATTGCAACATTTGCTCCGTTTTCCAGATATTTTTTTGCAATTGCAAATCCTATACCTCTTGTTCCGCCTGTAATGACAGCTGTTTTTCCTTTAAGCATAAAAATTACTCCTTTTTATTACGGGACAAATACGATCGTTCCGTATTGTTTTACTGATTATAACATTTTTTTCTTGTTTTGTCAAGAATAACATTATGCAGAATTCCTTATGTTTATTTTCACTGAAAATTTCGATTAAATTTGTGCATTTTTGTGATTGACAAAAATGGTTTGCTATGATAAACTCTTATTTAGCAGTAAGGTTTGCTGTAATAAACCAATTTGAAAGGAACGATATTTATGGAAGAATACAAGCTTTTTGATGCGGAGTACAGGTTTTTGTCGGTGATATGGGAGAACGAGCCGGTGAATTCCACGGAACTTTCGAGAATTTGTTTCGGAAAATTAGGCTGGAAGAAATCCACAACATTCAATATGATCCGCAAGATGTCCGAACGGGGATTTGTCCGCAACGAAAACGCCACCGTTACCGCAGTTGTAAAACGTGAACAGGTTGCAAAGTATGAAAGCGAAGCGGTGGTGGAAAAGAATTTCGGGGGTTCTCTGCCCGCATTCATAGCTGCATTTCTGGACGGCAGAAAAATTACTCCCGAAGAAGCCGCCGAACTTAAAAAAATGATCGACAACAGTACCGAATAAGGAGGTAATACCATTAACATTTATGAAACTGACAGGTTTGTTTCGGCATTTTCGGCGGGAATTTTTCCTGCGAAAATATATATTCCCGCAGGATATTCCGAGGAACAGCGGAGGTTTATGATCGCCCATGAAAAAACGCACATAAAACGCTGCGATCATATTTCAAAAATTATTGCGTTTATCGGTTTATCACTGCACTGGTTTGATCCGTTCATATGGGTATCGTTTATTTTAATGACAAAAGATATGGAATTATCCTGCGATGAAGCTGTACTTCGGGAATTGGGTGCAGAGAAAAAGACCAAATATTCACAAACTCTTTTGCAGGCGTCAATGAAAAGAAGCGGAATAATTTCACTGCCCACGGCATTTGCGGAAAAAGGCGTAAAGGAACGTGTAGAAAATGCGCTTTCCTACAAAAAGCCGAAAGTATTTGTAACGGTAATTGCGGTAATTGCCGTACTGGCGGCATTTGCTGTGCTTGGAACAAACGCTGTCAGGGACGAAAGCATAACAATTGAGGAGGTTACTGAAAATAGTTTTTCCGCTTTAAGCAGTGTTACAGAGGCAGATATTGACGGAGAAAATTTTTACATAATAAAAGATCCGTCTCCGCTTTTATCTTTCGGAATAACGGAAGTAACGGCTGACGAAGATCAGGTAGTTTATCAGGCTTACAAAACGTCAGAACCGGAAATACACCTTACCGAAAAGCCGACAAAAGCAATTATTTCAGACATATATAAGACCGAGTCGGGATATTGGGGCATTACAATAGAATTTTTTAATTACAATGCCGAGACGGAAAATAAATATCCATTTGAAGTTTCAACAGGTGCCAAAGAAAAAATGCAGACGTATTTACAAGGAGGAAATGCAAAGTATTATGACGTTTTCTATGAGATCGAACCGCGCAAAGCAGAAAATTCAAATGCCTGCGGAATTGTATTTATGGGATTTGATGATACTGAAATATTGATAAGCGACAGCATAAGCACGGTAAATTCCGATAAGCTTGCCGTTTCGGTTTCATACGAAGAAACAGATACTGCGGAATAATAAATTATCTTCCTTAAAATCAAAGAAAGCGTTCCCGTAATTGCGGGGACGTTTTTCTTTGGAATAAATAAATTAACAAAATATTGTTTTTTTGAATGTATAAATGTGTTATAATTTTCTTAAAAATAAAAGAGGTATGTTTATGGAATATCTTGATTCTGACAGCGTCCGCCTTTCGGAAGATGATTCGGCGGTCATAATAATTGATCAGACGCTTCTGCCGCTAAGGACAGAATATAAATATCTCCGTACCGCGGAGGAAATTTTTGAAGCAATAAAAAATCTCCGCGTCCGCGGCGCACCCGCTATCGGAATTTGTGCGGGTTATGGAATGTTTATTCTTTCACGCGGGATAATTTCGGAAGACATCAAAACATTTACAGAGGAATTAAAGAATATCGGAAAATATCTATGTTCCGCGCGCCCGACAGCGGTGAATCTGCCTGCGGCAGTGAAAAGAATGATCTCTGCAGCGGAAAGGAATAAAGATCTTTCCGTAAACGAACTGCGCGAAATTCTGAAAATTACTGCCGAAAATATCCATAAAGAGGATATTGAAATGTGCAGGAAAATTTCCGAATACGGGCTTTCCCTTGTGAAAAGCGGCGACGGGATATTGACACACTGTAATGCGGGACCGCTGGCAACTTCCCGTTACGGAACGGGTCTGGGAACGCTTTTTCTGGGAAAAGAGCGCGGATATGAATTTCACGTTTACGCCGATGAGACACGTCCGCTTTTGCAGGGCGCACGTTTAACGGCGTATGAACTTGACAAAGCGGGGATAGATGTTACGCTTGTGTGCGATAATATGGCGGCTTCGCTTATGAGATCCGGGAAAATACAGGCTGTTTTTGTGGGTTGTGACAGGGTCGCTGCAAACGGAGATACGGCAAATAAGATCGGCACGAGCGGCGCGGCAATTATCGCAAAACATTACGGCGTTCCTTTTTATGTTTTCTGTCCGTCCACTACAATTGACTTTTCATGCGGAAGCGGCGGAGAAATTCCCATTGAATTCCGTGACGGCGGCGAGATACGGACTATGTTTTTCAAAGAGCCTGTCGCACCCGATGTGAAATGCTATAACCCGTCTTTTGACGTTACGGACAGCGAATTAATAACGGCAATTGTCACCGAAAAGGGGATATGCCGTCCGCCGTATAAAGAAAATCTGGAAAAATTATTCGGAAATTAAAAGGAGAGATTCTATGCTGAAAAATATCCTTAAAAGCAGCGACTGCGCCGCCTGCAAGATCTGTTGTGTATTTGACAAGTACGATATATGGGAAACTCCCGTGCTGGACGATGAATTAAAAAATCGCATATCGGAACGTTTCCCGCAGCTGTCCTTTGTGAAAAAAGGTGAGGGTTGGCTTTTTCGTATGGAAGAATCGGAGGACGAACTTTTTTATTGTCCCGCACTGGATAAAAATTCGGGCTGCATTTTAGGCGAAGATAAACCTTTCGACTGCAAGATATGGCCTTACAGAATTATGGAACTGGGCGGCAGACGTGTAATTTCAATTGCGTCTATATGTCCGACAATGTTTAAAAAGCCGCTTTCGGAATTATGTGCCGAGCTTGAAAAAAATAACCTTGCGGATAAAATTTTTGAATTTGCCGATTCTCACCCCGATATTGTAAAACAATATGAGTACGGATACCCTGTTTTAAAGGTTGAAAAAGCATGATTTGCCGAAAAAATGTTTTGTTTTTTATTATTTAAATTGAAAAAAAGCGTTTTTTCAGAAAAAAATTCGATTTTTTCAAAAAAAATTTCAAATAATTATTGACAAGCGTTTTAAAATTGGTTATAATGTTTTTAGTGAATGTTTTATTTGTTGCATTTATTTTATGATTGTCATTAATTTAAGGAGGATAATTTATATGGCAAAAAGAAAAATTGCTGCCGCGGAAATTAAGGAGACTGCTGTTGTTGAAACAGCTCCCGTAGTTGAAGCAGCTGCCGAACCTGAAAAAATTGAGGAAGTAAAACCCGATGTTAAGGCTGAAGAGCCTGCTGTTAAGGTCGAAGAACCTGCTGTTAAGGCAGAAAAGCCCGCAGCAAGACGCGGAAGAAAACCCGCTGCCGCTAAGGCTGAAAAGTCCGAAGCTAAAGCAGACAAGCCCGCAAGACGCGGAAGAAAACCCGCTGCCGCTAAGGCTGAAACACCCGAAGTTAAAGAAGATAAACCCGCAGCAAGACGCGGAAGAAAACCCGCCGCTGCTAAAACCGAAACACCCGAAGTAAAAGCTGAAACATCCGAAGTAAAAGCAGAAAAGCCCGCAGCAAGACGCGGAAGAAAACCCGCTGCCGCTAAGGCTGAAACACCCGAGGTAAAAGCAGAAAAGCCCGCAGCAAGACGCGGAAGAAAACCAGCTGCCGCTAAAGCTGAAACACCCGAAGTAAAAGCAGAAAAGCCCGCAGCAAGACGCGGAAGAAAACCCGCCGCCGCTAAGGTTGAAAAGCCCGAAGCAAAAGCAGAAAAGCCCGCAGCAAGACGCGGAAGAAAACCTGCTGCCGCAAAGACTGAAAGTGCTGCAAAGGCAGAAAAGCCCGTAACAAGACGCGGAAGAAAGCCTGCCGCCGAAAAGGCAGCTGTTCCCGAACAGACAACCAAGAGAAATACAAGGAAAAAGGGAATTTCCTATGATGATGTTTTTGAAGCCGCAAAGAAGAAAGTTCTTGCCGCCGATATTACAAAAATCAAATATCCTATTGCTGTAAATGTTGAACTTTCCGGTTCTGCAACAGGCGATTTCTACATCTTTATTGACGCAGATAATCAGAGTATTTCCGTTGAACCTTACAAGTATAACGATTATGACGTTAATTTCCGCGTTGACGCAGATGAATTCCTTGCTGTTATGACAGGCAAGAAAAACTTCTATACCGCTCTTTCGGAGGGTAACGTAAAGGTAACAGGTATCACTACAAAAGCTATTCTCTTTATTGACGCTGCTTTCTGATTCTGAACAAACAAAAAATTCGCCGCATAGTTTTTCTATGCGGCGTTTTTTCGGAGTAAAATTATGCTTTTATATACTTTTTTAAATGAAAATGCGCCGCATAAGGAACAGCATGGCGCGGCGTATGAATTGCTGTCTTACGGTCTGAAAAAGCTTTACGGCATTTCGGAATATTCCGTTGAAACAGGTGAACACGGCAAGCCGTTTCTTGCGGAATATCCTGAAATACATTTTAATCTTAGTCACTGTAAAGGTCTTGCCGTTTGCGGAATATCCGGGTTTCCTGTCGGCGTCGATGCGGAATATGTCCGCGGATTTGACAAAAGGGTATTGAAAAGGTTTTCCGAAGCGGAACGCTGTTTTATACTTGATTCGGATAAATGTCAGGAAAACTTTTTCCGTATCTGGACTCTTAAAGAAGCTGTCGGGAAATATTTTGGCACAGGCGTGCTGCCTGTTTTAAAGGAATATTCATTTGCTTTTGACGGCGAAAATATCCTTTGCGGGAAAGCAGGGGATATGATTTTCACACAAAAATTACTGCATGAAAAATGGCTTGTGAGCATTTGCACTCACAAGCCTGAAAATGAATTTGTTTTCGTTTGAAATTAATAGAAACGCTTTCTGCTTTTTATAACGATTATTACAACAACTACTATTACGGCTACAACAACCGTTGCAATAACAATGGGGATTATCGGTATTCCGCCGCCTTCTTCCTTTTCGGGAGCTGCCGTTGTTGCGGCAGTGGTTTCCGCTGTGGCAGGCGGGTCGGTTATTTCGATAAATTCCGTGGTAGTGACAGTAGTTGTGGTAGTTACTTCGGGAACAGTGCAGTTTGTAATGGTAAGTTTTGTTACCGTTAAAGGAGTTCCCGTATCACCTATGCAAAGGTTATCTACTGTGGAAAGATCGTCCGAGCCGTATATCTTTATCATTGTATCGTAGTCAAAGTACGCATATGTGTTATCGTACTCGTAAGGCTCGATTTTTGCCCATATCTGGGGATCGGCGGTTGTATAGTTGAACAGGATAAGTTCTACAGGCGCGATATTTGTGTTTGTAGGTTCGCCGTCAAGTTCAAATTCAACCTGAACAACGGTTTCGGGAGTAATTCTTCCGCAGTCAAAATCATTCTTGTCAAGGGTAAGCGACTGTTCCCATGCGCCGGAGGTGGATTTTACTTTATTGAGCGGCGATTCAAAATCTTCTGTTTCGGCTGAAATGCTCAATGACATTACAATGGCTGATACGCACGCAACAGCCGCAGTCAGAGCGGCTTTTAACATTTTCTTCATAATACTGATTCTCCTTATTTTTTGAAAAAATAATAACACATATATAATTTTACTCTTTTTCAGCTTGTTTGTCAACAATATTCTTGAATTTTAACATAAAATACAAATTTCAACGCATCGAAAATGATTTCGTTTGTTAAAATGCTTACCTGAGAATGGAAGTTTTTTTCTTTTTCTCATCGTAAAGAACGGTGTCTGCTTGGGCAAGTATTTTTGAAAGCTCTATGTCCGTTCCGCATTTGAACGCATAAACGCCAACGCTCATGCGTACAATATACGGCTTGTTGTGGCTCTTGTTGAAACTTTCGGTGGCTTTCTTTATCCGCGAACGTACCGTGGCGATTATTTCATCGCGGTTGCCGCCTTCCACCATGGCAAGAACGGAAAATTCATCGCCGCCTATACGTCCGATTATGTCGGAACTTCTGAAAGAGTCGCTCAGTATGCGGGCGGCATTTTTTATTGCAAAATCCCCGTCCTCGTGGCTGAACGAGTCATTTATGGTTTTAAGACTGTCAAGGTCGGCAAATATTACAAGCGCGTCCTTGCCGTTGTTTACCGGCGAATATATCAGGCTGCTTGCCTGCGCGAAAAATCCGCGGCGGTTGTATACTCCCGTAAGTTCGTCAACTTTGGAAATAGCGTCAAGCTGCAAGTTTTTCTCTTGTATCTGAATAAGGGTGTTTTCCAGTTCCAGACGGATAGTTTCCTTATCCTGAATAAGCCGCAGAATCTTCATAGCCGCGCAAAGCTGCGAGGAAAGTACATTTACATAGTAGAAATAGTCATATTCCAGTTCGCAAAGGAAAAGTCCGTAATGGTCTGCATTCAGGAAAATGGTGGAAAGCACCATTGTTACGCGCCTGTCCTGCGGAATATATTTGTTGTTGAACAGGTGTTTTATGGAAATTTCCTGTTCAGCAGGGGGAAGAACTTCCCATTTGTCGCCGTTGTGGTAGGATTTCAGAAGAACTTTGGAGGGCGGGACCCACTTTTCGTTCTTTTTCAGCGTGATGGTATCGGAGAAAACGTATATATAGCTGCTTCCGATATTCATACGCATGAATTTGTCGCTTACCGAGCCGTAACTTTCATCATCATAGCAGTCAAAAAGCAGCATATCCTTTGTAATGGCGTTTGACTGGAAAGTGAGAAATTCAATGTCGTCAATGCGCTTTTCACTGTAATTGACAGCGGCGCGCATGATTATTTTGTAAAGATTTACAAAAACAGCGGAAAGTTTTTTCTTGTCATCTTCATTCTGAAGCCCCGCATTGAATCTGCGGCTCAGGTAGTCGACCACCGTGCATATTTTATCATGGTCGATGTATTTCATTGTTTCAAAGGAAAGCAGTTCTCCAAGTCCGGAAGTGATAAACTCGGCGGCTTTGTCGGAATACACTATCGCGCCCTTGTTGTCGGAGCATAAGTTTGTAAACATACTGCTCAGATAAGCGGTAAAACGTTCCTTTGTCGTAGTTACCGCGCCGCTGCTTTTGTAATTTGCAAAAAGGAACGAGATAAGCGCGGAAACCGTCTGGCTGTCGGAGCGGCACCAGCAGTGGTTGAAAACAAATACATCATCGTAGTTGCTGTCGGAAATTTCCGCTTTGCAGCCGCAGGAACGCCTTTTTACCATAGTCGAACGAACAAGGCAGCTTGAAATTTCCAATCCCTCATTGAGTCTGCCGCATTCCATGACCGCGTCGTAACCAAGTTCGGAAGCATCCGCGCCTACCGTTGTAAGCGGCGGCACAAGCGACGAAGCCACAGGGGAGTCGTCAAAGCCAGTTACAAGAATGTCCTTGCCCGGCTCAATTCCTCTTTCCTGAAATACTTCATAAGCGCCCGTGACCATGGCGTCGTTTGCAAAGCTTACAGCGTCAAGGTCGGGACAGCGGTCAAGAAGTTCCCTGACAACATCGTGACTGTAAGGCGAAAAATTCCCGTAAACCACACGGTTTTCATCATAGGGAATACCGTTTTCCTCAAGTACGGAACGGTAAACGCCAAGTCTTTCGTTAGCGTCGTCATTGGTGTCAGGACCGCTGACAAAGCCTATTTTCTTACAGTTATGTTCATTTATAAGGTGTTCTATACATTCCCGCAGACCGTTTTTGTTGTCAAAGCATACGGAGGGATAGTCGTCAATTTCGCAGGCAAGGGTAATTATGGGAATATTCCCGAAACTTTTCAGGAACTCGCGTTTTCTTTCATAAGAAATGGCGTTGCATATCGTTCCCGCCAACACGAGAAGTACGTCAATATCTTCCGGAAAAGCGTATGAAAACAGTGTATTGTATTGATATTCATATTCTGTCCGTTTTTTATCCGCATAAACGGCGTCTATGTATCTGCCGGGGAAAATGAAAAGGTTGGCGTCTATCTCTTTTGCGCCGATAATAGCACCGCGGCAGACCGCGCTTGCAAAATCGTCCTCAAGATGACTTATCATAAGACCGATATTAAGACGTTTTTTCATATCAGAGACCCCTTCCCGACAAACACTTAGTTATAATAATTATACCATGTGTTTTGTGCTATTTAATGATATTTGTATTATTAATCTGTAAACGCAAAATGTATTCAGCCAAAATTTGCCTATAAACTGTAATTGACAATAGCGGATATGTGTGGTATAATTTCTGTGTCAGCGGGTCATGACCGTTACGGGCATATCGGAATAGCCGCGGGTCAGGGAAAAACTTTCAGCAAGCCCGTCGGTGATAATGACTTCTTTGCTGTCGGTAACAAGTATCATTTCAAAATCGCCGCGCTGCTTCCAGAGTTCCGAACCCTTTTCCGCGCCGAGAACATATATTGCGGTGGATAATCCGTCGCAAAGCGCGCCGTCGTTTCCCACAATTGTTGCGGAAGCAAGCCCGCTTTCGGCAGGGAAACCTGTTTTCGGGTCAATAATGTGGCAGTATGCTTTTCCGTCCTCGCCTGTGAAATACCGTTCATAACCGCCCGATGTTACCACGGCGCAGTCGCCTGTTTCCAGAATACCAAAGCTGTCCTCAGCAAATGGACTTCGCAGACCTAATTTCCATAACGAACCGTCAGGCTTTACGCCTATGGTGCGGATATTTCCGCCAAAGTCCAGAAGCGCGGAGGTGACGCCGTTTTTGCGGAGTATTTCCGAGGAAATTTCGCTTGCCTGTCCTTTTCCGACCGCGCCCAAGTCGATTTCCATGCCGTCGGGAACGGTTACGGTGTTGCCGTTCAATGAAATTTTCTCGTACCCCGTTTTAGAAAGAAGTCGGGAAATTTCTTCACTTTCGGGGATCCGGTATTCTCCCGTGGTAAATCCCCATTCGGCTAAAACAGGGTAGATAGTGCAGTCCAGCGCGCCGTTTGTGAATTCGGAAATTTCCAGCGTTTTTTGCAGTATTTCCGCCGTTTCCGGACTGATTTCCGCGGTTTCCCCGCCGCTTTTGTTAATTGCGGATATTTCACTGTTTTCGTTGGTGACCGACCAGAGCGAGTCAAATTCTTTTACTTTTTCGGAAACTTTTTCCGCCGCTTCCGTAAGGTTTTTTCCGTTTCCGTCGTAAACGGAAACCGTCATGTAAGTGTCCATTGCAAAAAAGGAAATTTTCTGCGGCGCGCCTGCTTTTCCGCAGGCGGAAAGCATGACCGCGGATATTATAACGCTTGAAAGTATTGCTTTTTTCATACCGATATTCTCCGTAAGAAAGGATTTTTTATGAAACAGAACAGTGCAAAAGAATTCATTGTGGAAAAACCTGCCGAACTTCTGAAATTCCTCTATGAAATTCAGCCCGAACGCCCGAAAGGAAAAGTCAAATCGGAAATGGAACATAAACTCGTTTCCGTTGACGGAAAAGTTATAACGAGGTATAATTTTCTCCTGAAAGCGGGGCAGAAAATCACCGTGGGAAATTATACACCCGTGTATAATAAAGCGCCCGTTTCCGCACTGAAAATAATTTACGAGGACGATGAACTTCTTGTGATCGACAAGCCGGCGGGAATGTTGGCAATAGCAAACGAAAAGGAGCGGGACATTACCGCCTGCCACCTTGCTATGGAATACGTCCGCGTCAAGAACAGCCGGAACAGGATATTTGTCGTTCACCGTCTTGACCGCGAAACCTCCGGAGTAATTATTTTTGCCAAAAATGAAGCTATCAAACACGCCTTGCAGGAGAATTGGGACAGTATCGCAAAATTCCGCGGCTATACCGCCGTTACCGAGGGCGTTCCCCAACCGGAAAGCGGCAGAATAGAAAACTACCTACGCGAAACTGAAAGCCACCTTGTTTATCCCGCTAAAATGGGAGACGGGAAGTTTGCCGTAACGAATTACAGCGTCCGGAAGAAGAATGACAGTTATGCTTTGTTAGATATTGACATCGAAACCGGACGGAAAAACCAGATCCGCGCGCATCTTAGCGGTCTTGGAACGCCTATAGCAGGCGATAAAAAGTACGGCGCAAAAACCAACCCAATACACCGTCTTTGTCTCCATGCGGGCAGACTGGAGATAATTCACCCGTACACCGAGGAAAAGATGGTCTTTACATCTCCCGTTCCGCAGAAGATGCTCAGAATATTGTAGGCAGCGGTGTAAAAAGACAGCATTAAAACTTCGACAAATATTATACCATGCTTTCATGTGTAATGTCAATAAAAATCTATTCTTTTTTCAAGGAAGCGGTAAAAATGTTCGTGTATTATAATAATTTCAATAATTACATTCATATCGGGAATGGGCTTTTACCGTCTTTCGGAAAATTGCGGCTTCTGCTGCAATTGAAGTAAATTATTGGTCAAAAGCGTGTTTCCGTCATATGGAACACACTTTTTTATTTGCGGAGAATTCCCATTTAATAGCAGAATTGGTTACAAAGGTTACAAAATTATTACAGTTTCACCCCAAAAGGTTACAATTTGGTTACATTTGTTGAATTGCGTTTTTTAATATGATATACTGGGTTTATCAATTAAAAGGAAGTGTTCAGATGATAAAAATTAAAAAATTGTAATTTGCGGAGGTGTTATTATTAAAGGTATCAATAACCTTACAGAAGATTGACGGAGAGTTAGAACCTGTTCACATAAAACTATTGCATTCTTCAAATAATTATGGGATAAAAATGAGATTAACAAAGAAGAACAGCCGGAGGGTATCATGCCAATACTCATGCAGGGTGTTTATCATCGTTCACTTAATTTTTGTTATGATAATAAGGAACATATCGACAGAAGTGTCGGTTATATATACGATTGTCTCGATGGGGGTTGTAGTAATTGAAAACTAAATGCTTAATTAAAAGCAGTACTGTTAAAATTATTTCTGCAATTGTTATAGTCATCATATTATACATTGGTCACAGTTATGGATTTTTTAAATACTGCACAAAATTATCTGATAAGGATTTCAGAAATGTTTATGGAATAGCTTGTCGAAATACAGATATTTTTTATCAACGCGTTGAATTTATAAGTATAGACAACGAAAGAATCACAGTATGTTTGAAACGCCATACCATACCATATGATTTTCTTGGTTTTGATCCGCATCCAAGTGATTTTTATTCTGCAGTTAATATATATAGAAAATTAGCAACGCAGTTCAAAGGCAGAATTATCGAGGTATATACCGGTGCAACCGGAAGCAGTGACGATGTTTTTAAGTTTAACAATGACAAGGTATGGATTGATACTGATTATTATATAGGCAGCGAGCGTATGTTGACTTTTTCTGAAATATTATTGAATGTTATAGACATGGACAATATTAGTGAAATAGCAAGTGACTATACTATTGATTCTGTAAGTGATGAACTGCCTGTAAATTATAATATTGATTCGTTTAGATGCCTTTCGGATTATTCCGGAAACCTTTCAGCAATTTCTTCATTTCAAGGGCTGAAAAATTTAAATATATATTTTACATCAGATAAAGGTACTAATTATGTTAATATGGAATTTTTAAATGACCTGCCTTTGCTGGAGGACTTGACATTAACCGCAGATTGTACATATCTTGACTTTGCATACGTTCAAAATAAAAATGTTGAAAACATTACATTCTATACAGATAATTGTACAAACGAGTATAAGGAAAAACTTTCATATGCTTTTCCTGATGCTCAGATAAACATAATCTCATCGGATTGATCTTTTTATAATCTCATCTGAACGGCGCGGTAAAAACCGTGTTCAATACGTTCATTTCCCTCATTTGTCAGAATTTCTACAGCAGATAAATTATTGCTTTTTACAGCTGCCTTTATATGAAGTTGGAAACAAGCGGTAATATCGCATTTAGTAATATCCGAAAGACAAATAAGCTGTACGCGGAAATGTTCGGCGATCCTGAACATCGGCAAAAGCGCATGACGAGATGTTATCACTCCGAAAGGATTATCAAGTATCAGAACGCCTGTAGTTTCCTGAACGGTCATGCCGTCTTTACTGCGTGTAAAATTCATAAGGGAGAGTATGACCGCAAAATATACAAGGAATTTTTCAGCGCCGGAGTTGTCAACAGCCGTACTTTCCCAAGTCCTGTATTCCGCTCTTGTGTTGTTCGGGTCTGTTTTATATGCTCTTAATTCGATCTGTTCCTTTCCGATATATTTGCGGAATAATCTTCCGCTGCTTACTATTTTAGAAGCGGCATTTTCAAGCATTGCGTCCGTAAGTACTCCGCTGTCAAGTTTTGCCGAAAGTTCCCTGACCGCCTGTTCAATATCCGCCGAAATATTTGCGGCAGCGGTATTTTCGTCGGTTTCGGGAGGTATTCCGAAACGTATAAGTTCAATTGCGCTGCGTTCCTGCGAAAGTCTTACCCTTGCGCTTTTCTGCATATCAATAAGTCCTTGACGGATTCTCTGACCTTGAAGCACACATTGATGTATCATGTCTTTTTTAGTGCCGTCAAAATCTTCAAGATCGGTATTTATTTTATTTATTTGCATATTTGCAGCTATTAAATTTGCTTCGATCTGACGATCCAGCGTCATATATATGTCTCCGTCCGTGTTGTCAAGGGTTTTCAGAATATTTTCAACAGCCGAATGAAGTACGCTGTCGTGATATTCCGAAAGCATTTTGTTAAACGAATCCGCAAGCTTTTTATGTTCCGATGCAAGTTTTTTATTTATTGCATCATAATTTTCGGATAATTTTTTTGACTGTTCGTCTAAATCATCTTCAAGCGTCACGACACCGATCTTTTCGGGCTGCGGAATTTTTTCAATTAAAGTGTTCGTCCGAATATATTTGTCATTTATATTTTTAAGTTTTTGGCTTATAAAAGAAAATTCTTTCGATAATTTTTCCTGTTCGGAATTGTTTTTCTCGCGTCTTTCTTTGTAATTTCCCATTATTTCATTTGTCGGCAAAGGTTCGGCGCCATATTTTGAAACAGCCTTTTCTGCTTCTTCAAAGCGCGTTTTTGCAGCAGAATATGTGGAAATACAGTTCTTGCAAAGTTCTTGCTGCTTATTCACATCTTCCGAAATATGGTCTGTTTCCTCCACAAGACGTTCTTCTTCTTTTTCGCTGTAAATAACATTTATATAGTCCTGTTTTTCGCATTTTAAACGTTTTAATTCTCTTTCTGCTTCCGAGAGAATTTCTCTTTCCTCAATAATTTTTTTATTTAATTCAGTGACGGACTTATCTTGATTTTCTGACAATTCATTATACTGCGTAAGAAGTCCGCGCCAATCGCCGTCATGCTGCGGTTCGCCGCTGCAATACGAAATAGAATCTATAGTATTTTTAATATCACTGCAAATTTCATTATTCTGATCAATATTATTTTTTAATTCATCAAGATGCTTTTCTATCTCGTAAGCCGATTTTTGCGCAGAGAGAAATTCTTCCGCCGCGGAATCATGCCGTATTTTGGCGGAATTTACATTTTGCGAAAATTCTTCCTCTTTTTGCAGGCGTTCAATGATCTCTTTCAGAGCAGACAGGTGTTTTTCTGCTTTCTTTTCTTTTTCGGAAAGTTGATTTTTATTAATTTCATTATCTGAAAGTTCCTTTTCCAATTTATTCTTTTCATTTTCAAGACGGGAAATTTCATCTCCGCATTTTGAAATTTCATTTGAAAGCTCGCTGATAGCTTTTTCCTGACGTAAATGCCATTGTTCGTCATAAATGAACTGTTCCGCAATTTTCTTTTGCTTCAAAAGCATTTCCCCGCGGTCTTTCAATTGCTCAAGAAATTCGTTTAAACGTTCACTTTGCGCATTCAAAGCGGAAATATAATTTTCACGGTTGCGGAAAGACTCTTCCGAATAGAATGCCATAAGTCCTCTGCCGTCGCTTCTGCCGTGCAGAACGTTTTCCATATCCTGCATTGTAAATATAGGAACAGCCGCAGGAAGCCATTCGGGGCGTTGGGTTTCCGAAAGTACGGAAAATTCCCTGTCGTCAAGAAGTATGCCGTATGCCGCCGCAGGGCATTTTTCTAAAATTTCAATACACCGTTCCGCAGAAACAGAACCGTTTTCTATCTGCGAAAGAAAATAATGCTCGCAGGTCTGATAACGTATTCCTGTCTGTTCTAAATGTTCAAGAACCGCTTTGGGAACGTGAACACTGCCGTTTTCGGCTGCGTGAATTTCCTCATTTTTCATGCGCAGAAGAAATTCATTCTGCCGCTGTTCATTCTGAACTTTGCGGATACATTCCGAAATATATTCCTTTACGCTGTCCGAAAATCTGCTTTCCTCACGGAGATTATAAAGACTGCATATCTTCCGCATTTCTTCGTCAAGAGAATCATATTTCCGCTGTTCTTCCTCCGCGTCGGAACGCTGCCTTTCAAGTTCGCTTTTTCTTGTCCTGACCTCTGAATTTTCATAGGGAATTTTATCTTTTCTTTCACGGAGAATATTTATTCTGTCCGAAATTTCGCGGATATTATTTTCAATATCGGATAATTCTTTTTCCGCACTTGAAAGATATTCCTGCAATTCGGGTTCGGGCAGACTTCCGGTAAAATTCCTGATAACTTTTATCCCTGATTTTTCAAGCTGTGAATCGGTTTCGCGGCAATATGTATCATAACTTCCGTTTGCCTTGTCCAATTCGCTTTGCGCATCATTCTCGGCTTTTTCTGCTTTTTGGAGAATTTCATCTGCTTGCTTTTGCTTTTCTTTATATTCTTCGGATTCGGTTTGCAGGGCAGTGCCTTTTTGTTCGTATTCGGAAAGTTCACGCCCAGCAAGATATTTTACGGAAGCACCTAAAATATCAAGATTTTTATATTCTTCACTTTTCTTGTTTTCCGATAATTCGTTTTCCAAAACTTTTATTTTGTTTTCTGCCTCAAGAATTTTCTTATAGAATTTTGCCGCTTTTTGTGCATTGAGTTTGCATTCTGTTTCCTTTAAAAGATTTTTTAATTCGCTGAGTTTTTCTTCGGCGGATATGTATTTTTTATTTTCTTCTTCGGCGTGTTCCTTTGCATTATAATAATTTTCGGAAACTTCTTCAAATTCGATATGCTGTAATTTATTTTTGAGTTTATCAATTTCTGTATTAATATTGTATTGTTTAATTTCAAGGTTGGAACATTCCGATTTTAGCGCTGCTGAAAATCCGAAAAGCATACCGACGGCTTTTTCGCGTTCATCGTTAATGTCCCAGAGTCCCTTAACGGATTCACGGCGCGAATCAATATCGGACACATATTTTTTCAGTATGTCCCGCTGCTCTATCTGTTCGGAAACGCTATGGTACTGCCTGATATATCCCGAAAGCATGACCGCCATGGAATTTTCCTTTTTATGCTGTCCGTCATTGAGCCGCCATTCTATAGCGGGAATAAGCAGTGAATCTATAAGCTGATCCGATGTGCGGAATTTCTTGAAAAATTCGGTCATTCCGCCTTCAACCGAATTAAGCGGCTCGATAATATTCCGCCATTCGTCCTGATAAATACCGTATTCTTCAAGAGTCTGCCGCCATTGTGCTCCCTCATCTGAATTGAATGTTTTCAGAACGCCGCCGCTTTTTACTGCTGCCTTGCGTACAAGATCATATTCAGCCGCGCGGAAATTTCCGTTTTCATTATAGGAAAGCGGCAGATCGATAATATTATATCCGTCGGAATAATCAGAATAATTTGCAAGAAAAGTATAATATTTTATCCTTTGCTCCCGTTCATTTTCCGAACGCTCCGAAAGCGCCGCAGCAATTGAAATGCCTGTCATAAGCTTTTCCGAACTGCCGTCCTTTGTCCATTCCAGAAGCACGAAACAATGATCCTTCGGCTCGGTAAAATAGCTTTCTATTTTTCTGTCAGACGCTTTTGCCTTTGGAAGTACAGGCTGCATCATAAGCTGTATAAGCACGGTCTTTCCTCCGCCGTTAATAAGGGAAATAAGCGTATTCAGAGCCTTTCTTCCATCGGGATCGCCAAGATCGTAAATATCATCGGGTATCATACGATGTCTGTTATTAAAAAGAAAATTTACTATACGAATTTTATTTATCTGCGGCATTGTCTGCCTCCTTTTGTTTTTCGATCCAGTTGTTTATTTCCGTTATCCTGTCTTTTCGTAAAAAATACGGCATAAGATCGGATAACTTCCGTGTAGGGCGAATTTCGTTCTGTTCATTCACTTCAAAAAGCGCGTCTGCTTTGAATTTTTGCAGTAACCTGTTAAGACAGCCGTAACGTGTCTTGAATTGCAGTTCATCAGCCTGACCTTCGAGCTTGCTTAGCCAATCTTCCGCTAAATTGCGGAAATTTTCGCTGTAATCTTTCTGTTCTTCCTGTGGGGAACTTGCGGTAACGCTGCTGCAATGCACGGTAAATTCTTCGATAAAAGCTTCCTTTGTCATAAAATCCCGCGACGCCGGATCGTTTCCGTCACCGTTGAAAAACAAATACAGAATATACACCGCCATATAATTCAGAAGATACAGATCCCGCACCTTGACATCATTTGATGAAGCTTTTATATCTCTGCGATAATCCACGTTGTTTTTCAGAAACAGATCATTATCCTGCGTCGGTATAAGATAAAGCCTGTCGCCTTTCCGCAGAATGTCAAAGCCGATTTCTATGCCGAGATCATTAAGTTCTTCCGGAACGTCATTTTCAAGATATGCTTCCCATGCGGCAGGATCTTCGCGGCGGTCTATCCAGCCGTTTTTCATAAGCGCATGGAAAACAAATGCGGTTTTCCTGTTCATCTTATCACCTCCACGCAAATATCGGTCATATCTATTTTGCTGATATTTCCGTCATGTTCTGCCGAAAAGGAAAATACCCTGTTTTGTTTTGTAAAATGCAGTGACCGCATATTCAGAAGCGTTTCATTTATTTTGCCTAAACACCATGCAAGTTCAAATTCTCCCATCGGTTCGGGAATAGGATCCCGCGAGGCTTTCCAGCCCTCAATGTCAATATCACCGATCTCGTAAAGTGAAAGTAACACATTCGGCAGGGAATTATCGGCGCAAAGGTCAAACAGATATTCGTCCGAAAGCGATGAAACAAAGCTGCTTACGCTGAATGTTTTTTCCTGCGTTCCGGCAAATTCAAAAAATAAGCGTGTAATTTCAAGAAAACGTTCGTTGCGCTCCGAAATAAGTTTTTCATAAGGATCGTTTTCAACAGTGTCAACGGACAAACTGTCATCTTCTGGAATATTTGAAAGCCGCATTTCTGTTTCGTAAAATTTTTCTATGCTGAAACGCGGTTCAAGCACGGGCTTTGTCAACGGAAAAAGCAGGAACTTAGCCGCACTTTCAAGACCTTTCTCCGTATATTGCAAAGGAATAAGCATATCTTCTTTGAAACGCATACGCTCAAACTGCCTGAAACTGAAATGATCCTGAAGTATGCGGCTGACTTCATTCTGAAATTGATAACGCTTGTTTATAAGTCCGCGCTGTTCTCCGATCGTAAGATTTATATTTTTGATAATTTCGCCGAGTGCCGAACGGTGTTGTTTTGCCGATTCCGGAGCAACACCGCTTCGCAGGGCTTCATCAAGTTTTTTGGCACGGGCGTCGGCGCTTTTGATGATATTTGTAAGTTCCTGTTCTTCGTCCGTCAGAAGCGCCCGTATACGCATTATCACTGAATCGTAAGCGTCTTCGGTGACTGTTGAAAGCTGTTCGCGGCAGCGCAGCAGAAAATCGTCCATGCTTATTTTAAGGTTTCTTATACGGCTGACAAGTTCTCTGCTCTGATCCAGAGCCTGTGTGTAATTATCACGTTTCATATATTCCTGCATACGGAATCTTGTTACGGAATAATCCAGTTCCGACTCGATCTCTTTTGAACGGAACAGAAAATCAAACGCATCGTCCGTAAGGTGATAGCTGCTTTTTTGCTCTTGTATAAGACGGATCGGCTGCTTTAAAAAATGTTCACGTCCGGGATCAAATGCAGTATATTCCATAGGAACACCGTTGTTGCGGAGAACATCTGTCATAATGAATTTTGCAAGTTCAGCATGATCAATATTATATTCGCCCGGAAGTATCGGCGAAAGCTGTTCAAGAAAATTTTCAATATCGGACATTGTGCATAATTGATCGCCGCCGAGAGTCTGTTCTTTTATGTAAACAAGAACCATCACAATAATATTGTCAAGAATTTCCCTGTCGGGCAGCATTTCCTGTATATTATTCCGCATGGGGTAATCAAGTATGGCGCGCACGATATTTATAAATTTCATTCTGCTGTCAAATCCGTTAAGCAGAGACGCAACGTCGGAACGCAGCAAAGTACATCACCTCATTTCGGATAAAAGCACCGCATATGAAATTATCTCCTGCGGAATTCTTTTGTTTTCCGATATTGAATTTTTAAGCATGATACCGTATTTGTCCGGGAACATTTTATATATTTCCGAATAATCCTCCATGATCCCGCGCTTGTCATCACTTGGCGGAACGGGGATATTTTCGGCGCGGTTTAGCATTTCACGGTATGCAGGCAGGAAAAGCGATATTTTTATATCCGGATCGTTCCTGCAAAGTCTTATAAAAATGTTCAGCCCCTCGCGGTCTATGTCTCCCCAGTAAAGGTAATTCACACTATGATCGCCGAGAAATTTTGTATATTCGGTCAAAGCACGGGGCTCGCTTATTTTTCCGCCCTCGCCGTATAAAACGCCGTCAAAAGACGTTCCCCAAAGCGTGTAAACATTGTTTTCAAACATCATTCTGCGGATATTGAACCATATATCCTTATTTTCGCAGATCAGTACAGTCATTTCAGGCGTTCGCTTTGGAATATAATCATGGAAACAATATTCAGGCGTATCGTAAAATCCCAGTAATTCGCCTGAAATTTCAAGCTTTTTAAGCAAATTGCAGAAAGCCGTTTTATCAAGCTTCTTTTCTTCGCCGAAAATTTCAAATGAACGTTCTTTTCTGGATATGGATATCACGTCTGTTCCTTTGCGGAAAAGGTAATTGCTTAACAAGCGCAGTTCATTACGGTAGGAACGGTATAGTTCTGGATTTTTTGAAAGGACGCCGTTTTTCTGTAAAAGGATATGCAGCGAACTTATTTCGGAAAGCAGATCGCTGTTGTCATTTTTCGGCGGAATTATGCGATATTTCATATAAACGGGATATTTAAGATTTCCGTTTGTGCCGGAGCTGACAATAGCTTTAAGCAAGCCGTTATTTTCACATAGTTTTATATTTTTAAATATGATCTCATCGCTGCGGTTTCCGATAATATCCGCAAGCTCGTCTTTTGTAATAGTTCTTTTGGGGAAATTCATTAATTTTTCTGACAGTTTCATAATACAGCCTTTCAAAAATTGGTTTTGAATAAAAGTAAGCAGTTTCCGGAACAGCGAAAACTGCTTTTGCTTTGTAATTCAATTAAAATCAGCTTGAAAATTCCTGTACCCAGTAGTATGTTCCGCCGGATTGATAGCAGCCCACTCCGATGCGGCTGTAACTCGAATTGAGAATGTTCGCCTTGTGTCCGGAAGAATTCATCCAACTGTTCATAACTTCCGAAGCCGAACGCTGACCCATGGCAATATTTTCAGCCAAGGCATAACCTGTGAATCCCGCTTCATAAAACGCCGTAAAGCAATCTGTACCGTCGGGACGGGTATGTGAGAATGTGCTTACCAGTTCGGCTGCTCTTGTTGCCGCTACGCTCATAAGGGTATCGTCCTTTGTCAGTGCGGAAAGTCCCTGTTCGGCACGCTTTTCGTTTACAATAGAGATGACCTCGTCAGCCATTTCCGCAGGGGAAGCCGCCGCGCCTGTTGAACCCGATGAAATTTCGGATGAAATATCTGCCGGCAGTTCTCCTCCGTCAAATATTATAAAAAATCCGGGGGCAATTTCTACGTAATAAGGGTTCCCTTCATTCTGAACCGCTGCCGGTGTTTGTGTTGCGGTCGTTTGTTTTGTTGTGGTTCCGCTGCCGTTGACGGTCACGGTAATTTTTTTGGCGGTGGAACTCTTATAGTTTTTTGTGTAGACCGTGAGGGTAGCTTTTCCGGTTTTAAGAGCTTTTATGTTCAGCTTTATTTTGTTGCCGTCCCATTTGCCCCACGAAGTCGTGCAGATGGATTTGTCGCTGTTATTGACATAAATGTCTTTAGAACCTTTCACCGTAAGGGTAACGGAGGAAGACTTCCCTTTGGTTATTTTTACCGAACTTTTTGAAGCGGAAATAAATGATTTCTTCACCGTAACCTTGCATTTAAGGGTCTTGCCGCCTGTTTTGGCATAAATATATGTAGTTCCGGTCTTTTTGCCGCTTACCTTGGCGGAAGCTTTTCCCGAAGATTTTACGGCTGCGATACTGCTGTCCTTGGACGACCATTTTACAGTGCCGCTTGCGTTTGTGACTTTAAGGGTTATGCTGTATCCTATGGAAACTTCCGCAGACGATTTGCTGAGTTTTGGTGAAGCCGCCGATACGGACACTGCGCAAAGGGAAACAGTCAGTATAACTGCCGAGAGCAGGCTGAAAAGCCTTCTGAAAACCTTGTTCATGTTATTCCTCCGAAAAATTATTTTGCATACAAATTATGTAAATATTTTAACATATAAGATAAAATTTGTCAATAGGGAAATCATTAATTTTCGGGAATTATGTCCGAATATACAATGCCGCTGCCGTCAAGTTCAGTGTGAAGCCGGTCAAGGGCATTTGCAGTTGCGGAATCTTCCACATTGATATGTACTTCGCAGCCGGCGGTCTTTAATTTTTCAATAAGTTCGGGAAGTTCTACGGTGTTGTTTTCGTAAATATATGAATCCTCGGAAACCGTTACTTCCACGTAGTTTATGTTTTCGGTCTCTGCCGGAGTCTCGGCAGTTGTTTCCGATTCGGAAACCGTACCTGCCGCGGGAACGGAATCCCCATCGCCGCTGCCTCCCCCTAAGCCGAAGCCCTTTCCGAAAATCACCAGCAAGACAATAATAACGATCAGTATCATCACTATTATTGCAAATGAACCTCCGCGTTTCTTTTCACCTTTACTCATAAAAAGCACCTCATTCCGAAATATTTATACTTGCGCAGTAGAACTGCGGGTATTCCTCTGAAACTTTTCTTATTGATCTTATAATATCGTTGACCGTCAGCGCCGTTGCATACTGATCTCCGTCATAAATAAATATGCCGATTATTGTGCTGTCATGCTGTAAGCCCGCGGCTTCAAGCATTGAAGAAATTTCTCCGGTTATGTCTGTGTCGCTTGTCTTTTCAAATTCAATATCGCCGATATGGTTTTTCCCGTTATAAACGGAAATTGTCTTTTTCCACTTGTTTCCCGATTTTTCGGTGGATAATTTAATATCCAGCAGGATATTATCGTTAAGAGCTTCAAGGGCTTTCTGATTAACAGCGGCGTTTTTGTCGGCATTTTCAATGCGTTTCATTTCTGCGTCTGCTTTTTGTGACCATTCCTGCTTTTCGGCTTCAAAATCCGCCCTGTCCGCTTCTAATTGTGCGGAAACGCTTTGGATATTGTCTATCTGCTCCTGCGCCTTTGCCTGAACTTCCTCGGCGGAAGCCCTGTACTTTATCATGAACCAGAACAGTATTATCATTGTAATGTCAAGCAGTGAGGTAAAATCAAGTGATATTCTGTTCCGCTTCATTTTCCTCACCTGCGTTTTCAATATCGGGACCGAGATTGTTCCGCTCTATGCACAAACGGTATCTTTCGTTGTTTTCGTCTATATTCGGAGCAAGGAAACAATCCGCCGCTTTTGCGCAGACTCCGAAGACCGCGCCCCAGAACGTTGATGTAAGCGCCACAAAGAAATTGCTTGTAAGCATTTCCTCCGAACCGTCTATGGAAAGATTCAGAAGCGCAAGAACAGTGCCTATCATTCCCAGCAGCGGGAAAGCGGAAGTCATATTAATGAATGCCGTGTAAAATTTTTCCTGCTTAGAGTGCATATCAATAATTTGTGCTTCATTTGCCTTTTCCACGGGTTCGAGACATTCGGGCTTGAAAGCGTTTTCTCTGCGGGTGACGGTAGTTCCCATAAGCGAATGTTTCAGTTTTGTACAGTTCTGCCTTGCTTTAACGAACAGAATAAGCGTTATTCCCGCCCAGATAAATATAAGCGCGTCATAGCCTAATAAATTATCAATTATAACGCGTAATATACCGAGTATGTTCACAAGATCCCGCCTCCGTTTTTAAAATTATATCAAATTTTGCTTCATTTTTCAACAACATTCTACAAATATTTTATTAATACATTATGTATAGGCAACACCGCACAAAGATTGTGCGTCAGATGCGCAGTCAGATTTTTCGGCAGATTGTATAGAAACGACGCAGGCATACTGCCGTATGTCAAGGAGTTTCTGTGCAAGATGCCGGAAAATATGCAAGCAGATGGCGTGCAAAGCCGTAAGGCGTTCTTTGTGCGGTGCTGCCTATAGTAAAAGGGACGTCCGGAAACGTCCCTTTTACTATTATTGCCTGTAACCATATATTGCGGTTATTTCCGTATCTGCGGTTATCCTGCTGAAATCTTTGTCCCAGCCTATGAATTTGTTATTACTTGAGTCGGTATTCGGTATGAATGGCGGAACTGCCGCTTCTCCGTCCTTTACTTTTTGATAATAGAACTGATTATCAATTATAAATGTTACATTATGGTAAACAGCACCTTCTTCAAATATGGCTGTAACGGTAGTATCGCTTGTAATATTTTTGAAATCCCTGTCCCAACCGATGAAACGGTTGCCGTTTGAATCCTGTGTGGGGAATACGGGAGGTTCTGCGTTTCCGCCGTGGTCTACCTGAACGGGGTAAGAAACTCCTTCTACAACAAATGTTACCGTGTGAGTGCCTGTTTTTTCAAGAATGGCTGTTATTGTAATATCACTTGTTATGTTTGTGAAATCCTTATCCCAGCCTCTGAAAATATATCCCGGCACGCTGACGGAGGAGGGGAGTTCGGCGGACTGACCGTCGCCTACTATTTTAATTTCGGTGCTGTCGCCTATTACAATAGTAACGGTATGGAACTTATCGTTATTGCCGCCTGTATTTCCTGACGGAATTTCTTGGAATATTGCGGTTATTGTGGTGTCGGCGGTAATATTTTCAAAGGATTTGTCCCAGCCGACGAATGTAAGTCCGTCTATGACGGGATCGGCGGGTTTTACCGCATTGTCGCCGTGGAGAACTTCCTGAATGGTTTCTTCGCCGTCTATAACTACCGTAACAATATGCACTGTGCGTTCGGCAGTTGTTGTTTCGGAATGGGGAGCGGCAGTGGTTGTTGTAGTTTCGGTTCTTGCGGGAGGTTGGGTCTGGGGCGCTGCTGTCGTATATCCCGGAAGAGTGGTTGCTGTCGGCGGCGGAGTTGTTTCGGAGGGAGCGGTGGTTTCGATCGGTTCAGCCGTCTGTATCGTTCCGGAATTATCCTCGCTCGGCGGTTCGGAAACGGACGGTTCAGGTTCGGAAACATCTTCGCCCTTTTCTTCAATGGCAGCCTTTATTTCGCTTACCGTATACGGGAAATCATCACCTATAAGATTTGCAATTGTAATAAGGTTTCTCAGGTCGGAAACGGTAAGTTCTTTCAGGTCAAAAGAGTTGTTCAGATTCTGGAAGTAGGGCATTTCATCGGAAATGATCCGTCCCCACGTCTGCTGATACTGGTATTCGGGGGAATTGATGGTGTTGCCCAATTGGTCATAAAGCTGTATGACATTATTTCCCATAAATGTATATAATTCGGTGTAAGAACTGAATTCGTTTGTGTAGTAGGAAACTTTTGCAACGCTGTCTTTAAGGGTTATGGTAGAATCGGAAGTCCTGACTATTATCCCCGAACGTGACTTGCCGGCGCAGTTTGCGAGAACGCTGCCGTTTCGTATAAACAGTTCTCCGTCGTCACGGCCGTTGAATTCACCGGAAACAACGGCTTGGGTATTTGCGCCGAGAATGATGTAATTGTCCTCGGAATTTTTCCTGCCCTTATAAGTTATTGTACAGGAAGAATCATCGCCGATCGTGATAACATCGCCTGTTTTAAGGGCGGTACCTGTGGCGGCGCTTTCGTTTGAATCGGAATTTGAATTTGTGATACTTACGCTTCCGGAAGCGGCTGTTATGTACAATCCTGCATCGGAAGAAATTCCGCCTGTGATAATAATTATCGTAGCGATGACCGCCGCAAGGGCAAGCCCTCCCAGAATAAGCGGTATTTTGAAATTTTTCAGAAAATCTTTCATAGCTTTCAGGATCGTTTAACGATCCACTCCTTTCGTTTTTATCTTAAACTTCTTCTGTAGTAGTTTCAGGCTGTATTATATTGTCGGGGAAATCATCTTCCTCGTTTTCCTCCGGAATGTCGGGATTGTTATTTCCTGTAATTTCCCACCATTTTATTCCGGAATATGTTGTATAGACGTGGGTTTCCAATGTAGTTCCGGTCGATTCTGTTTCGCTTTCCGGCAAATCGGTTTCGGTTTCCGTTTCCGTAACGGTTGTTTCCGCGGCGGTCGTTGTGGTTGTTGTTACCGTAGTTTCCGTTGTTTCCGTCACATCGGGGAAATCCGATTCCGTTTCGGCTGCTTTTTTAGCCATAAGGAAAGCCGTGGTAATTTCGTCCGCCGTGAAAGCAAGTCCGTTTTCGTTTTCGGCTTTGACAAGTTCTCTTAATGCGTCCGCACCAAGGGAGGGAAGATCAATGTTATAATTCAGATACCCGTAACGGCAGATGTCTTTGGCTGTTATCATCTGGGCGCAGGTGCGTTCCACAAGTACCATCGGCAGGTCAAAGGGCTGCTGCGAAATATCGTAAAGCTGCAGGGTCACCGATCCGGAAAAATTCTGGACTTCGGTTATCATAACGTTTTCATAGCCCATATAATTTTCATGGAAGTCAAACTTTGCCCTGAAAACGGTTCCCCTCACATCTACAGTGCCGTTGGGGGTTTTCAGCATAAATGTGGAATTTCTTTTCAGTTCGTTGTCAAGGCGGCAGACAGCGGCGCCGCGGTTCAGGTTTACGGAAATATCTCCCTTTGACGCAATATCCGTATAGTATATGTAAAGCGAAGTATTTGGTTCGGCAAAAACGTATTTGTCATCGTCTATGCTTATGCGGACGCTTCCGTTTGATTCGGTTACCACCACATCGCCGCTCAGAAGCCTGACGTTCTTGTCGGCGGCAAAGCGTTTTCCGTTCCTTGTGATATATGCGCTTCCCTGAATGTCGGAAATGACGGGGCGTCTGGAAACATCGCCGCCGAAGTACAGGCTAAGCACTATAGCCGTGGAAATTATCATCAATATAGCTACAAGTCCTACAAGGATAATTTTTATATTTTCGTTAACAAAATTTTTAATAGTTCCGGACAGATTTTTTATCAAGGCGCAGCCACCTTTCGTTTATATGATTTATCTGTACGGGATCGGGGACAACGATCCACTATTCATTATAACACACAAGTCCCCGTTTGTCAAAGAGTTTTTGTCATTTTTCAGCAAAACATCACAATTGACGAATTTTTCATAATATGCTATACTTAGAGTTGAGAGTTAAGAGTTGAGAGTTGAGAGCAGGCTGAGCCTGCACCCAGTCAGGCAAAATTCAGATATTTCCCGCTTATATATACCGTGCATGACACAAGGCAAAATCTGCAAATATAAGTTTTCACCTATATGAATAGGAAAATTTTTGTAAATTTAACTTTACATCATGCACGCCGGGTACATATCAGAATTTTAACAAAATAAAGCCTGAAAGGGTCAAGGCTCAGCCTTGTGGGAGGAAATTTATGAGCAGTATTGTAACTTATAAGTATATAAAGCAGAATCCGGATATCCACGTTTATATAAAAAACGCCGACGCCGCCGTTGAAGCGCAGGGGTATACGGAACATTCCTTTGCCCATGTGGAAAAGGTCGCTTCCACCGTGGAAATGATACTTTCTGCCCTGAATTACGACGAAAGAACGGTGGAACTCGGAATGATAGCCGCGTATCTCCACGATATAGGCAACGTGGTGAACCGCATCGACCACGCCCAGAGCGGCGCGGTAATGGCGTTCAGACTTCTTGATAACCTGAATATGCCCGCGGAGGAAATATGCGCCGTGATTTCCGCCATAGGCAATCATGACGAATCCACCGCCCAGCCCCTGAACCCCATAAGCGCGGCTCTTATAATCGGCGACAAGACCGACGTAAGAAGAAGCAGGGTCCGCAACGCCGATATGCGGAGTTTCGACATTCACGACAGGGTGAATTACGCCGTGGAAAAGTCCGACCTGCTGTTCAGCACGGATAAATCGGAACTTATTCTGGAACTTGTCATTGACAATAATATTTCCTCGGTAATGGAATATTTTGAGATATTTTTACAGAGAATGCTGCTTTGCAAACGGGCGGGTGAGTTCCTCGGCATAAAATTCCGCCTGAGAATAAACGGCAGCGAGGTAATTTAAGGCAGCCTTTGTGCGGTGTTGCCTCAACCCATTCCGTGGGTCTGGACTATTTCAAAATATCCGCTGTGGAGTATGTCGTTGGGCGTGACAATAAGCCCTTTGTCGGAATCAATGTCGTACCCGCCGTAGGCGTATGCAAGCCACACAAGGTGCGCGCACTGGGTCCCCGATACCTTGTCCGCGGGGCAGTATTTCGCAGGGTAAAACCCCGAAAATACATTGTACGGAATCTTGTTGAGATGTTCCATGGCATTGGCGGCAATTGCCGCCCGCTCCGCTTCGTCTGCGTTCTTTAACCTTAAAACGGCAAAATTAGGGTATTTTGTCCATTTGGAAACGTTCTGGGTCTTGGAATCCATGCCTATGACCACCGCTTCAAGAGTAATGCCCTTTTCGGCGTCGATCACTATGGCGGCGTGACCGTTCCGCCAGCTCAGAACGTGGGAACAGTTCGTTACAAGTATGTCACCGTCCTGAAGCGGTGCAAGTTTCGCGGGAACGCCCGTTATGCGTTCCTCGCAGGATATGGGCGAATTCCTTTTGCAGTCAAATTCCGCAGGCACAAAGTAATTTTCCTGATAATCCAAAAGCAATTCAAGGCTTTCCAGAGAATCAACTGCGGGCTTTCCAAGCCCTGTCTGCCCGAATACGGCAAGATAGTCCTCCTCCGTGAGGTTTCCCGCGCCTTTTTGTATTATTCGGGAAATATCCGCCCTTTCGCATTCCGGCGGGATATACGCCATGGTTTCGGTGTAGAAAAGCGAAGCCGTGTATGCGGCAATTATCTGGTAAATTATCAGACCCGTAAGCAGAAGCTTTTTCATAAGAATTTCCTTTCATAATATTGTCTGCCGTTATCCTGAAATAATTCTGCCGCCCGCAATAAAAATTTGCTTGAAATGTGCGGGAAAGTATGTTATACTATATTCATGTGTTTACGGTAAACATTCTGCCAAGGAAGTGATAGACATGGAAATTTTTATTCCTCGGAATATTATGGAAATAATTGAAAAATTAGAGGCAGGCGGCTTTGAAGCATATATTGTCGGCGGCTGTGTGAGGGATTCCATACTTGGGAACACGCCGAAAGACTACGATATTACCACTTCTGCTAAACCGGAGGAAATAAAAGACTGCCTTTCGGGATATACTGTCATTGATACCGGAATAAAGCACGGAACGGTTACGGCACTTTCAGAGGGGGAAAACGTGGAAATAACCACTTTCCGCGTAGACGGAAAGTATTCCGACCACCGCCGCCCCGATGAAGTGAACTTCTCGGAAAGCCTTTCCGATGACCTTTCCAGACGCGATTTCACCGTAAATGCCATGGCTTACAATCCGAAAACGGGGCTTATTGACATTTTCGGCGGGCAGAATGACCTGTTCAGGCGGAAACTTTCCTGCGTGGGCGATCCGGAAAAGCGCTTTGATGAAGATGCTTTGCGGATAATGCGCGCCCTGCGTTTCTCCTCGGAACTGGGATTTGAAATTGACGAAGCGGCGTCTGCGGCGATTTTAAACATGAAAGACCTGCTGAAAGAAGTCGCCGCGGAGAGGATCTCAAAGGAACTTGTACTTTTGCTGAACGGAAAATATCCCCATAAGGTGCTTTCGGCTTATCACGAGGTGCTGGAAGTGCTTATCCCCGAAATCACGCCCTGTGTCGGTTTTGAACAGCACAGCAGATACCACGCCTATGACGTCTGGGAACATATGGCTTATGCGGTAGAATTTTCCAAAGCCGTTCCCGAAGTGCGCCTTGCGCTTTTCCTGCACGATATAGGTAAGCCCCGGTGCTTTACTCTGGACGAAAACGGACGGGGACATTTCAAGGGTCATGAAAATATAAGCGCGGAAATGGCTTCGCATATCCTGAAACGGCTGAAATTCCCGTCAAAAACGATTGCCCTGACCGAAAAGCTGATAAAATTCCATTATGTCACTCCGGTGAATGACGACAAGGTCGTCCGCAAACTGCTTTCAAAGGTGGGGAAAGAGGACTTTTTCCTGCTTATGGAAGTTATGAAAGGCGATAACAGAGCGAAGTGCAGTTTCTGCTTTGAACGCGTCCGTGCAATAGAGGATATGCAGAAACGTGCGGTAAAACTTATAGATGCGGACGATTGCCTGAAAGTCACCGACCTTGCGGTTTCGGGAAGAGAAGTCATGGAACGCGGTTTTGAGGGCGCGGAGATAAGAGCGGTCCTTGAAGCGCTCTTAGAGGACGTTATTAACGAAAAACTGGAAAATAAGCGGGAAATCCTTATCCAAAAAATAGAAAAACTTGCGGAAGAAAAAATTTCCCGAAAAAATTTTACATAAACTATTGACAAAGTTCAGAGAACGTGGTAAAATATATAAGTCGTCAGTCTGCGGAAGCTTTCCGTGTAACGGCTTATACGGAGAGGTGTCCGAGTGGTTTAAGGAGCCGGTCTTGAAAACCGGTGATCCCGCAAGGGACCGTGGGTT
>CANRFB010000016.1 GCA_947629785.1 uncultured Clostridia bacterium | reverse complement strand
AGATCTTTTATTAGACACAAAAAGCATTATTCCGCTAAGTTCCATCAGAATCAACGCTCTTAAGTTGATGACATTGCTCCCATTGGGAGGAGCAGGGGATGGGGCATCTTAACTCTCAACTCTATTACAGGTTCAGCCTTGTCATTCTTTCAGTATTCTTCTGCAGATATTGTAGTCAGGCATAATGTCCGCCACCACGGCGTAAAACTTCCCGCTGTGGTCGGGAACTACAAAATGCGCATATTCGTGTACGAACACATACGCCGCGCAAATGTCGGGATAAAGCACAAGACGGCTGTTCATTACGATTTTCCCTTTGGAAAAATGACAGCTTCCCCAGCGCGAGGTCATCTTCCGTATCTGCATTTCCGCAAAGGGCACGCTGTAACCCTTTGCACGGAACATTAAACAAGTCCTGCGGTTCATATCCTCAAAAGCGGACTTGGTCTGCTCCGCATAGAACTTCTTGAGAACGTTCACCGCACGGTCGGGCGAAAACACATTCACCGTCAGAATGTCGCCGTTCATGGAGACCCCCTCGCGGCGGTTCTCCGAAACCTTTATTTCAAGCGTGCAGTCCGCACCCCAGAATTTTATTAAGTCACCGCTTTTAAATTCGCCTATGTCCTCGGGAAGCATGGGCGAGGGTCCGCGTTCGGCGAACCTGTCAAGGGCGTGCAGTATGAACTCGCTTTTCTCGCGGATAAAATTTTCTATATACTTTATGGGAACACGTCCCGACGCGCTGATGTATACCAGCCCGTCGGGCTTTATTCTTAAATTGATGTTCTTGACTTTCTTGCGGGTCAGAATGTAGGAGACCGTTCTGTCACCGCATTTTACAGTCCGTATATTTTCATTCATTAAAAAACTCATCTACCGTTATAACAGGTTTGTATTTCTTATCAAGAGCCTGTATACTTTCTGTAATTTTTCGGGTAATTTCCGAAATTTCCGCAGGCTCGCAGGTGCTTTTTATCACCATGTCAAATGTTATAAATATGCTGCCGCCGTCGTCGTTTATTCGGAAATCGTGAATTGCCGCCGTGGGTTCAATGCTGTTTACACATTCCGTTACCGATTGGCGGATACTCTTGGCGCGCTCGTCATTCACGGGAACAGGGTCAACGTGTATTACTATCTGTATACCCGTCTTGCTGAGAATTTCCCGCTCCGCTCCGTCTATTACATCGTGTATAATTATTATGTTGGAATCGTCCGCAACTTCCGCATGAACGGAGGCGAAAACCCGCCCCGGTCCGTAATCGTGAACTATCAGGTCGTGTATACCAACAATTTCCTTTTTGTCGGAAAGTATCTTTTCCAGCGAATCTATAACTTCGCGGGCGGGCGGCTGTCCGAGGAGAATGTCAATGGTTTCCTTTGCAAGGTTCAGTCCGCCGTACATAATGTAAGCGGCAACGGCAATTCCCGCAATGCCGTCTATGCTGAACGGCAGGAAATATCCCACGACTGCGGAAAGTATTACCACCGATGTGGAAATGACATCGTTTATGCTGTCCTTGGCAGTGGCTTTCATAACGGTGGAATTTATCTTTTTCGCTATGAAACTGTAGCAGAAGTACATCCATAACTTGACCGAAAGCGACGCAATAAGGATAATTACCATTACCGCACTGAGGTTGAGGGTTTCGGGGTGTATCATTTTATCCGCGCTGCTGCGGAGAAGTTCAAAACCTACAAGAAGTATTATGAACGACACTATCAGCGAGGAAATATATTCTATCCGCCCGTGTCCGAAGGGGTGTTCACGGTCGGGAAGCCGGCTGGACATTTTTGCGCCGATTATGGCAACCATGCAGCTGCCCATATCTGAAAGGTTATTGAACGCGTCGGAAGTTACCGCAATACTGTTCATGAACGTTCCTATAATAATTTTCAGAGCGAACAGGAACAGATTGCAGGCTGCGCCCAGCACTCCGCCGAGAATACAGTAATCGCGGCGGACGTTTTTATCCGTGACATTTTCGCTGTCCTTTATAAAAATTCGTGTAAGCAGTTTTATCATAAGCTGTCCTTTCGTAAAATATGCGGAATCATGCTCCGCGGTCAATATTATATTATGCCGCAAAACGGAATAATTTCCTTGCACGGGTAATAAAAATCCGCGCTGAAAGCCAACGCGGGTTTGTGTAAATTTTTGTCAGAACGGTCGTTTCGTAAACAGTTAAAGCTAAGCTTAGAGGTACAGGAAAACTTCACAAAGAATATACGTCTCCAAGCTACAGCTTGACTCTACAGCCAAGTTAAAGCGTAACTTAAAAACAGTTAAAGCTAAGCCTGAAAGTTTATACTCTCTTTGCAAGGAATATGTGCCTCCAAGCTACAGCTTGACTCTACAGCCAAGTTAAAGCGTAACTTAAACAGTTAAAGCTAAACTTGGAGACTTAATGACACTTCGTAAAGAACATATGCCTCCAAGCTACAGCTTGACTCTACAGCCAAGTTAAAGCAAAACGTAAACAGTTAAAGCTAAACTTGGAGACACAAGAACACTTCGTAAAGAACATATGCCTCCAAGCTTCAGCTTGGTGGAGCTGGAAACGTGACTTGAACACGCGACCTGCGCATTACGAATGCGCTGCTCTACCAACTGAGCTATTCCAGCAATAATGACATATATTATTATATATGTATTTTGAAAAAAAGTCAAGAGAAATTTTCAAATTTATTTGAAATTTACAGAATTATATGTTATAATGTTATTATAAGTGTCGATTCGGGCTGTAACCCGCCTAAAAAAGAACTTTTTTGACAAATTTTGCTATCGGAGGATATTTATGTCAAGAACTAAGAAAAAAGTTTCGGCTTTCACTGTGGTTGAGATAATCCTTATTGTTATTCTGGTATTGGTAATGGTAACCATGCTGGCTTTCAATTTCATGTTCAAGAATAAGAACAGCGCAGTCTCACTGTTCGGGTACAGTTTTTATAATACAAAGGCTGTCAATATGCAGCCCAATATCCCCGCAAATACCCTTATCATAGCAAAGGCTTCGGAGAATGAAAGCATTACCGAGGGCTCGGCTATTCTCTGCAAAATAGGCGAAAGCACCGCTCTTATCCGCGTTGACCGTATCGAGGAGGAGGACGGGCAGAAGTTCTATGTGGTGAAATTTGACACCGCGCAGGAAAACGAAACTTTCCGCATAGGCACTGACGCGGTAATCGCAAAGGCTGTCTGGCAGATAGACGGATTCGGGTCGTTTATCGACTTTGCTTCGTCAACGGTGGGAATTATCATAGCCGTGGTAATTCCGCTGATATTCATAATAGCCGTTCAGGTCGCAAGAATACTAAGTATACATAGACTTGAGGACGAAGCCGCTTCCCTTGACGACATAGACGAGTTCATAAATTCCCGTGACGAGGATTCCCCGTCGCCGGTGACATTTTCCGAGCCTAAATTCATTGAGGACATTACAGGAAACTTCTCAAAACTCAATCAGCCGGGTGTCACCGCTTACAAGGAAGAACGGGCGGCGGAACTTCCGCCGGAGAAAGTCCTTTCCGTTGACGGCAGGGGCAAAGCCGCATATGTGGAACGTAAGCCCGATACCACTCCGGCGAACAGTTCGCCGCTGTATACATATGACCGCATTTCCAAGGAAAGACAGCAGCAGAAAGAACCCGCCGCAGTGGGCGCCAAAGCCGTTTCCAAGGATGACCTTTACATCAACAGACCTACACGAATAGTCAGCGAACACCCCGCCGCGGACGAATTTTTCAAAAAGTACGCTCCTGAATCAAACGCAGAAAAGAGCGAGCCTGTGGTTTTCACGCCGCACCTTAGCAATATCATTCCCGAAAGTATCGCCGCCGTTCAGGAACAGACCGATTCCCCCAAAAAGCCTGCAACATTCAACGAAAGCGTCAAGACATATTTTGACAAGAAATATACCCCCGCCGAGGAAAAGCCCGAACCTGCCGTGAAAGCCGCTATCCCCGAAAATGCCGTTCTTCCCAAGGAGACCCTTGCCCCGCCCAAGAAAGCAAGAAGCAACAAGGCGGTGGCGGAACTTATGAGCATTATCGACGCGGAAGAAACAAAATTGAAAAAGTAGGTATTTTATGGCAAATAAAGGAATAATCTTTGATTTGGACGGAACGCTGTGGGATTCCTCGGAGCAGGTTGTAAAGTCGTGGAACGAGGTGCTTTCGCGCCGTCCGGAAACAGATTTGCAGATAACAGTAAAGGATATGCAGGGCTACATGGGCAAGACCCTTGAAAAGATAGCGGAGCTTATGATGCCTGACATTCCCTACGAACTGCGCATGGATATTATGAAAGACTGCTGCGAGAACGAGAACCGCTATCTGCTTTCCCACGGCGGAAAGCTTTTCCCACAACTGGAAAACGTCCTTGCAAGACTTTCGGAAAAGTATAAATTATTCATCGTCAGCAACTGCCAGAGCGGATATATAGAAGTTTTTTTAGAATACCACAAGCTGGAAAAATATTTCGCCGACACCGAATGTCCCGGGGGCAGCGGTCTTGAAAAGGCGGGAAATATCCGCCTTGTTTCGGAACGGAACGGTCTGGAAAAAGCCGTTTACATAGGCGATACCCAAGGCGACTGCGATTCCGCGGAAGAAGCGGGAGTAACTTTCATACACGCGGCGTACGGTTTCGGAACGATAGACCATAAAGTTCCGGAAGTGCATTCGCTGACGGAAATCGAAGCGGCGGTAAGACCGTTTCTGGACGAATAAGAACGAAAGGAACGTTGAAAATGGCTGTTTATCTTGATAACGCAGCGACAACGCGCCCCTGCGAGCCTGCGGTATCGGCAGTTTTTCAGAATATGGTGGAGGACTACGGGAATCCCTCCTCACTTCACGGAATGGGCATTACCGCCGAAAAGAACATGACCGAGGCGCGGAAAGCCATCGCCGCCGCGTTAGTCTGCGACCCCCAGTGCGTAACTTTCACTTCGGGGGCTACCGAAGCCAACAATACGGCTGTTTTCGGAGCGGCAAAGAATTACGGCAAGCGGAAGAAGAAGATAGTCGTTTCCGCACTGGAACACCCCTCCGTTGCCGAACCTGTAAAGTATCTTGAAGAAAACGACGGATTTGAAGTTATCCGCGTAAAGCCGTCACGGGGCGGGATTATCGACCCTGACGAATTTATTGCCGCCGTGGACGAAAACACCTGTCTTGCTTCCTGTATGCTTGTAAACAACGAAACGGGGGCTGTTCAGCCCGTGCGGAAAATTTTCTCCGCGGTAAAGCGGGAATTTCCCGAATGTGTGACCCACTGCGACGCTGTTCAGGCGTTTATGAAAATGCCAATCAAGTCCGCGGAACTTTTCGCGGACGTAATGGTGGTTTCGGGACACAAAGTCCATGCTGTCAAGGGCGTGGGGGCCATGTATATCCGCAAGGGAATAAGAATTGCCCCGCTGCTTCTGGGCGGCGGTCAGGAGAAAGGTCTCCGCAGCGGAACGGAATCAGTGCCGCTTATAGCAGGTTTCGGGGCGGCGGTGCGGGCGCTTATGCCCACAATGAAAGTTGCCCACGAAAACGCGGAGCAGATTCGGGAATATCTTCTCAAAAAGCTGTCAAAACTTGATTTTGTAACGGTAAATTCAGACTCGGAAAGCTGTTCGCCGTTTATAACAAATTTTTCCGTTCAGGGAATACGTTCGGAAACTATGCTCCACTATCTGGAAGAAAACGAAATTTACGTTTCCAGCGGTTCGGCGTGTTCAAAAGGCGCGCATAGTTCGGTGCTGACGGCAATGGGAATTTCGGACGATCTGGCGGATTCCGCAATAAGAGTCTCGCTGTCAAGAACTACCACAATGGGAGAAATTGACCTGCTTGTGAACGCCCTTCAGAACGGGTATATGTCGCTTGCCAAAAAGAAAAAATAAGGAGACAATATGAAAGAGCTGATTATTTTCAAAGAGGGGGAAATTGCCCTCAAAGGTCTTAACAAACGGAGTTTCGAGGACGCGTTTATCCGCAACCTTAAACATAGATTAAGTCCGCTGGGAAAATTCGGGTATGAGCGGGCGCAGTCAACTATTTACGCAATTCCCATGTCGGAGGACATCGACCTTGACGAAGCCGTAGAGCGGGGGGCAAAGGTTTTCGGCGCGGCTGCGCTTTGCAAAGCGGCTGTAGTGGAAAAGGACTTTGAAGAAATTTCCCGCAAGGCTATCGAGTATATCAAAGAAACGGCGGAAATTTCCCGCACTTTCAAGGTAGAAGCCAAACGCTCGGATAAGAAATTTCCCATGAAGTCCCCCGAGATCTGCATGGAACTGGGCGGACGTATTCTTGAAGCATACCCGCACCTTACCGTTGATGTGAAGAACCCGCAGATGGTTGTTACCGTTGAAATACGGGACACCGCCGCATATATCCACGCGGGAAATCTCAAAGCCGCGGGCGGGATCCCCGTGGGAACTTCGGGAAGCGCGCTGCTGCTGCTTTCGGGGGGAATAGACAGCCCCGTCGCCGCATATATGATGGCAAAACGCGGAGTGAAGCTTTCCGCCGTACATTATGTTTCCCCGCCCTATACTTCCGAACGGGCAAGAATGAAAGTGGAGCGGCTTTGCGAAAAGCTTACCCCCTACTGCGGGGATATAGCTTTCTACTGCGTGCCGTTCACGAAAATTCAGGAGACGCTCCGGGATAACTGCCCCGAGGAATTTTTCACCATAATTATGCGGCGGCTTATGCTGGAAATCGCCCAGCGTATCGCCGAAGAAAAGGAAATTCAGGCGCTTGTTACAGGCGAAAGCGTGGGACAGGTGGCAAGCCAGACCATGGGGGCTATCGTCTGCACCGACGCGGTGTGCCGTATGCCCGTTTTCCGCCCCGTTATCGGAATGGATAAAACGGAAATTGTGGAAATTGCCCGTAAAATTGATACATTTGACATTTCCATCGAACCTTACGAGGACTGCTGTACAGTTTTCACTCCGAAGCACCCCAAGACCCGACCCGTTCCCGCGGAGGTGGAAAAGGCGCAGAATTCTTTCGATTTTGAACCGCTTATCGCCGAAGCCGTCCGCGATACGGAACTGAAAGTCGTAAAATTAGAATAATTCTTTGAAAATTTCTTAAATTTATCGGACATTTTTGTGAAAAGCAGATGAAAAATGCCGCCGGAAGCTGAAAATTATATGTATCTCCTTGACGATTCGGAGAAAAAAGTGTATTATTATATTATCGGATAGTGTCGATAAATTTTGTTAATTGGAGGAAGTTCATGGCACTTTCGGGAAGTGCCCGCAAGGCTTATAAAAAAGCCGTCAAGGCAAAGAAGAAAAGAATGCGCGGTCACTGGCTGCTTATACAGAAAGGCGACAGCGCAAAGGAAGTCGCAAGCAAGCTGTTCACACAGTTTGCGGTGCTTGTGCTTATAGCCTGCGGACTTATTCTGGCAAATGAACTGCGGCTTTCCCTGAGCACCAAAAGCCTCAACAGTTCGCTGAAAGAACTTTATTACACCTATATCAGCCCGGGCGACAACGGCGGGGAACTTCTTGACAGCGCAAAAGCACTTCTGGAAATAAATCCCGACACCGTGGGCTGGGTTCAGATAGACGGCACGAATATTTCCATGCCTGTAGTCCAGAAAAAGACTGCCGACGGCAACGAAGCCTATCTGAAAACCGCATTTGACGGAAGTTCCAACAAGGCGGGAACGATTTTCCTTGATATGCGGAATGTTCTCAACGCCCATGAACGTTCGGACAATCTGATAATTTACGGTCACAATCAGAAAGACAAAACCATGTTCGGCGACCTTGCATATTACAAAAAGGATATTGACTTCTATTCTGAACACCCTGTTATAATTTTCAGTTCAAACTACAGAACGGACGTTTACAAGATATTTGCGTATTTCGTAACGCCTACTCTGAAATCCCAGACGGCGGACGGATATGTTTTCGACTACCACAACAGGCTGAATTTTGACACTAAGGAAAAATATGATGATTTTATACAGAACGTAATGCTCCGTACCCAGATAATCACACCTGTTGATGTGGAATACGGAGACAAGTTCCTTACGCTTTCCACCTGCTCCAATGAGTTTTCTGGCTCCAGATTTGCCGTTTTTGCAAGGCGTGTACGGGAGGGGGAGGACGAAACGGTGGACGTTTCGCAGGCATATCTGAATCCTGACGCCAAAGAGCCTGATTGGAACGTAATTTACAATAGGTAGGTGTTTTCCCATGACTTCAAAAAAGCTTGTCACTATAATTGCTTCGGTGGTTCTGGCTGTTTCGGTCACTACCCTTGCAGTATATTTCATAAAACAGGCGCTGAACCGCGCTGAAATCGAAAGACAGCGGGAAATGCACAATGAGCCGTTAGTTATCACCGAGGCGACCACCGCCCCGCCCGAAACGGAAACCACGGTCACCGAAACAGAACCGCCTCCGCTGGTCATGCTTTCCAATATTGAAAGCTTTGTGGAGGAAAATCCCGACACGGCGGGCTGGATAAAAGTTCCCGGAACGAACATTGACAATGTTGTGGTACAGACGGACAACAACGATTACTACCTTGACAAGGATTTCTACGGAAACCGCAATATTGCGGGGCAGATATACATTGACTACCGCTGTGTAATAAACGATTACGAAGACAAGCAGACGGACAACGTCATTGTTTACGGTCACAATCAGGCTGACCTGAGTATGTTCGGAACGCTGAAAAAGTACAAGATAAAAAAAGAAAGCACGGGAAATTTCGATTTCTACCTGCAAAACCCCACATTCAGCTTCAGCAGTCTTTATCAGGACTATACATACAAGATAATCGCCCTTTTTGTCATTGAGGTAGAACCCTACCAGACAAGGGACGGCGTGATTTTTGACTACCATAACTATGTGAACTTCGCAGGAGAACGTTCCTTTGAGAAGTTCAAGGAAAATATAATGGAGAGGACTGCCGTTAATACGGGTGTGGATTTCAACGAGGACGACAAGTTCATGACCCTTTCCACCTGTTCAAACGAGTTTGAGCCGTCAAGATTCGTTGTCATAGGCAGACGCGTCCGTGACGGAGAAAGCGCCGAAGTGGACACTTCCAAGGCGGAAATCAATATGGATATGCTTGAACCCGACTACAGTTTCATTTACGGCAGATAACAGAGGTCGTTTCAATGTCTGATGATAAGAAATTTACTCTTGATGACATACTTGAAGAATATAAACAGAAAAGCGCAGACGGTCCCGGGGAAAACGATTCCGAGGAAAGCTCCGACAGCAAAGTTCCCGAACAGGAAAACACTGCGGAAGACCCGGAGTATGACAATTACGAGGACGGAGAGGAACAGGATATTTCCGCCGGTTTTTCGCCCGAACCCATGTTTGCCCCCGCGGAACTTTTCGATTCGGAAGTTCCAAAAGACGCGGATATGACGGTCGATGAGGAAGAAGAAAGCATTTCCCCCGAAGATATAACGCTTGACAATGATGAGGATATTCCCGAAGATACGGCGGAGGAAGAACTTGTGGCGGAAGAAGTTTCTCCTGAAAATGACGATACGGACAGCATTGAAACAGAAGAAACCGAAACAGACGAACCCGAAGCCGCCACATGGGAAGAAAACGGCGTGCCGCAGGAAATAACGGCGGCGGAGATCGCCCCCGAAATTATGGAAAATGAAACGGAAATGCCCGAAAAAGCCACCGAAACAGCCGAACCGCCCAAAGAGGAGAATATCCCCCAAGACGCCGAAACAGAGGACGTAAACGACAGGTGGATAAAAAAATTCCTGAAAGGAATTTTCCCCGTCAAGGGCGACGGAATAGGCGAAATAATAAGAAAAATTATCTTTCTTGCGGCGATGATAGTTTTCATAGGCGCGGGAGTTATGCTTATAAGCACGCTGATACAGTCAAAAGCCGCGCAGGAAGTCAAGGAACAGGCAAAAAGCGTCATAACCACCACAGTGGCAACATATATTGACGAGGATGGAAACGTTCAGACGGTCGCTCCCACCGAGGAGGAGATCGCACAGCACAATTTTGACGTTGCGGAATATTTCAAGAAGATAAACAAGGACTATGTGGGCTACCTTGAAGTTGAGGGCTGTGATATTCACGAACCCGTAGTTCAGGGCAAGGACAACGACTACTATCTTAAAGTGAATATTTCGGGCGGCTACAACAAGGCGGGAACGGTTTTCATGGACTACCGATGCACCGCGGACAAAGACTACATTTCCCCGAATATCGTGCTGTACGGTCACAATCAGGAGGACGGCACAATGTTCGGAAACCTGAAAGAATACAAGCAGAATGTGGAATTTTACCGCGAACACCCCGTTGTAAACTTCAACACCGAGTATGAAGCGGGAGTTTACCTTATCTACGGGTTCTTTGTGACAAATGTTTACGAAAATCAGGACAGCAACGGCGAAGTTTTCCACTATCATGATTATATCGAGACTCTTAACGATGAAAGCACATTCGACTGGTACATGAACGAAGTTCAGGAGCGGAATCAGATAATTTCGCCCGTGGACGTGAAGTTCGGTGATAAGCTGCTGTGCCTTTCCACCTGTTCAAACGAGTTCACCGACTCGCGGTTCGTGGTTTTCGCAAGGAAACTCCGCGACGGCGAATCCGTGGAGGACTATGATTTTTCTTCCGCATATATGAATCCCAACGCCGCAGGCGTAGACTGGGACGCCATCATAACAGGCGACCCCACATATACGGCTGAACCTGAAGTAATTGACGATTCCGATGTGGAAGAAGAAAACGGCTCTTTCGCAACGTGGGCAAAATCCAACGGCAAGAGCAATTCGGGAAGCGGTTCAAAGAGCAAGGGCATATCCATTTCCCCGCCTGAAGAAACCACTGCCGAAACAACAGCCGAAGAAACCACAAAGAAGAAAAAGGCGGAAACTTCCGAATCCGAAGCGGAAACCACAAAGAAAAAATCCAAAAAGACAGAGGCGGAAACTTCCGAATCCGAAGCGGAAACCACAAAGAAAAAATCCAAAAAGACGGAAACCGAGGCTTCCGAAACGGAAACAAGCATTTCCGATTCGGAAAGTTCCGAATCGGAAAGCGGAGCCGTTACCGAGCCGCCGCCTCCCGAGGAGGGCAGTGAAACGGAAACAGCCGTTTAAGAAAAATATGTGTATGACAAATTCAGGAAAGGAAGGGTAGACAATGGCAATGTCGGACGAAGTCCGCTCTGCTCCAAGATATAAAACGCCTGAGAAAAAGAAAAAGCCCAAAAAGAGCTTTGCGGAAACCTTTATTCCCATGCGGGGCGACAGTTCAAGCGAAATCGTCAGCAAGATCATCGCACTTGCGGCAATTCTGGCGCTTATCGTCTGCGGAATCATTCTCGGAGTTTACTTCTATCATATATTTGAAGCCAAGCAGAACCACAACGATATAATGGATAAGCGGGTAATTTATGACCAGAATCAATCCGCCGAAGCCTCTCCTGACGGAACAGTCACCACTGTTCTTGACAGTGACGGCGAGGTGGTAAGACCGCCCCTTGTTACGCTTCCCTTTGCAGATGAAATGCTTGCAATAAACCCCGATTATGTGGGATATGTTTCCATTCCGAACTGCGTAAACGAGGCGGTAGTCCAGTACACCGACAATGACTATTACCTTAAAAAGAACATTTACAACCAGACCCGTTCCTGCGGAACGGTATTTGCGGATTTCCGCGACAATGTAAGCGATTATGCCGACCTCCAGTCGGACAATATCGTGCTTTACGGTCACAATCAGCGGGACGGAACAATGTTCGGCGAACTTGACTATTACAAGTGGGACCCGAAATACTGGCTGAAAAATCCGTTCATATACTTTGACAATATTTATGAACAGAGTACGTACGTCATTGTGGCGTCATTCGTTATAAACACCGAGCCGGAACACGACAACGGCTATGTTTTCGACTACCAGAACTACATTGAATTCAACGACAAACACCCGTTTGAAACTTTCAAGAAGGAAATTACCGAAAGAAGCCATTTCATTACGGGAATAGACATAAACGAGGACGACAAGTTCATTACGCTCTCGACCTGTTCCTACGAGTGGGAACCCTCCCGCCATGTTGTTATAGGCAGGAAATTACGAGCGGACGAAACAACAGAAACCATCGACCTTTCGGGATTTGAAGTAAATCCCAATCCGAAATGGCCCGCCATTTACTATAAATATAACGGCGGTTCATACCAAGAGTAGAACAAAACTTTCAGGACGTTAGAAAGAAGGGGTCAAAAATGAAGCTGAATGCAGTGCTGGGCGCAATTATCGGAATGTTATCCCTTGGAACATTCTGCACATTTGCGTTCTGCATGGTAGAGGACGTAGGCGAAAATACTGTTTCTCCCGAATACATATACATCGAAAAGCAGGAGGACGACATTTTAGCCGAAGCGGCAGGCGTGGAAATTCCTCAGAAGCCCGCGGAAACGGAAATTGCCGTTCCCAAAAAGGAAAAAGATATTGCGGAAGCTTCCGCAGAGGACGGATTTGACGAGGAATCCGTTCCCGCAGCTGTTACCGCCGTTCCTCAGAAAGAGGAAGAACCCGTGACCGTTTCCGCAAAGGCGGAAACCGAACCGGAGGAAAATTATCCCACCGAGTACGATGTTGACGACTACGACAGCGGAAACGGCGAAGCAAGCGCGCAAACCGTCTACGGCGGCGATAACAACGAGGACAGCACGCTCTATATCGAGGACGAAGAAGTCGAGGACGACGAAACTTACGAAATTTACGGAGACCCGTCATGGGCAGAAGAAGACACTTCCGACAGTGAACCGGAAGTCCGTCAGACAGCGGAAGTTTCAACTCCGGAGCCGAAACAATCGGATATAGTTATCACGCTTTTTGACAACGGAAACAATCAGGCACAGCCGGAAAACACCGCCGATACTTCTTCCGATGATACGCAGAATATTCAGAGCGGAAATATCACCACCGGCGAAACATTCACCGCGAAATTTGACGGCGCTGTCCAGACTGTAAACGCTTATGACCTTATCTGCTGGATAGTAAACAACGAAGTTTCTTCAAGTTTCAATGACGAGGCTATCAAGGCACAGGCGGTGGCGGCATATTCCTATGTGAAATACCACAATGTCAACGGTCTTACGCCCAGCGTTCTGGTAAAGAAGAATCCCCCGCAGCGGATAAAAGACATGGTTTCATCGGTATGGGGAGTTTGCTGTTACTATAACGGAAAGGTCGCGCAAACGGTTTACATGGCGTCATCTTCCGGTTACACAGCGGACGCGGCAAACGTCTGGGGCGGAAGTTTCCCATATCTGAAAAGCGTTGCTTGCCCATTTGACGCGGGAAATGACCCCAATTACGGTTCTGTCAAAACGGTAAGCGAGTCGGAAATGCGTTCCTATCTGGAAAATTCGCTTGGCATTACCCTTTCGGATAATCCGTACAACTGGATAAAAATTACAGGCTATGTGGACGGAAACTATGTTTCTTCCATAAACATCGACGACCAGACCACCATTTCCGGAAGAAAGATGCGGGAAACCGTTTTCAACTATAAACTGAAAAGCGCGGCTTTTGACGTTTACTACAGTGACGGAACCTTCACATTCATTACATACGGCTACGGTCACGGCGTGGGAATGAGTCAGAACGGCGCGAATATTCTCGCAAAACAGGGATATTCCTATAGTGATATACTTAAATACTATTTCACGGGAATTGAAGTATTATGACAATTTATGAAATAATTACCAAGAAAAAGCGTAACGCTGAATTAAGTACAGAGGAGATAAATTGGGTCACCGCCGGATATACTTCCGGCGCTATCCCCGATTATCAGATGTCTGCACTTCTTATGGCGATATGCTTTTCTTCTTTATCAGACAGGGAAACAGCCGACCTTACCATGGCAATGGCACATTCGGGAGATATGTTAAAGCCCGACACAGGCGGTTTCAATGTTGACAAACACAGCACAGGGGGCGTTGGCGATAAAACCACGCTTATATGCGCTCCCATCGCGGCGGCGTGCGGGGTTTTCGTTCCGAAAATGTCGGGACGCGGTCTTGGTCACACAGGCGGAACTATCGACAAGTTAGAATCCATTGCGGGATTCCGCACGGCACTTGGCTATGACGAATTTATCGGGAACGTCAGAAAAGCGGGGCTTGCTATTTCGGGGCAGACAGGCGAACTTGTTCCCGCTGACAAGAAAATTTACGCTCTGCGGAACGCTACCGCAACGGTGGACAGTATTCCCCTTATCTGTTCTTCCATTATGAGCAAGAAACTTGCTTCGGGCGCGGACGGGATAGTTCTTGACGTTAAAGTCGGCGACGGCGCGTTTATGAAAACCGTTCCCGAAGCGGAAAAATTAGCCCGACTTATGGTTGAAGTGGGGACTCGGGCAGGCAGAAAATGTTCCGCGCTCCTTACCGATATGAGCAAACCCCTCGGACGGACGGTGGGAAACGCTCTTGAAGTCATGGAAGCGATTGAAGCATTAAAGGGAAACGCCCCCAAAGACCTGCATGAAATTTCCGTTTCCGCGGCGGCAGAAATGCTTTTCACCGCGGGAAAAGGCACCGCGGCGGAATGTATTTCCATGGCGGAAAAGGCAATTTCGGACGGTTCCGCTCTGGAAAAACTGCGGGAAATGATAAATCTTCAAGGCGGCGACCCGCGGGTAATTGACGACTACGGATTTTTCCCGAAAGCAAAAACGCAGCGGGAGATATTCGCGGAGAAAGACGGCTATATCTGCGGAATTTCCTGCGAGAAAACAGGTATAATTTCCATGAAGCTGGGCGCGGGGCGGCTTACGAAAGAGTCGGGCATTGACCTTTCCGCGGGGATAGTTTTTGAGAAAACCGTCGGCGACTATGTGAAAAAAGGCGAGAAACTTGCCGTTCTCCACACTTCCTCGGAGTGCGACCTTGCGGAAATCTCCGAGGAATTCCGCGGCGTTTTCCGTTACGGGGAAAAGCAGGAAGTTCCCGAAGAAAAAAATGTTATAAAAATTATAAAAGGGTATTGACATTCAATATTATATGTGGTATAATATTATTGTCAAGCAGATACAATACGCTTATCTGAATGGAGGAATCAACTATGAGCGATATTTTAAAGAAAATAGGCGAAACCATTACCGAGACGGGCAAGTCCGTCAGTGAAAAGACCAAGCAGGTGGGAAATGTTGCGAAACTCAACGCAAAGATAATTTCTTCCGAACATTCCATCGGGGAAAATTACATTGTTCTGGGAAAATATTACTATGACACCTACAAGGATAACCCCGACGACGATGTTCTGGAAACCGTAAACGCCGTTACCGCGTCCATTGATGCGATTTCAGAGATGAAAGCGCAGATACTTGCAATAAAAGGACTGGTAAAATGCGTTAACTGCGGCGCTGAATGTCCCTGCGAGGACGACTACTGCGGCAAGTGCGGAACGAAGCTTGTAAAGCCCGAACCTCCCGTTATTGAGGAAGAAGCCGAGGAAGTTCCCGCCGAGACTGAAGAAGCGGAGACAGATGTTTCCGAAACAACCGAAGAATAAAAGAAAAGGGAGCACCGAAACCGGCGCTCCCTTAGTTTATACGCAAAATATCAGATCTGGATAACGAAATTCACAGTTCCGAAAGAAAAGCCCACCGGTATTACGCAAGCCCGCGAAAGACCTACCATGTCAAATGTTTCATAGTAGCACTGGGGTTCAAGCTGTAATTCAATGCCGTGGTCGTTGGAAACATTAACCGCAAAAAGACCGTTGTGGAGATTGATGAATTCGCTTACACACGCTTGTGTGTACTCGTCGTCTTCCTCTAAATCCTCGCCGGAAAATCTTGAAGCAAATTCTATAAGCGCGGATTTCTCACCATATATCATGGTAGACATATTCATTCCGCCGCTGATGTCCTGCATAACAACATTGTTAATGGTCGTTTCCGCGCTGATAGTTTCCAGCGGTGCAAAATCATAACCGATAAAGCGGATAAGATTCTTAAACAACAATGAAAGGTAACTTGTTATGTATTCGGACTCGTCTTTTGAAGCAAAGCTGTAGAAATTCGTTATAAGCTTCTTTGCCACTTCGTCGTCGGCATTTGAAATATCCGAGTCGGAAAGGCTGTTTTCGGCTTTATAGGAATTGATAGCGGATTCAAACTCGGCGTTTGTCATACAGCCCTTGTCCACAAGTGCCTGCCCCAGAAGCAGATGTCCGGCGGGCTGGGTCTTGAAAAGTTCCTCCACCTGTTCGCGGGTCAGGAAGTTCATTTCCACCATAACGTCGCCGATACGCTTGTCCGTGCGCTGCTGTTCCGCGTGAGCCTTTTCGACCTGCGCCGCGGTCATATATCCTGCGTTTATTGCAAGCACGCCGAGTTTCAGACGTGTATTTTTCTGGATTTTAAGAGCTTCGGAAAGCTGTTCCGGTGTAACAAGCTGTTTCCTAAGCAGATAGTTGCCGAAAAACTGAGTGAACATGGGTCTATGCCTCCTTTGCCTTGGAAATTATTCTGGCAACGTCGTCATTTTCGATAGGTTTCTGCAAGAAGTCATAAGCGCCCGAAAGTATTGCCTGCTTTAAATTTTCCTGCGTTCCCACCGAAGAAGCCATTACGACCTTTGCCTGCTTATCAAATGCAATAATTTCCGAAAGAGCGTCCACTCCGCCCTTTACCGGCATAATAATATCCATAAAAACAAGGTCGGGTTTTTCCGACTTATACTTATCAACTGCCTGCTGACCGTTGGCGGCTTCCGCGATCTGCGCCTCGGGATCGGCGGCGGCGATGGCGTCTTTCATTTTTTTGCGGACGAACATTGAGTCGTCGCATATCAGAATTTTCATTTACATACACACGCTCCTTCATGTATAATTATATATAATATTATTTTACTACATACGCAATAAATTTTCAATACAAAAATTATACAATTATAGGCAAAATTTTTTAATATCAAACCGCGCAGAACTTTACGGTCCTGCGCGGCTTGAATTTTATATTATAATAATTTTTCGTGGCGTTTGTAATAGGGAATAATAGCAGGTTCGCAATTTTCAAAAATTGCTATAAGCTTGGGATCGTATGCGCCGATGTCCTTTTTCATATCGCGCATAGTTTCTTCAAACTGTAGAGTGCCTAAATCCTTTTTGCGGGTGAAAATTTCGTGGAAATCTATTATTATGCGGCAAAGCTTTGTATACGGGGAAATTTCATCGCCTTTGAGGTGATGGGGGAAACCTTTGCCGTCAAATCTTTCATGATGGTGCATACACATATCGCCGCAGACCTGTGTGAAATATCTGCATGACGGAATTTCATTGAGATTTACAATAGCCGCGCCCACGGTGGTATGACTGCGGTATATATTCTTGGAAGCTTCCGAATCCTCGGAATCCGCAAGTATCGCGTCTGGAACCGCCATTTTTCCTATATTGTAGAAATACGCCGCCTGACTGATAACATCAACATTTGACGGATCAAGATGGTCACTGGAAGAAATGGCATATTCCCTGAGAACTATCTTCATCACATCGGAAACAGCCACACACTTGCTGTCGTCCTTGTTGTTGTTTTTCAGATAATTTGAATAGATAAGTTTCAGTTTCGTCTCATAGGAACTTATATCCGCAAGAATGCCCGCCGTAAGGTTTCCGCTGTACATTACCTCGCTGGTCTCGACTTTCAGCAGAGAACCTATTCTGTCAAGCACGAATTCGGGTTCAAATGGTTTGCTTATAAATCCCGATACGCTGTATCCCGCCGCGCGCTTAACGTTTTCCTTGGTTGCTTCGGCGGTAATAAGCAGTACAGGAATGTTTATTTCGTTTTTTTTCATATGCTGCAAAATATCAAAGCCGTTTATAATGGGCATGGAAATATCCAGCAGTACGGCGTCTATCTGGGACCTGCCGTTAAGGATCATTTCCAGACCGGCGTAACCGTTTTCCGCCTCCATCACGTCAAAATCATTTTTAAGGATATTCCTGAGAATTTCCCTGTCGATCTCCGAATCATCAACTATCAGCACTCTTTTATAATTCATAAATTCACCTCATGTCGGTTTGTATCAGTTGTTTTCTATTACCGCTTCTTCCCGCCTGATCTTGTCAGCCGAGGCGTTGAAAGCGTTAAGTACTTTTGGATTGAATGTGCCGCATTCGCCGTTGTTTATCATTTTCATTGCCGTGTCAAAATCAAAAGCCGCTTTGTAAACTCTCGGTGAAACCAGCGCATCGTAAACGTCCGCCACTGCTACCACCTGCGCCCAGATGGAAATTTCATCTCCCACAAGCCCGTCGGGATAGCCCCTGCCGTCCCAGCGTTCGTGATGATGGCGGCATATGTCGTAACTGTACTTGTATATATCTTCGTCCATAACGCTTGGTATCTGTGTGAGAATGTCACAGCCGCGGGTGGTATGCTGCTTCATGACTTCAAATTCTTCCTTGGTGAGCCGCCCGGGCTTGTTGAGTATTCCGTCGGGAATGGCTATTTTTCCGACATCGTGAAGAATGGACGCGGTAACTATCTTTTCTATTTCCGCTCTTGGAAGATAATATTCGGGGTACATCTCCGTTACCGCCGTCATTATAATTTCGGTAAGTCCGCAGATCCTCTTGACGTGTTCCCCCGACTCGCAGTCGCGGAATTCTATAAGCGTGGCAAGAGTTTCCACCATGGAAAGATTTACCTTGCTGAGCCGTTCAACCTGTTCCTTTACTATATCTTCAAGATCGTTCCTGTGGCGGTAAAGCTCGATAATATTCCCGATACGGCAGCGCAGGAAGTTCATCATGAACGGCTTGTTTATAACGTCCACCGCGCCTAAATTATAGGCGTCCATAAGCATCTTCTCGCTGCTTTCGGCGGTTATGATAAACACCGGAATGTGCAGTATCTTTCCGTTTTCATTAAGATGTTTCAGGACGTCCATTCCGCCCATTTCGGGCATAATAAGGTCAAGCAGCACGGCGGCGATATTGGAATTGCTGTCAAGCAGTTCTATCGCCCGCAAACCGTTTTCCGCTTCGAGTATTTCGTACTCGTCCTTAAACCCCTCGGCTAAAATAGCCCTGTTGATCTCCATATCATCAACGATCAAAATAGCGTTGTTCACGACCAAGCCTCCGTTAAAACCCGTGTTTTACGAATTTTTCTCAATACAAGCAATAATTTTCTCCTGAACGGGAAGAATTTCCGTAAGGATAGCCTCTGCTTTGTCAGGCTCATTTGCTCTCAGAAGCGCAACAATATCTGTATACGCCTTGAACAGCGGGGTCAGGGAAAGATTTCCCGTTACGCCTTTAAGGGTATGCGCCGTTGCAACTGCCGTTTCGTAATCCTTTGCCTGAAAATGTGTGAGAACGTCCGCATCTTTTACCGCCGCGGGGAATTTTCCCAACATTCTCACATACAGCCCCGAATTGTTCATAAATCTTGCAAGTGCTTCCGTGGTGTTCACTCCAAGTGTTTCAAGTTCTGCAATAAGTTCCATATCAGAATCTCCTTTTCGTATAAAATTTATATATTATTACTCTTTGATATATTTTTCAAGTACCTTTGTTACCTCGTCAACGTCTATGGGTTTGGCGACGTGGGCGTTCATACCGCTTTCGAGGCACTTTTTAACGTCCTCGGCAAAAGCGTCCGCGGTCATGGCGATTATGGGAATATCGCTGTCCGCTCTGTCAAGGCTGCGGATAGCTTCCGCGGCTTCGTAGCCCGTCATTACCGGCATACGGATATCCATAAGGATCGCGTTATAATAGTCCACATCGGAGGCTTGGAACTTTTCAAGGCAAGTCTGACCGTTATCCGCTCTTTCGATCTCAAGACCTGCGGCTTCAAGAAGCGCGTCCGCGATCTCCCAGTTAAGGTCGTTGTCCTCCGCAAGAAGTATTCTGTAACCCGAGAGATCGGTATTGTTCTTCAGAACGGCGGCTTCGGTCTTTTCTTCGGGAAGCATAAAGCTTTTCAGACCGTAATAAAGTGTGGACTTGAACAGCGGTTTTGAGATGAAACCGTTTATTCCCGCGGCTCTTGCGTCGGATTCTATTTCGCTCCAGTCATAGGCAGATATAAGAAGTATGGGAACATCTTCCCCCACCTGCTGACGAATGCGTTTTGCCGTTTCAATGCCGTCAATTCCGGGAAGTTTCCAGTCAAGAAGAACCACCTGATAGTCCGTTCCGCGGCTGTGATTTTCCCGAACCATTTCAACGGCGGATTCGCCGTCAAGAGTCCATTCCGCGCGAATGCCTATTTCTCCGAGTGAATTCACCGCCGCGCGGCAAAGCTGATCGTCATCGTCAACCACAAGCATATGCCAGTCGGGAAGTATCATATCTTCCTCGCGGACGAGCGCCCGTTCCAGATCCACGACAACGTGGAACTCCGTTCCCTTGCCCTGTTCGCTGTCGCAGGTGATAGTTCCGCCCATGGCGTCCACAATGAATTTTGTGATCGCCATTCCCAGACCAGTGCCTTCCGTCTTATGTACACGAAGTCTGTCCTCGCGCATGAAAGTCTCAAAGACTTTTTCCTTGAATTCGGGGGACATTCCGATACCGTTGTCCTTTACGTCAATGAACACCCGCACATGGGTCTCGCCCAGCTGTGATTCCTCCTGACGGAGAGAAACGGTTATCTTTCCGTTATCTGGGGTAAATTTCACGGCGTTGGAAATAAGATTTATCAGCACCTGATTAAGCCTTACGCTGTCGCAGTAAACTTCCTCGCTGATAATATCTCGGATAAGCACTTCAAACTGCTGATTCTTGGTTCTGACCTGCGGCTGAACGATATTCACAATACCGTCCATGACTTCGCGGAGGGAGACCTGTTCCATATTGAGGGTCATTCTTCCGCTTTCTATCTTGGACATATCAAGAATGTCATTTATAAGCCCTAAAAGATGTTTGCTTGAAAGGGCTATCTTATTCAAGCAGTCCTTGACCTGCTGTTTGTTGTCGATATTTGAAGCGGCAATTGCGGTCATTCCCACGATAGCGTTCATAGGCGTGCGGATATCGTGGCTCATGTTTGAAAGGAACTCGCTCTTTGCCTTTGTGGCGTGGAGCGCTTCGGCGCGGGCGGCGTCCAGTTCCCGCATCTGATGTCTGCTTATATTGAAATATATTGCAAATATAACTATCAGCACCAAAAGTATGGACCCGCAGGATATTACCACTAAATTTATCCAGTCGCTGTTAAGGTCGGAAATGGTTTCGTCAATCCGTCCGTAGGGCATGAAAGTCAGCAGATACCATTCGGTATTGGGCAGCGGCATGAAATACATATGCCCCGTGCTTTTCTTGGTTTTATACGGCATGGAGAAATTCGTACCCGTTTCTATGGCGTCTTTCATGCGGATAATGTAGTCTTCCGGCTTATAGCCCTCGTATTCAAGGGCGTTGCTTAGAAACCTGTCAAAATAGTTATCGTAATTCTTATCGTCGGTAAGTACAAAAGACCCGTCGTTTCTTATAAGCTGCGAATACACAAGCGCGTCGTTTGTCTGTTCAAGGGAAAGCACCTGTTTTACGAAATCCACCGAAACGCCCATAACGAGAGCGTCCGACTTGCCGCCGTCGGGCATTTCGTAAGCGGCGGGAACGGCAATAAGAACCAGATATTCGCCATTTTCGTTCCTGCCTGTAGTGACAACGCTTTCGCCTTTGCTTGTAAGGACTTTGCCGAATTTTTCGGGGAGAACCAATGTTACTTCCGAACCGTACAGCGGAACAAGTTCGTTCCCGCGGTAGAACGCACAGAAAACGAAATCGCTTGCTTTTGCACTGTAGCTTAATGTGGGAACAATATCTTCCGGGTCTGCGAACGACTCGGGCGGGTCAAGGGAAACAACATTCTCCGCGCCGTTTATCTTGGTACTGAAAATCGTGTTAAAGTGGGCGGCTATCCTGCGGTTCATGCCCTCCATGTAAATATTTCCTATGCTTCCTATCATTTCCGCATTTTTTCTGTTTGTAGTTTTGATAAGCAATCCGAAAACGATAAGGCAGGTCAGAATTATCACCAGAATACTTGCCAAAAGGAATTTGCCGGTCAAATGGTTATTTTTCATTATTTTCCTCCGAAACAGTCTTATATGCAAAGCCCTATCGGCTTCCCCCGAACAGAATTTTGTTTCCTATATACAGATATATTAATTATACAATATTTCCGCCGTTTTCTCAAGCCGTATGTGGTAACAAAGTAAAAATTTTTTATGAACGATACCTCCTTGATTTTTTGTAAAATATGTTGTATAATGTTTACAGTAATGTTTGAAAGGGTGGATATTATGGCAAAAATTGATTATGACTGCGTCTGGACGGACAAAAAGCGAATACTCGGTATGCCCATATCTTTTACAAGGTATATCCTTACAAATAAGAAACTTATTACCCGCAAAGGTTTCCTTTCGGTCACGGAGGACGAGGTAGAACTTTACCGCGTGGTGGATAAAAGCCTGAAACTTCCTCTCGGTCAGCGTATTTTCGGCTGCGGAACGGTGGTAATAAACTGCCGCGACACCGATACCCCCGTTAAGGAAGTCCTTTCCATAAAGAACCCTCGTGATTTTATGCAGAAGCTGGAGGAAAATGTTGACGTTCAGCGGGATAAATACCGCACTCGCGGCAGGGATATGATAGCTTCCGACCTGCATCTTGATATTGACAATGACGGAGACGACTCCGATGATTGATTTCGTTACCGAGACTGTAGACTGTTGGGAATTTCTAAAAAACACCGAACTCCCCGTGTTTATCTACGGAATGGGTGACGGCGCGCTTAAAATTCTCAAGGTTTTTGATGAATACGGAATACCCGTTGCGGGATTTTTTGCCAGCGACGAATTTGTAAGAGGACATACATTTGAGGGGCATCTCGTTCACACACTTTCGCAGATAGAAGCGCTTATTGACGATTTCGTCATTGTACTTGCATTTGCAGCCGGGTACAGAAGCCTTTATGACAGGATAAAGCATATCGCTTCACGTCATACGCTTGTTGCTCCCGACGTTCCCGTTGCGGGAGAGGGATTATTTACATACAGATACTGTCTGGAAAATGCCGAGAAAATACAGTCGGTATATGATATGCTTGCGGACGATGTTTCGCGCCGCACCTATGCGGACATTATCAATTTCAAAATAAGCGGCAAAATCGGCTATCTTGACCGCTGCACCGCTCCCCGGGAAGAAGTTTACGGGGAAATTATCCCCATTTCGGGGAATGACGTTTTTGTGGACATGGGCGCATACAGAGGCGACACCATTGACGAATTTATTTCCGCCTGCGGGGGAAAATACAAGCATATCTACGCTTTTGAACCCAACCCCAAAAATTTCCGCAGGCTTTACAAAAATTACCCCGACAACGACAGGATAACTCTTTTCAACGCCGCGGCGGGAGATTCGGAGGGCGTGGTTAATATTTCCGTCAACGAGGGGAAAATGTCCCGCCTTTCCACGTTCGGGAAAACGGCGGAAATACCCGTTCTTGCGGCGGATAAAGCCGTTCCGGTACAGGCTGACATTATCAAGCTTGATGTTGAGGGCGGGGAACGGAACGCGCTTTTAGGCGCGCGGGAACATATCCGCGGCGGGGCAAGCATTCTCTGTTCACTTTACCACAGGAACGAGGATATTTTTGAACTTCCCCTGCTTGTAAAGGAAATGAACCCGCGGCTTGAACTTTACATAAGGCATCAGCTTTATATCCCCGCTTGGGAAACAAATCTATATGCAAAGCAGAAAGGCAGATAAATGAAACGCACAGAACTTAAAAAATTATACGATTCCCCCGACAGCTTCCGCGAAGCCGTCACCGTATGCGGCTGGGTCAAATCGCTTCGGGTAAGCAAGGGACTTGCTTTTATTTCAATTTCCGACGGAAGCTGTTTCACTCCCGTGCAGATAGTTGCGGAGGAAAGCAAAGTTCCCGATTTTGAAACGATTTCAAAGCTGAACACAGGCGCGGCTGTTTCGGTAACGGGAAAGGTGGTCCTCACGCCGAACGCCAAGCAGAAATTTGAAATAAACGCCGATTCGGTCGCAATTGAGGGCGTTTCCTCGCCCGACTATCCGTTACAGAAGAAATCGCACACCCTTGAATATCTGCGGACGATCTCGCATCTTCGTATGCGGACGAATACTTTTCAGGCTGTTTTCAAAATACGCTCTGCCGCTTCACAGGCGCTTCACAGGTTTTTCCATGAAAACGGCTTCGTTTACGCGCATACCCCCATAATTACGGCAAGCGACTGCGAGGGGGCGGGTGAAATGTTCCGCGTTACCTCTTTCGACCTTGGGAACGTTCCGAAAAACGAGGACGGCAGTGTGGACTATTCAAGCGACTTTTTCGGGAAAAACGCCTCTTTGACCGTTTCGGGGCAGCTTGAGGGCGAATGTATGGCTATGGCTTTCGGGAAGATATATACTTTCGGACCGACTTTCCGCGCAGAAAAGTCCTACACTCCGAGGCACGCGGCGGAATTCTGGATGATAGAGCCGGAAATTGCTTTTGCCGACCTTGAGGACGATATGGAACTTGCGGAAAGTATGCTGAAATACGTTCTTAACGCGCTTCTTGAAGAATGTTCCGCGGAACTGGAATTCTGCAATAATTTCTACGACAAGGGACTTATTGAAAGGATAAAAGCGGTGGCTTCCTCGGAATTTGCAAGATGTCCCTACACTAAAGCCATCGGGCTTCTGGAAAACAGCGGCGAGAAGTTTGAATATCCCGTATTCTGGGGCTGCGATCTACAGACCGAACATGAACGTTTCCTGACGGAGAAAATTTTCGGGAAACCCGTGTTCGTCACCGACTATCCCAAAGAAATAAAAGCGTTCTACATGAGAATGAACGACGACGGAAAGACCGTTGCGGCGGTGGATCTGTTAGTTCCCGGAGTGGGCGAACTTATCGGCGGAAGTCAGCGTGAGGAGCGGATAGACGTCCTTGAAAAGCGAATGGACGAGCTTGGGCTTTCGCGGGAAGATTACAGCTGGTATCTTGACCTGCGGCGTTACGGCGGAGCGAAGCACGCGGGTTTCGGACTTGGCTTTGAACGCCTTATAATGTACGTTACGGGAATTTCAAATATCCGCGATGTGATACCGTTCCCGAGAACGGCAGGAAATATTTATTGAGAAAGGAATGTTTTAAATTGAGCAAAGCGTTGATAATCGGCTGCGGCGGCGTTGCTTCCGTAGTGATCCACAAGTGCTGTCAGAACTCGGAGGTCTTTTCCGAAATAATGATAGCTTCAAGGACAGTTTCAAAATGTGACGCCCTTAAAGCCAAATTGGAGGGAAAAACCAAGACAAAAATTTCCACCGCAACGGTAAATGCCGATAACACGGCGGAACTTGTAAAGCTGATGAAAGATTTCCGCCCCGACATCTGCATAAACGTTGCCCTGCCCTATCAGGACCTTACCATAATGGACGCTTGCCTTGAATGTAAAGTAGATTACCTTGACACAGCAAATTACGAGCCTGTTGACACGGCAAAATTTGAATACAAATGGCAGTGGGCATATCGTGAGAAATTTGAAAAAGCGGGGATAACAGCGGTTCTGGGAAGCGGCTTCGACCCGGGAGTTACGGGAGTTTTCTGCGCCTACGCCCAGAAACACTATTTTGATGAGATAAACTACATTGACATACTGGACTGCAACGCGGGCGACCACGGCTATCCCTTTGCAACGAATTTCAACCCCGAAATAAATATCCGCGAAGTATCCGCAAAGGGCAGCTACATCGAGGACGGCAAGTGGGTGGGGACCGAACCCATGGAAATCAAGCGGGTATACGATTTCCCCGAAATTGGCGAAAAGGATATGTACCTGCTTCACCATGAGGAACTTGAGTCCCTTGCCCTGAACATAAACGGCATAAAGCGCATACGCTTTTTCATGACTTTCGGGCAAAGCTATCTCACACATCTGAAATGCCTTGAAAATGTGGGCATGACTTCCATTGAACCCATAGATTTTGAGGGAAAGAAGATAGTTCCCCTGCAGTTCCTGAAAGCAGTTCTTCCCGACCCTGCTTCCCTCGGTCCGAGGACTAAGGGCAAGACCAACATCGGCTGCATAATGCAGGGCAAAAAGGACGGCAAGCCCGTAAATTACTATGTTTACAACGTTTGCGACCATCAGGAATGTTACAGGGAAGTGGGTTCACAGGCTATATCCTACACCACGGGCGTTCCCGCCATGATAGGCGCGATGATGGTTTTAACAGGAAAGTGGAAAAAAGCGGGAGTCTACAATGTTGAGGAATTCGACCCCGACCCCTTTATGGACGCTCTGAACAAGTGGGGCTTGCCTTGGAAAGAAACTTTCGACCCAAAACTTGTGGACTGATATGAAAAAGAAAATAGTTACCGTTCCTTTTGACCGTAAAAGAATACCTCCGAAACAGAACCTGTTTTTCATGCCTCTGATATGGGCGGTATGCTTTTTCATGACAAGAGGAACGGGGCTTAGAATCAAGCGCATACGAATGAAAGGTCTGAAACCGCCATTTCTTGTTCTTGCCACGCATCATGCGTTTATGGATTTCTATGTAACGCCGCTTGCGCTGTTTCCCCACAGGGCGAATTATGTTTCCGAGCTGGAGGGTTTTGAAAATTACGGCGAATGGCTTTACCGTCAGGCAGGCTGTCTTGGTACGCGGAAATTTGTAAATGACATTCTGCTTATCAGGAATATCCGGAACGTCATTGACCGCGGCGGAATACTTGTGCTTTATCCCGAAGCTAAATACGCAAATGTGGGAACAAGTTCCAAGCTTCCCGAATCGGTGGGAAAACTTGCAAAGAGCCTTGACGTTCCGCTTGTGACACTGAATATGCACGGAAATTATCTTCAATCGCCTATCTGGAACGTAAAAAAGCGCAAAGGCGTCCGCCTGAAAGCCGAGATAACGCAGGTATACACCCGCGAAGAACTTCGCAATGCTTCGGTAAACGACATCAACGCAAAAATAAAAGAGTGCCTTTCCTATGACGAATATGCCTATCAGTTTGAAAACCAAATGCCCATAACCTACGAAAAACGGGCGGTGGGAATAGAACTTCCCCTTTACAAATGCCCGTCCTGCGGCGCGGAATTCCAAATGGTTTCAAGCGGCGCGGAAATATCCTGCAAAAATTGCGGCGCGGCGCGTTTCATGACGGAATACGGGCGCATGGTAACGCTTCCCGACAGAAAAGAGGACGGGTTCTCGCACATTCCCGACTGGTATGAATGGGAGCGGCGGCAGGTAATTTCCGAAATTGAGCGCGGGGAATATTCCCTTGATATGCGGGTAAAGATAGAATCCCTGCCAAACGCCGTAAATTTCATAGACCTTGGCGAGGGACGGCTTATCCACAACGAAAAAGGCTTCACCCTTATATTTACCGACTACGGCGAAACAGAAGAAAAAGCTCTGGAATTCCCGCCTGCGTCCATGTTTTCGGTTCATATGGAATACAATTACCGCGAAAAGAGAGGTCAGTGCATAACCCTTTCCACGGTGGACAATACATATTTCATTTACCCGTTGGAAAGCGGTTTCAACGCCACAAAAATACAATTCGCGGCGGAATATCTTCACGAGCGCGAACGGTCAAAAATTTCCTTCAAGGAGGGACATTTATGAAAATACTTATGATAGGCGGCACGGGAACCATAAGTATGGCTGTCACGAAACGTCTTGCAAAGTCGGGAGAAGAAGTTTTCCTGCTGAACAGAGGAAGCCGTTCCTCTGAACTTCCCGATAATGTCATAGTAATAAACGCAGATATAAACAGCGAAAAGGAAGTTTCCGAAAAGCTGTCGGGCATGACCTTTGACTCGGTCTGCGAATTTATAGGCTTCGTTCCCCAACAGCTTGAAAGGGACTATCGGCTTTTCGGCGGCAGGACAAAGCAGTATATTTTCATAAGTTCCGCGTCGGCATATCATAAACCCGTCCGTTCCCACATCATAAACGAGGGAACGGCTCTTGCAAACCCCTATTGGGAATATTCCCGTAACAAAATAGCCTGCGAGGAATTTCTTATGAAACTTTATCGGGAAAACGGTTTTCCGATAACAATCGTCCGCCCGAGCCACACCTATGACGAACGTTCCGTGCCGCTGGGCGTTCACGGCAGGAACGGAAGCTGGCAGGTCATAAAACGTATGATGGAGGGCAAACCCGTAATAATTCACGGCGACGGAACTTCCCTGTGGACCATGACTCACAGCAGTGATTTTGCAAAAGGCTTCTGCGGACTGATAGGAAATCCCCACGCCATTGGTGAAGCGTTCCAGATAACCTCCGACGAATCCCTTACATGGAATCAGATCTATGAAACCATTGCGGACGCCCTCGGCGCTGAACTGAAAGCGTATCATGTAAGTTCCGAATTCCTTGCGGCGGTCAGCGGCTATGATTTTACGGGAAGTCTTACAGGCGACAAGGCTTGTTCCGTGGTATTTGACAATTCCAAGCTGAAACGCGCCGTTCCCGATTTCCGAGCGGAAGTGCGTTTTGAACAGGGTATACGCGGCACTGTGGAAAACGTTCTTTCGCACCCCGAACTGCAAATTCCCGACCCCGAGTTTGACAGTTGGTGCGACAATGTTATTTCCGCTCTGGAAAGTGCCAAAAAGGAACTGTTACGCTAAATTTTGATTATAAAAAACGGTATCAGCGCAATTTTGTGCCGATACCGTTTTTACCTCATTAAAGTGTATACAAAAAATCTGCACAAAACCACATATACGCAAAGTTTTGCTTGATTTTTTGTACACTTTATAATCGGGATTAATATAACGGGAAATATTCCGCAGGTTCTTAAAATTCCTATTGATTTTTTTGGCATTGTGTGATAAAATTGTATTATTGACGATAGGAAGTTTCATATAAAATTTTATTTTGAAAGGACGCTAAAGACTATGAAAAAATTCAGAATATTGCCGCTGTTAAGTGCAGCCGCACTTTCGGCAATGCTTTTTGCAGGCTGTCAGACAAGCACCGCGGATAATTCCGCCGAAACTACTGCTACGGAGGTATCTTACGATATGAACACTGAAACTGCTTACAAAGCCAATTATGATAACATCAAGCCCTTGGGACGTACATATTACCATGAGGACAGGCTCTACTGCGCACTTTCGGGAACAGGCGCGGAATTTTCATTCACGGGCACGAAATGCACCGTTTCAATAAAGGGCGACTCCACCGCCCTCGCCCCCTCGGACAATCAGGCGCGTGTGGGAATTTACGTCAACGGCGAACGCGTTGTAGACGATATGATAGACAAAATTTCCGAAAAATACGACGTTTTCTCCTCAGATACCGCTCAGGACGTTACCGTTTCCATTGTAAAACTTTCCGAATCGCCCATGTCAACATTTTCCATTGACAATATAACCGTTATGGGAACGCCCATAACCCCCACTCCCGACAAAGACCTGTTCATTGAATTTATAGGCGATTCCATAACCTGCGGCTACGGCGCAGACGACCCCAACAAGGATAACCATTTTGCCACAAAGACCGAGGACGTTACCAAAGCATACGCCTATAAAACGGCTCAGGCGCTCAATGCCGACTACAGCATGGTATCTTTCAGCGGTTATGGAATTATATCGGGCTACACAAACAATGACGAAAAGGTTTCCGCCCAGACAGTGCCGCAGTTCTACACTAAACTCGGCTACTGCTGGTCGTCAAGTTCAAGCTTCAATCCGTCAAATGTAGACTGGGATTTCAGCAAGCGTCAGCCCGACCTCATTGTTGTAAATCTCGGCACAAATGACGACAGCTACACCAAAGACGATGCCGCCAAGCAGGACGAATATTCCGCGGGCTATGTGGAATTCCTTAAAACTATCCGTGCCAACAACCCCGACGCACGGATACTCTGCACTCTCGGAATCATGGGAGACAGGCTTTTCCCAAGCGTTCAGAAAGCCGTGGATACATACTCTTCCGAAACGGGCGACACGAACATTTCCACTATGAAATTTGACGTTCAGGACCCCGCCGACGGATATTCCGCAGACTGGCACCCGTCCGTTACAACCCATGACAAGGCTTCCGAAAAGCTTGCCGCCGAGATAAAGTCCATACTCGGACTTTAAATCCGGCAAAACGGTGAACGCCATGGTAACAAACTTTATTGACGCTTCAAAAATTAACGGCGGGCTTTCCGCCGATACCGCGGCATATATCAGAAAATGTGAGGACATCTACAAACAGGGAATTGCCGAAGCCGCTGAGAAAATTTACATGGACCGCAAAAAACGCCCTCTTGTTCTGGTTTCGGGACCATCGGGTTCGGGGAAAACCACGGGCGCGCTTCGTATCGGTCAGAGATTAAAGGAAAAAGGTCTTGCCGTGCATATCATTTCCATGGATAATTATTTCCTGCCCAACGGAGTAGGCGAAATTCCGCGGGACGAAAACGGAAACATCGACCTTGAATCCCCTTTGAGAATGGACATACCGCTGTTTTCGGAACATCTTGAAATGCTTTCCCGCTGCGAACCTGTTGATATTCCCCGCTTTAACTTCAAGACCCAGAGCCGCAGCCGCGGCGAAACTATCCGCCGCCAAAAGGACGAAATTATCATTATCGAGGGAATTCATGCACTTAATCCGCAGGTAACAGGCGATACCGACGATTTCACCACCTGCGTTTATGTCAGCGTCCGTACAAGAATAAGAAACAGTGACGGGACCCTTCTCCACCCACGGCTTATAAGGTTAATGCGGCGGCTGTGCCGTGATAAACTTTTCCGCGGCAGAAGCGCAAAGGAAGTTTTTTCTATGCTGCCCAGCGTGACCCGCGGCGAAGATCTTTACATCATGCCCCACAAAGGACGCGCGCATTTTGACATTGATACATTCCTTGCATACGAACCTTCCGTTTACAAGTCAATGATAATGAACGAACTGAAAAATCCCGATGATTTCTCCGCGGATATTGAGGACTATCGTGAACTTGTCAGGACTCTGAACGAGCTTGACCCGCTTTCGGGAAAAAATGTGCCGTCCGATTCCCTTGTACGGGAGTTTATCGGCGGCAGCAGTTTCAAATACTAAAATTATAAAAATAATAAGGACCTGATTCCGCTTTCTGCGCATCAGGTCCTTTTATTTTAGTAAATTGTGTATGTTCCGCCGCTGCTTACGGTTATAACGGGTTTGCCGTTGGAATCCACCGTAAAGCTTGCTGCGGCTTTTTTGTTATCGTAATGAATTGTCATTTTTTTCAGATCGTCCGCAGGTATACTGCTGTCCAGAATGGTAACGCCTGCAGTATAGTTAAGGCTTCCCAATGCCGACATTGTAAGCGAACATCTATTTTCATTTTCGTAGGAATCGGCTGAAAGGTTCATTTCTCCGGACGTAACGGAAGAAGAATTTATTGTCATTGACATTGACGAACTTTTTACTATAAGCACAGCATTTTTGCATTTAGTGAATTCTTCCGCCACTTCTTTGCTGATCTTCAGACCTTTGAAAGAACTTACGGTGACTGTAACAACATAATTCTTTTCATTAAGAACGACATTTGCGATCTTGCTGTTTGAATCGCCGAAAGTTTTAATTGCATTGTAGAAATTCTGAAGTTTCAAGTCGTCCTCTGTGACTTTCTTTTTGTCGTTCACACAAACATAAACTTCAACATCGGTCTTTTCGGAAACCATACTTCCCGCTCTGTGACTCTGATAATATATTATGTTATTTTCATATGTATCATTTTTGTCATATTTAAGGCTCAGGTCAATTTTCAGCTGCTTTGCAAGTTTTACAGCCTCGTCCTTATCCATTCCGATAAAATTCGGCATTTCAATGGTAGGTTTCATAGTAGTGGTAGTCGCGGCTGTAGTTGTTTTCGGAACGGTGGTAGTTGTAACAACTCTTGTTGTTACAGGCGCAGTTGTCGTTACAGGCGCAGCAGTTGTTGTCTGCGGTGCGGCAGTTGTTGTCTGCGGCGGAGCGGTGGTTTCGGGAACAGCCGTTGTAGTTTCCGTAACAGCATCGGTCGGCTCGGCGACAGCGGTTTCCACGGGAACAGGCTCCGTAATTTCAGGCACGTTATCGATGAATTCGCCGTCAAATTCATCTTCAGGTTCATTTTCAAATTCAGCGGAATTGATTTCCCCGTACTCCTCGGCAAATTCCGAATATTTTTCGTAGATAAGGTCGCTGTTTTCCGCACATTCAAGACCGCGTTCAAGTATTTCGGCAGCCTTGGAAATATTGTCCTTAGCTATATAAGCTTCGGCAAGACCGATATAAGCGTCTGTACATTCATCATCGCTGTTAAGCACATTATTGTACAAAGCAATAGCCTTATCGTAGTCCAGTTTGTCATAATATTCTTTTGCCGCTGTAAGAGTATCGTCAACAGAACCCTCGCCCTGTTTTCCTATAACGGCTACAATAATGATCGCAACCAGAACAAAAACCATACTTATAATAATTATCTGTTTCCTTGCAGGCATAATTTATAACTCCGATCTTTATTAGTAAATTAAAGCGGTTACGAAATACACCTTTCAGCAAAGTATATTTCGTAACCGCTCAGACGCCTTTCGGCGCCTGAACGATTAACGATAAGAAGAAATCAATTACTTGATCTCCCACTTACCGCCCTTGGTTATAGCAATAACAGGGTTGCCATCTTCATCGAATTCGATTTCGATGTCAACGAGTTCGCCATCGCAGTAAACCTTGGCATTCTTGAGCCTAGCTGCGCTCATCTTGCAGTCTGTAAAAGTAACTTTTACTTCACAGCCGAAAGTCTTATTTGATCTGAAATCAATTACGGCCTTCTTATCTGTGCTGTAAACCTTAGAAGAAAGGTCTACCTTCTTGACACTCTTGATTGTGGAAGCAGCAATAGAAAGTGTAGCCTTAGGAGCAACAAATTCCAGAACAGCGTCCTTGTCGCTCTTTGCGAGCGATCTGAGTGACTTGATAGCAGAAGCACTTACAGGCAGGTTTGATGTAGACTTAACTTCTTTCTGAACGACAGGAGCTTCCTCGCCGTCATCAGCATCAGCAGCTTCAACTGCGAGATCTTCAAGATCCTTTACAGCTTCATCAATATCTGCTTTAGGAGCAGCTACAGATTCAACAACAGCAGCAGGAACTTCAATAGGCTGTGAGTAACCTGTTGCATAAGCTGTTGCAGCAGTTGCAGCTACAGTAATGAAAGTAAGAGCTACGCTCAGGGTTCTTTTCATACCATTTCTCATGGTAAATCTCCTCCTTTCTCTAACAATTATAATTAACACTTTATAAAAGCGTAATTACCTTTTTTAAGTTTTTCTGACATGAAATTACCCGCAAGAAATGCAAATACACATATCAGCATTAAAATAAGTATTACCGGAACAGCGCCCATGTTCAATGAACTGCCTATCTGTTCCGCCGGTGTTATAAACATCATTCCGAAGAATTCCGACAGCGAGTACAGAGTAAGACTCATTCTGCAAAATTCCGGTCCGTCATTTGAAAGAAATGTCACCGCAAACGGCAATAACCAGAATATCACCGTGTAGATCAGAAATCTCCACTTTTCTCTTGCACCGCCGGAAAAAGATGTCCATAACCATGTGACAACACAAGCAAAACACATAAAAAAGCGATAAATTTTCACAAAACTTTCCGGCATATAACCTTCAAAAAACGTGGCAGCCGCCGCAAAAGTTATAATGAATGTTATAAACATATTTTCACAAAGGCTGTAACTGCTTTTTTGCCTTACATGATCCGAATCATGTTTTTCCATATAATTCTCCTTTTATTGACTTGACCGCACCGGAGTCCTGCAAAGCGGGATCACGATAAGCCTGCCAGTTCGTCCATAAGCATTTGTTCAAGTTCTTCGTCGCTTAGTTCCTCGTCATTCCAATCGTCATATTCGTCCGAAACATCGTCATATCCATCAATTTCCGGTATATCTATATAATCTTCTCTGTTTTCTTCCATATCCTCGGAGATCCACTGTTCCTCCTCTTCTTCACTGTCCTCCTCATTGTCAACTATTTCCTCGAATATCTCATAAGGCTTGTTCATCTGGGAAACATACGGAACAACGCCGCTCTCGTCGGTAAACATCAGTATTGTATAGCAACCGACCGCAAATACCGCGGAAAGCGATACCGCGCATATATTTATGCCCCGTACAAAATTCGTGCCCTTTGAGTTCAGCTTTTCGGTTATAAACTCTTTGATCACCGAAACCAGATCGGGAAGCATATACAGCAGCGCCGGCATATAAGTCAGAAGCACAAACCTTGAAAGTATCGCATGACGCAGTCCGAACGCCTCAAATACCGTCGTATACATCATGCAGTTTATATATACAGCATTGGCATGATTTTTCTTGATAAGTCTTTCACGGAAAACAAAGCTGATAATAAATATCACCGCGTAAATGATCGTGTAGTGCGGACCAAGTCCGTTCATAGCTTCAACGCTTGTAGTCGGATCGTATCCCTTATACATATACAAATGATCAATTGCAAACAGCATCAGCTTTTTGGAAAAAATGCAGCCTATAACAGTGCCCGCCGCAACAATTCCGGCATATATGTAACTCGGCTTTATTTTCAGCAGGAAGAACATCGGCAGCATTATCAATGCCGACCAGTGGAACGCGGCAGCCGCAAGTGCAAGCACAAAATACCTCCACGGTATCTTCTTGTCAATGTATTTGAAACCGTAAAGTATTACAAGCGCCGCCATGACCTGCCTTAAAAAGCAAAGGGAATTGAAAAACAAGCCGAAGCAAAGGTAAGCCGCAACGCTTATCCAAGGACAGGACGAATTCCTGTATATAAGATAGAATGTAGCCGCATAGATGACTATGGAAGTATAGACAAATACCGCTTTATAACCTTCCACGCCGACATTAAGAGCATACAAAGGAATGAGAAAGCCTTTTTCTTCTCGTCTTATTATGAGATCCTCCGGATACATATATCTCATATTGAAATACATACTGCCGTAAGCATTGTAGTCGTACCCTACCTGAAATCTCATAGCCGAAATAAAGATGAATACCACTGCCGCCAGACAGCAGTAAATTATCTTTCCGGATCTTCCGCATTTCGGACTGCAAAGCGGCACGCCTGCTATGATAACTCCCGCCAGCAAGAAATAATATATTGCCATATTCAGAAACGCCTGCCTTGCGGTAGGCATACCTCCTTATATACTGTTCGGTAAAACTATCAGCCGTTGCTGCTGTCCTTACTTCCGTAAGAGGAATAACCGTATTTATATGCACTGTAGGAATACTTTTTGCCGTATCTTCCGGATTTTCCCGCTTTGCCGAACGTCTTTACAAAGCCGAGGACCTTACCGTTTGCAAGGCGTATCTTTTCAAGTGCGGATTCAACATCTGGGTGTGTCGTGGAACCTTCTTTTACTACGAAGATGATACCCGCAACAACATCGTTCATCAGCTGAGAGTCGGTAACTACATTTACAGGCGGTGTATCAAGGAAAACATAGTCGTAGCTTTCGGAAGACATACTGAGGAATGTTCTCATTGATTCCGAACCCAGAAGTTCAGACGGATTCGGCGGAATATCTCCCGCGGATATAATATCGAGATTCTTTATTACATCTTTGTTTATTGCGTCGTTTACCGTGCAGAAGCCGCCCAGTACGGAGGAAAGTCCGTACTTTGGTTTCAGATTGAAGTTCTTTGCCATTGTAGGCTTTCTGAGGTCGCACTCCACAAGCAGAACTTTGAATCCCGCATTTGCAAAGCATATCGCGAAGTTCGAGCAGGTGGTACTTTTACCCTCTGACGGATTGGAACTTGTAACGGCAATTATCTTTCTGCCGCTGGTAGATATTGCAAACATTGTGTTGGTTCTTGCGGTATTGTAGGCTTCGGTAATTGCAAAAGGCGTGGAGTCCGAAAGGAATCTTTCGGAAAATCCGTTGTCGGGAACGGCTTTCTCCTCGTCTGACTTTTCGGGTTTTGTGCCGTAGCCGTAACCGTAGCTTCCGTAATGTGAATAGCCGTACTTTCCGCCGGACTTTGCGCTTTCAAATTCCATTATTTCGGCAAAAACGGGAACGTCATACATCTGTGCGATATTATCGCCCTGTTTGATAACAACGTCCAGCATATCCTTTACGAGAACTATCATATATGAAACGACCGCGCCTATAAGGACTGCAACTATTGATATGAGCGGTACATTCGGAAATGACGGGTCGGAATTTACCTCGCCGTACTCCAGCACTTCGATAGAACCTGATTTTATAACCCTTTTGAATTCGTCTATGGAAAGCACTAACAGTTCGTTTACTATTTCCTGAGCTTCGAGGGCGCTATGGCTTTCGACTACGAATTCCATGACCTCGGTGCTGTTTACCGAAGTTGCAGTTATCATTTTGTCAAGCTGTTCGTTTGTATAGGGCAGATCAAGGTTTGCGATAAGATTGTCCATCATCGTCCTGCTTTTGAAAATGATCTGGCAGGTGTTTACCAGTTTCTGCGCAGCATTAATATCGTTGATGTTAACAGATTCCGAAACCTGATTATTGTTTTCAACATATATCTTGGCGCGGGATTCGTATTTTTTGGGTATTACAAAATACGACACCGTAAATCCGGCTATTCCGCAAAGGACTGCCGAAAGCACAATTATAAAGAAATACTTTTTCAGAACCCCGAATAAAAAGCTAAGATCAAGTGATTCTTCCATATCCATTAAGTTTTTACCTCCACAATTTTCAACTTGGTCTTGACATTAACGTTCAATGAATGTAAAATTAAAGTACAGCATACTTATCGTATAAAAGCGGTAACAACAGTGCTGCAAAAGAAAGGAGCATTAAAAATGCGTATTGACTTCCACTCACACATTCTTCCGAAAATGGACGACGGAGCTTCCGACACAAAAGAGTCTATAAAAATGCTCAAAACACTTGCTGATGCAGGAGTTGACAAAGTCGTACTCACGCCGCATTTCTACAGGCAGAACGAAAATATACAAAAATTCCTTGAAAGACGTCAGGCGTCTTACGAAAGGCTGTGCAGCGCCTTGGAGGGCGTCCGCTGTATGCCCGATCTGGTTCTCGGAGCAGAAGTATTTTTCTATCCGTCCCTGTCCTCCGACCCCGATTTTGGAAAATTATGTATCGGAGATACCGACTACATTCTTCTCGAACTTCCGTTTGAGCGTTTCCATGATAATTTTTTCAGCGAGTTCATGAGTTTCCTGAACAGGTGCAGTCATCGGATAATCATCGCCCACGCCGAACGCTATCTCAGCTTCGGAAACACTCCCGACGACATTAAAAGGATACGCAAATCGGGCAGGAACATAATCTGCCAGATGAACTGCGCTTCCATAGCCGAAGCGGGTATGTTCTCAAAGGGAAAGCTGCTTAAAATGATAGAGGACGGAACCATAAGCCTCCTCGGCACCGACGCCCACAACATGGGCAGCCGTCCGCCGATTTTCAAGAAAGCGGAAGAAATAATCATCAGGAAATGCGGCGAAGAAGCTTTTGAACGGATCTGCGCCTGCGGAGAAAAGATACTCCCCACGGTCTGAAAGATACTCCCGCGGTCTGAAAAATGCTTCCCGCGGTCTGAAAGATACTCCCGCGGTCTGATTCGGGCACACCGTATTGCCACATAATGGCATAGAATCCCCATACCGCCGACAATAAGGCTATTTTGATTATAGCATATCGTTTCCGAAAAGTCAACACCAATTTTAATAATAAAAATCGATTTTCAAATGTATATTTTAGTAATTTCAACTACTCACTTTTTTTTTTTTTTTACAAAATGTAATATTTATAATATAATTTACAAATCGAAATATACATTATTTAGCAATTTGAGTATAAAAATTCCATGAAAGGGGCTTATTATGAGCAAAAAGGTAAAAAAGATAATACTATTTGTTATAACGTTGCTTGTTATGCTGTCGATATTCAATTTTTCCTCGCATACGGGTACGGAAAGCAGCGGGCTTAGTCTTAAAGTCACCCGATTTATCAGCAGGATAATCTTCCGCGGCTATGGCGGAATGACTCCCGCGGAGCAGCTGTTCATTGTAAACGGGCTTCATCATTTCGTAAGGAAGCTGGCGCATTTTTCTATATACGCCGCTCTGGGGCTTGCAGTGTACCTGTTCCTTGACCTATGGGATATTCGCCCTATGAAAACGCTGTTGATCTCATGGGCATTCTGCTCGTTATACGCCTGCACGGACGAATTTCACCAGAGCCTTACTCCGGGACGAGCCATGCAGTTCAGGGACGTTCTCATCGACTCTGCGGGGTCTTTCTGCGGGTGTATTGCGGCAATAGTGCTTATTGCGGTAGTGCTTTACATAACGGATACGGCAAAAAGAAAGCCGTCCTGAATATTACAGAACGGCTTATTTCCCTTAAATATTACAAATCGTCACAAACCTTAAAGCTGCTGTTCTTTAAGCCAAGCGATATACTCGCTTTCCGAGCCGGATTTTGTGGCAATGGCGTACTGGTAACTATGGGCTTTATCAATGAACGCGTTGAAGGCTTTCAAATCGCCGTCAAGCATATACTGCTCCTGTTTCTTGCGGTAAACTTCCTCATACAATAAATTCATAACAAAGACACTCCTTTTTAATATTCGGCGGCGCTTACCCTATATCTCTGAGCGCGGTCTATTAGTAATTATAGCACAAAGCCATGCCCGTTTCTATAGTATTATTGTACAAAAACTATTTTTTTTACTGTTTACATTACCAAATTTAAAATAATTTCAATAATCTACTTGAAATACAATAATTTGTATGTTATAATATAAAGTACACTATATGCAGAACCAATTAATGACAGTAAAACAAGATAATTCCATATGCGCCGCGGAGTATATCACCCTTGGCGCATTTTGTATTTTATAACTAAATAATTTTAAAATAGATTTTTAAAATTTGTTTAAAAAAAGGAAAATGCCCGAAAGCTCTGTACAAACATCGGATTTTGATATACAATATAGTATAGCGTATTTTCGCAAATAAATACAGGAGATTATGATATGAAAAAGATATTTGCAGCAATTGCAGCCGTTACGGTCTGCGCCGTAATGTTTACAGCCTGCGGGGGAAAGCAGGATACAGTCACCACGTCGGAAACCACAGCGGCTGTTTCGGAAGAAACCAAGTCGGCAGCTGCGGAGGACGCTCCCGCCGAGTCGGAAACCACCGAAACCACCGAAGCGGAAGAAACCGCCGAAGCGGAAGAAATTTCCGCAGAAGTCTATTCTTTTGCGTCCCTTGACGAATTTGCAGATTCGGGCTATGAAGCTCTGACATACACTGCCGTAAACGTAAAGGACAGCAACACATACGATTTTGTAATGGATTTTGAAGGCGCTACATCAATGTACATTGACGCAGAAGAAACAGACGGCACAACTGCCATGACAATGGCGCTTGACGCGGAAAACCGCATAGCAATGGATGTAACAGCCGACGGTGCAAGGTCAATAATCATCATCAAGGACATGAAAATGTATATGCTTGACCCTGCCACCTCCACGGGCTACTACATGACAATAGACGAAAGCATTTTTGAGGAATATGACCTTAAAGAAGCATTTTCGGAAATTGCCTCCTTTGACGAAAGCGACATATCCGACAGCGAAGAAATAATGAGCTGCAAGGTTTCCATAGGCGGCGAGGATTACACTGCCGAAAAGGTGGAGGACGGCTGTATGCTTTTCAATGCGGACGGTTCGATTTATGCCATAGTCGGCGAAGAAAATGACAGCAGCATCAGTGCGCTTATAATAAATTCCATGTCGTCCGAAGTGCCTGACAGTGCTTTTGACATTCCCGACGGTTACACGCTTTCAGACCTCATGGCTGAGGCAGGCTGAGCCTGCACCCATACAGGCATTATTTTGTTATCTTCTGCGTGTGCCTGCCGTGTGGCAAAGCTGAGGCAGGCTGAGCCTCAAGGCTGAGCCTTGACCCATTCAGGCTTTATTTTGTTATCTTCTGCGTGTACCTGCCGTGAGGCAAGGCTAAACCTTGACCCATTCAGGCTTTATTTTGTTATCTTCTGCGTGTGCCTGCCGTGAGGCAAGGCTAAGCCTTGACCCTTTCAGGGCAGGCTGAGCCTGCACCCTTACAGGCATTATTTTGTTATCTTCTGCGTGTGCCTGCCGTGAGGTAAGGCTAAGCCTTGACCCTTACAGGCTTTATTCAGTAATTTTCCGTTTTGTGCCTGCCGTGACAAGGCTGTAGCCTTGTCAGTTAAATTCGTGCATAGTCTTTTCGGCAAAACGGTGGAGTTCTTCCTCGGTGAAAATGTTCCCCGAATTCCGCAAAGCCGCGCCTTGGACATAATCGGGCAGAGATGTGAAAAATATCTTTGCCGTCTCGCTTCCCGCAAGAAGTCCGTCCAGATTTTCAAATTTTTTCATGCTGTCAGCTCCTTTCAAAGCTATAATGCGCTTTTTTGCGGAATATATCCCTTTTGAAAACAGAAAAATGCCCTTTCCCGCCAATCGGGAAAAGGCAATTTTTTGCTTTAAACGCTCTCGCGGATTTAACTTTGCCTTGCTGAAAGGGTCAAGGCGAAAGCCTTGCAGCCTTTGAGAATGTCATTATATGCCGTTCCGAAATCACGGGTATACCACGGGTCGGAAATATCCGCGCCGCTGCCCGAAAACTCGGAAAGCTTATGTATTTTGTGCTGCGGGTCGGCGGGGAATATCCGCATTATGTTCCGTATATTGTTTTCGTCCATTACAAGGAAAATGTCGTACTTGTCATAATCGTCGGGTCTGAGGCGGACGGCTGTTTTCCCGTCACAGGAAATGCCATGGCGGTTCAGTTCGGCTTTTGCGGGCGGGTAAACGGGATTTCCTATCTCTTCGGTGCTTGTAGCTGCCGACGCTATTAAAATGTCCGCCTGCGGCAGTTCCTCGCTGACAATCTTCTTCATTATAAACTCCGCCATGGGCGAGCGGCAGATGTTCCCGTGACACACAAACATTATACTCTTTATCATGGTTGACTCTCCGTTCCGTTTTTTTATTATTATAACATTTTTATGCTGTTTTGTCATTAGTATTTTATACCAAAAATATGTGATACGGCAAATTTTTGCGCGTTTCTCTTGAAATTATTGCCGAAATGTGATATAATTATCTGTAATTGATATGTTTTCGGATATTTTTTGAAAGGAACGTTGAATATGAATAAAGTCAAGGTCACTATCTGCGGAAAGGACTTCTACCTCAAAACCGATGAGCCGCAAAACTATTTTACAGAACTTGCCAAAAAGGTGGATACGGATATTTACGCCATGGCTTCAACGGCGGATAATATGTCTATCCAGTCGGCGGCGATCCTCGTTGCCCTCGCGGCTTATGACGAGGTGAAAAAAGCTAACGACAGCATAGACAATATCCGCACTCAGATAAAGGAATACGTTGACGACGCCTGCAAAGCCCGTCTGGAACGTGACGAAGCCGTCAAGAACGAAAAGGCACATCTGGCAAGAATTTCCGCACTGGAAAACGAACTCAAGATAAAGCACATGAAGTCGGATATCGACGACCAGCTCACACTTGACGATTCAAAAGAAAAAGACAGCAAAGAGAACAAGGACGGCAAAGACGGCAAGGATAATAAGAAATCCTCAAAATAACCCGTGAAAGGAGTTTCGGTCATGCCTGAAATACTTGCTCCCGCGGGAAGTTCTGAAAGCGTGCTTGCGGCGGTAAGGTGCGGCGCGGACGCGGTTTACGTGGGCGGCGAAAGGTTTTCCGCAAGGGCGGGCGCGGCAAATTTTTCAGACGGGGAACTGGAAAAGGCTATCGACTATTGCCACCTGCACGGAGTAAAGCTTTACCGCGCCATGAATATCATAGTTTTCCCCGAGGAAATGTCCGGTTTCCTGAAAGCCGCGGAGTTTACCGCGAAAGCGGGGGCGGACGGTCTGATAGTTCAGGATTTGGGCGCGGCAAAATTGCTTCGGGAAATGCTCCCCGACATGAAGCTGAACGCTTCCACGCAGATGACCATACATTCTCCGCAGGGGGCGGAAACTGCGGCGGAAATGGGCTTCTCACGGGTGGTGGCGGCAAGGGAACTTTCCGAAAAGCAGATTGTGGAACTGGTGAAAACAGGCGTGGAGACCGAAGTTTTCATTCACGGCGCGCTTTGTATGTCCGTTTCGGGACAGTGCTACATGAGCGCAATGATAGGTTCAAGAAGCGCAAACCGCGGAATGTGCGCGCAGGCGTGCAGACTGCCTTTTAACGCCTTGGGTTCGGGGGAACGGTATGACCTTTCCCTGAAAGACCTTTGCGGCATAAAACATATACAAGACCTTGCGGAAATGGGCGTTGCTTCCTTTAAAATAGAGGGCAGAATGAAACGCGCGGAATATGTCGCCGCGGCGGTGACTGCTTGCCGAGCCGCCCTTGACGGCAAAGACCCCGACCTTGATACTTTACGCGCGGTATTTTCCAGAAGCGGATTTACCGACGGTTATATTACGGGCAATATGGGAAAGCCCATGTTCGGCTACAGGCGGAAAGAAGATGTCGTTTCGGCGGAAAGCGTCCTGCCTGCCATAAGGGAAACTTTCAGGAAAGAGACAAAAGCGGCGGAAGCGGATTTCCATCTGACGTTAAAACGCGGACAGCCTGCCGAGTTAACCATGCGCTGCGGGGATATTCCGGTGACGGCAAGGGGCGGCGTTCCCGAAACGGCTGAAAAACGCCCCACGGACAGTGATTCCGCAAGGAAACAGCTGGAGAAATTAGGCGATACGGTTTATACATTTCGTAATTTTACGGCAGAAATAGACGAAAAGTTGATAATTTCCGCATCGGCACTGAACGCTTTGCGGCGGGAAGCCGCGGAACTTATGGACAAAGCCCGCATTTCGGCGGCGAAGCCCGAATATACGGTTCGGGAGGTATCTGCAGAGTATTCAGTCCGGAAAGCATATCCGCGGAAAATTCGTGTAAGGGTTTCAGATTCGGAACAGCTTGAAGCCGTTCCCAAAGATACGGAAGTCATTATCCCCATGAAGCTTTGCGGGAAAATTCCGCCCGATGAACGGTACATCATTTCGCCGCCGAGGTTCATAGGCGATGAGGGGAAAATTTCAAAAAGCCTTTCGGAACTGCGGGAACGTGGATTTTCGCGGCTTAGCTGTCCTAACCTTGCGTATATCGGCATGGGAAAGCGGCAAGGCTTTGAACTTTACGGCGATTTCGGACTGAATATTGCCAACCCCTTTGCGGTTTCGGAAGCCGCAAGGCTCAGACTTAAAGACGTTACCGCAAGTTTTGAGGCGAAACTTCCGCAGATCTCCGCCATAAACGGCGAAATTCCCGTGGGCGTTATCATTTACGGACGTCTGCCCGTAATGCTTACGCGGAACTGCCCCATAAATCAGGCTGCGGGCGGCTGCAAGAACTGTAAAGGCTTTCTGCTTGACAGAACAGGCAGAAAGTTCCCCGTAAAATGCGGAGAGTCGGAATGTGCGGAGATATTCAACAGCGACATTCTCACCATGACGGACAGGCTTGAAGAAATAAGCGCGGACTTCGCGGTATTGAATTTCACGGACGAGACGGCGGAGGAAGTTTCAAGGGTAATCGACTGCTGCAAAAACGGACGAAAAGCCCTTGAAAGCGGATTTACCCGCGGGCTTTACTACCGCGGCGTTGAGTAAAGGAGAGGATATTTCAAATGGGAAAGGACATCAAGCGGACAATAGCGTTCCTGTTTTTCCTGTTGGCGGGAATAGTGCTTGGAACGGTGCTTGCAAAGATATGTGCAGAAGTGCCGTTCCTGTCGTGGCTTGCGTACGATATGTCGGTAGGTCTGGACACGGGGTCGCCGCTTGTGCTTGACCTGATAGTCTTTAAACTTGCCTTCGGATTTACCCTGACGGTGGATCCCGCCCAGATAATCTGCGTTATTGCCGCACTTATAATATACAACAAGACCTGCAAGGGATTGTAATTTTGCACTAAAATTTCCGGAACGGTGGGGTCGGTTTTGGCGCAAGAAACAAAAATTACAATTTGGTTAAAATTTCTCAAAAAGTGTTGTACACTTGCTTTTCAAGTGTTATAATAATATTGTATGCGATTTGTTTTTGTGTGAATTACGGTTTTTAAACTGAATGATATGCATGACATATGCTTTACATAATTTATTATCGGAGGTAAAAAAGAATGTCAATGTTTACAAAAGAAATAGGAATAGACCTTGGTACTGCCAACACCCTTGTATACATGAGGGGCAAGGGCATAATTATCCGCGAACCGTCGGTCGTGGCTGTTGACACCCGCACCGACAGGGCGAAATACGTAGGTCAGGAGGCAAAGGACGTTATCGGACGTACTCCCGGTTCTATCGTTGCGGTAAGACCTCTTAAAGACGGCGTTATCGCCGATTTTGAGATAACCACCACCATGCTTCAGGAATTTATCAGAAAGGCACTCAAAGGCGCGCTGTTCACCAAAGCCCACGTTATAATATGTATTCCCTCCGGCGTTACAGCCGTTGAGCGCAGAGCGGTAAAAGAAGCCGCAGAAAACGCAGGCGCACGGAAAGTAAATATCATTGAAGAACCCATGGCTGCCGCTATCGGCGCAGGACTGCCCGTTTCAGAGCCGCAGGGCTCGATGATAGTTGACATCGGCGGCGGAACTTCCGAAGTTGCGGTAATTTCCCTCGGCGGAATAGTTACTTCACGTTCGGTAAGGGTCGCGGGCGACGCTTTTGACGCGGCTATAATCAACTATATCAAGAAGAAATACAATCTGCTTATCGGTGAACGCACTGCCGAAAATGTCAAAATAGCCATCGGTTCGGCGTTCCCCATGGAGCAGGAAACTGAAATGGAAATAAAAGGGCGCAACCTGCTGAACGGACTTCCCGAAAACATCATAGTTACTTCGGCGGAAATCCGTGAAGCGCTTGCGGAACCGCTTTCAAACGTTGTTGAAGCCATAAAAGTAACGCTTGAAAAGACTCCGCCTGAGCTTGCGGCGGATATTATCGACCAAGGCATTATGCTTGCGGGCGGCGGCGCACTTATAAGGGGACTTGACAAGCTTATCAACAAGGAAACGGGTATGCCCGTTTACGTTGCGGAAACTCCCCTTGACTGCGTTGCGGACGGCACGGGCAAAGTTCTTGAGGACATTGAAAAGCTCCGCGAAGTCCTCAATGATGATTCTAAGTATTA
>CANRFB010000015.1 GCA_947629785.1 uncultured Clostridia bacterium | reverse complement strand
TATAGTGACAATTTGAAAACTTTATCCCGGCAAAACCGTGTTATTACTTGTTTTCAGTGTTTTGCTCGGGGCTATAACAACTATTATAAAGGAGTGAAAAATATGTCGGATAAAGAACTTGTAACAATGTTAATAGACATATACACTAACTTGCAGCGCATATTAAGCTCTGATGATATTGAAAAGGAAACCGAGTATCAACTAAAAGTCGTAAAGGCTAAACTCGAATCAATGGGTGTTGTAACATCGGATCTGAACATCAATAAGAAAAATTAAGTTTAAATTGTTTGTGCAAAGTCCCGAATGGGACTTTGCACTTTTTATTTTAATTAAAAATAGTTGAAACGGGCTTGTCGGCGTAAATTCTCTGGATAGCCTGTGCAAATACCGGAGCAACGGGAAGCACGGTTATCTTGTCTATCTTCTTCTCTTCGGGAAGCGCAATGGTGTCAAGCAGGATAAGTTCTTTTATAACGCTGCTCTTGATCCTTTCAATGGCAGGTCCCGAAAGTACACCGTGTGTCGCGCAGGCGTAAACTTCCTTTGCACCGCCTATTTCCATGATGGCTTTTGCCGCGTTGCAAAGCGTTCCCGCCGTGTCGATCATATCGTCCACAAGAACGACGCTCTTGCCCCGAACGTCGCCGATAATGTTCATTACCTCGCAAACGTTGGCTTTCTGACGGCGTTTGTCAACAATTGCAAAGGGAACTCCCAGACGCTGTGCAAAATTCCGCGCTCTCGTTACCGAACCAAGGTCGGGGGAAACTACCATTACATCGTCCTTGCTGTCTCCGAATTTTTCAATGAAATATGGCGCAAGGATAGGAACGCCAAGCAGGTGGTCAACGGGAATATTGAAAAATCCCTGTATCTGCGGGCAGTGCAGATCCATGGAAAGCACCCTGTCCGCGCCCGCTACCGAAATAAGGTCGGCAACAAGCTTCGCGGAAATAGGATCGCGGGCTTTTGCCTTTCTGTCCTGACGTGCATAGCCCATGTATGGAATTACCGCCGTGATGCGTCCCGCGGAAGCCCTCTTGAACGCGTCTATCATTATAAGAAGTTCCATCATGTGGTCGTTTACGGGAGAACTGGTGGACTGTACCACAAATACGTCCGAACCCCTTACGCTTTCCTGAATGGAAACGCTTACTTCACCGTCGGAAAAGGTCACAACTTCCGACTGCCCCAGAGGAAGCCCCAGCTGTTTTGCAATTTCGGCGGCTACTGCGGGATTGGAGTTTCCCGTGAAAATTTTAATGTCCTTGCCGTGCAGATTCATTTTTAAATATCCCCTTTACTATTAACTTCTTGTATAAAATTTGCCTTACGCAAAATTATTTCCTGTTCAGACGGTTTTTAAGACGTCTTTCCGCGAAGCCGTCCTTGAAGCGAAGTTCGCCCCGGTCTATGGCAAGCGCCTTGTCGGGAACGTCCTTTGTTACCGTTGTTCCCGCCGCAGTGTAAGCCATTGCGCCTATTTTCACGGGAGCCACAAGGTTGGTGTTGCAGCCTATGAATGCGTTGTCGCCGATCACTGTGCGGTATTTGTTTGCACCGTCATAGTTGACTGTTACCACACCGCAGCCGAAGTTGACGTTTTCGCCCACGTCGCTGTCGCCGATGTAGGTAAGGTGCGCAACGGAAGTCCTTTCGCCGATGGTGGAATTCTTCACTTCCACAAAATCGCCTATCTTGACTTTTGCCTTTATGTGACTGTCGGGACGGATATGCACGAACGGTCCTATCTTTGCGCCGTCGTCAACGGCAGACTCGTATGCCTGAACGCTGTTCAGAGTAACGCCGTCGCCTACGGTGCAGTTTTCAATAAGACAATTGGGACCGATAACGCAGTCATTCCCTATAACGGTGTTGCCCCGCAGTATAGTTCCCTGCAAAATTTTCGTTCCCGCGCCTATTTTTACGTTCCTGCCTATGGAAACTCCGTCCGTACAGAGGAATTCCACGCCATTGTCAAGATGTTTTTCTATCACCGCGTGCCTTGCGGTGTCGTTCAGCATAAGCAGCGCCTTGCGGTCGTTTGCCCCGAGGACTACTTTCTTGTCGGGGGAAATGTACGCGTCCGCGCGTTTTCCGCCGCTTATAAGAATGTATACCGAGTCGGTGAGATAGTATTCCCCTTGGGAATTGTTGGGCTTTATCTCTCCCAGCGCGTCAATGAGGTCTTTCGTCCTGAACCAGTACGCGCCGCTGTTTATTTCGCGGATAGCTTTCTGTTCGGGGGTAGCGTCCTTGTCCTCAACAATGCCTGTAACGCCGTTCTGCCCCCGGAGAATACGTCCGTAACCCGTGGGGTCGTTCACTTCGGCTGTAATAATTGTTACCGCATTTTCCTGACGGATATGCTGTTCAAGGGCGGCAGTAATGGTCTCGCTGTTGATGAAGGGCGCGTCTCCGCAGAGAATAAGCACATTCCCATCAATGCGGGGGCTTTCTTTCAGCCAGTCGATCGCCATCATAACGGCGTGACCCGTTCCCATTCTCTGGGGCTGGAGAACCGTTGTATAGCGGTCGCCGATGTAATCTTCGATTACCTGCGCGTTGTAGCCTTTTACAATGCAAAGGTCGGAAACCGCCGCCTTTTCACAGGCGCTTACCACCCATTCAAGCATGGGTTCGCCAAGCACTTCAAACATCGGCTTGGGAAGTTCCGACTTCATGCGTTTGCCCTGTCCTCCCGCCAGAATGACGGCACAGGAAGATAAATTACTCATAGTAAATTCACCTGATATTATAAAGATTTGTATACAAACAATTATTAAGGGGATATTCAATACACAATATATTATGCCATATTTTACGGAATTTTTCAAGAGAATTTCGGTGTTTTCTTTTAAACGGCGATTTATTGTGCAAAATATACAAAAAATGTGCTTTAAATTTCCTGCTATTCCGTATGGAAAATAGAAAGAAAATCTGCTATAATATGTTTATGACCGTATGCACTGTATAATGTTTTGCGTTGACAGTGCTGCGGAGTTCAAAATTTTTATTTGGAGGTAATACCAATGGCAAAAAAATATTGTTATCTCTTTTCGGAAGGTAATGCCGATATGAGAGAACTCCTCGGCGGTAAGGGCGCTAACCTCGCTGAAATGACCAAGATATTCGGCGCGGAAAGAGTTCCGCAGGGTTTCACCATTACAACTGAAGCCTGCACACAGTACTACGAGGACGGAAGAAAGATCAATGACGAGATATTCGCCGAGATCAACGAGTACATCGGCAAGATGGAAAAGATCACAGGCAAGAAATTCGGAGATAAGGAAAACCCGCTGTTGGTATCGGTACGTTCCGGCGCAAGAGCTTCAATGCCCGGTATGATGGACACCATTCTTAACCTTGGTCTTAACGAGGAAGTTGTTAACGTTATTGCTGAAAAATCCAATAACCCCCGTTGGGCTTGGGACTGCTACAGAAGATTTATCCAGATGTATTCCGACGTAGTTATGGAAGTCGGCAAGAAATACTTCGAGCAGCTCATTGACGAAATGAAGGCTAAGAAAGGCGTTAAGCAGGACGTTGAACTTACTGCCGACGATCTGAAAGAACTTGCTAACCAGTTCAAGGCTGAATATAAATCCAAGATCGGTTCCGATTTCCCCTCCGATCCCAAGGAACAGCTCATGGGCGCTGTAAAGGCAGTTTTCCGTTCATGGGACAACCCCCGTGCAAACGTTTACCGCCGCGACAACGACATTCCTTATTCCTGGGGTACTGCCGTTAACGTTCAGTCCATGGCATTCGGAAACATGGGCGACGACTGCGGAACAGGCGTTGCATTTACCCGTGACCCCGCTACAGGCGAAAAGAAACTCATGGGCGAATTCCTCACAAACGCACAGGGCGAGGACGTTGTTGCCGGCGTTCGTACTCCTATGAAGATCGACGAAATGGCTACCAAGTTCCCCAAGGCATTTGAGGACTTCAAGGACGTTTGCGCTAAGCTTGAAAATCACTACAGAGATATGCAGGATATGGAGTTCACTGTTGAACACGGTCACCTCTATATGCTCCAGACGCGTAACGGTAAGAGAACCGCTCAGGCTGCTCTCAAGATCGCCTGCGACCTCGTTGACGAGGGTATGAGAACCGAGCAGGAAGCCGTTGCAATGATCGACCCCAGAAACCTCGATACACTGCTTCACCCTCAGTTCGACGCCAAGGCTCTTAAAGCCGCAACACCCGTTGGAAAGGGCTTGGGCGCTTCCCCCGGAGCTGCCTGCGGTCAGATCGTATTTACCGCTGACGATGCGGAAGCTTGGAAAGCACAGGGCAAGAAAGTCGTTCTGGTTCGTCTGGAAACATCTCCTGAAGATATTACCGGTATGAAAGCTTCTCAGGGTATCCTGACAGTCCGCGGCGGTATGACTTCCCACGCTGCTGTTGTTGCCCGCGGAATGGGTACTTGCTGCGTTTCCGGCTGCTCCGAAATTACAATGGACGAAGAAAACAAGAAGTTCGAGCTGGCAGGCAAGACCTACCACGAGGGCGACTGGATCTCCATTGACGGTTCAACAGGTAATATTTATGACGGTCAGATCCCCACTGTTGACGCTACTATTGCAGGCGAATTCGGCAGAATTATGGCTTGGGCTGACAAGTACAGGAAGCTTAAAGTAAGAACTAACGCAGATACTCCCAAGGACGCTCAGAAAGCCCGCGAACTGGGCGCAGAGGGCATTGGTCTCTGCCGTACAGAGCATATGTTCTTTGATCCCCAGAGAATTGCTGCTTTCCGTGAAATGATCTGCTCCGATACCGTTGAAGAGAGAGAAGCTGCTCTTGCTAAGATCGAACCCATGCAGCAGGCTGACTTTGAAGCACTCTATGAAGCTCTCGAAGGCAACCCTGTTACAATCCGTTTCCTCGATCCTCCTCTCCACGAATTCGTTCCTACAGAGGAAGCTGACATTGAGGCTCTTGCAAAGGCTCAGGGCAAGTCCGTTGAGACCATCAAGGCTATCATTGATTCCCTCCACGAATTCAACCCGATGATGGGTCACAGAGGCTGCCGTCTTGCAGTAACATATCCCGAGATCGCAAAGATGCAGACAAAGGCTGTTATCAAGGCTGCTATCAACGTTAAGAAGAAGCACCCCGACTGGAACGTTGAACCTGAGATCATGATTCCGCTGGTTGGCGAAGTCAAGGAGCTGAAATACGTTAAGAACGTAGTTGTTGAAACTGCCGACGAAGTTATCAAGGCAGCAGGTTCCGACCTCAAGTATGAAGTTGGTACCATGATCGAAATTCCTCGTGCTGCTCTTACTGCTGACGATATTGCCAAGGAAGCTGACTTCTTCTGCTTCGGTACAAACGACCTTACACAGATGACATTCGGCTTCTCACGTGACGACGCAGGCAAGTTCCTGAATGCTTACTATGACGCTAAGATCTTCGAGAATGATCCGTTTGCTAAACTGGATCAGACAGGCGTCGGCAAGCTGATGGAAATGGCTATCAAGCTCGGCAAACCCGTTAATCCTAAGCTTCACTGCGGTATCTGCGGTGAGCACGGCGGCGATCCTACGTCAGTTGAGTTCTGCCACAGAATTGGTCTGGATTATGTATCCTGCTCACCTTTCCGTGTGCCTATCGCTCGTCTTGCTGCTGCACAGGCTGCCATCAAGGACAATGCGTGATTTCTCCGGAATATGAGATAACAAAAACTCCCTCGCGTAATGCGGGGGAGTTTTTATACTAATCCCCGATTATAAAGCGTACAAAAAATCTGTGCAAAATCTTACATATATGGATTTTGTACAGATTTTTTGTCTACACTTTAATGAGGGATCAGTATTTAAAAGGAGTATATTCAGAAGATGATGTTTGTTGTTTTAGTTGAGAATGTATACATTTACCTCTCTTGCGCCCCAGTCGCAGCTTGCTTCATAGCTGCCCATGAAAAGGTCAACAAGGATAAGATTATCCATAAGCGCCGTTCCCGTATCGGCTGCAACGGCATATCCGTAAACGGCTGAACCGTCCGTGGTGGTTATATAAAGTTCCGTTCCGTAAGGGATAATGTTGGGGTTTACCGCAACGGTGCCGACTTCCGCTTTTCTGCCGCTTGCTGTAGAAGCTCCCGGTGCGGCGGAATAAGCGCAGGATTTTCCGGTGAGTACCTTGGAATAATCAAGGGGCGCGCCGTTTTCGTCAAGGACTAAATCGAGAGGTGCGGCTATGTCTGAAATGCTTATGTCGTCAATGGGGTTGTATTCTTTTGTTCCTACTACGACTACTTCGTCAACGGGTTCGGTAATGTCCTCGTCCACAACTGCGGAAGAAACGAGTTCGCCGTCAACATAAATGTGCCTGAGAGTGGTTTCCACTTCGCCCTCCTCGCCGTCAACAACGGTTTCGGAATAGCCGATAGTGTAGCTGTCGTCCTCGCGGTATTTTGTGGCGTAATCAATGGTTTCCACCTGAACCTCTTCAACAATATCAACGCGGTTGATAACAATTTCCGTGTTGGGGTTAAGGGGTTCGGACAAACCGATATTAATAAGGTCGTCATCGTAAACGTTGACATTTGCGGCTTTGAGCGCGTCTCTTACTGTTCCCGCGCATTTTATTGCTATATTTTTGCCGTCCGCTTTTATTTCTACATCATATTCTTTGGGGGGCATGGCGACTTTTACGGCTGTACCTGTTTTTGCGTCTGTAAGCTGAGCCGCAAGCTGCGCGTCGTTTCCGCCGAAAGCCAATGCCGCTCCTGTTGCTGCCGAAAGCATTACTGTGCAGACCAGAGCCGCTGCGTTTATCCCTTTGAAATTAAAGTTCTTTAAGACTTTCTTACAATTTTCTGCCGCTCTTTTTACCGCGCGGCGGTAGTTGTTAATATTACTCATAAAGACTCCTTTCGTAAAAGGTTACAAATTGGTTACAGCTGTAACCGTTTATACAATCCCTGATTATAAAGTGTACAAAAAATCAAGCAAAAACTTGCATATATGTGTTTTTGCGCAGATTTTTTGTCTACACTTTAAATCAGGGATTAGTATTAGTAACTTTTTCTATTATAATTTCAAAGTTACTATTTGTCAAGCTAAAAAAGAGCCTCGGTTTTGTGCAGTTTCAACAACAAAATTAAAAATATTTGTAAGTTCACCGACAATATTTTCCATTTTTAAAGGATATAAAACAAAAATTTCCTGAAAAAATTATGCAAATCCGCTAAATCGGACTTTCTGAAAGCGTTTTTATTTCCATAAAATAGCAATTTTGATGTAAAATTGCAGGAATGTCAACAAGAAGCGGCGGGATTCTGGAAGAAAATAGCTGCTGATTTTGTGCAGAATAGCTGATTTCTGATAACAAACGGAGTGGTTTTTGTACAAAATATAAAAATTGCCCCGTTCCTCTTGGAAAGGGGCAACTTCAGTCTGTCGAAAAACATATTAAAAACATAATTTAAATTTGTTTTGAAACAGTCCACCGGACTGTTTCAAAAGGCAAAAAGATAAATAACTTGTTTATTTCAAGGGGGCGCCCTCTACGTAGGGCAGCCCCCTCTTGCCGCCTGCGGCGGAAACGACGCTTGCGTCGTTTTATTCACACCCTTGCGGAGCTTTTAACGTATAGGGGAATTTCGCGCTCCTGCGAAAAACGAACTGCGTTCGTTTAGGCGACAAGGGGCTTTGCCCCTTGACCCCACCAGCGCGGCTGCGCTGGACCAGCTTTTCGGGTAAAGTTTTGTTTTTCGCAATTTATTTTGTCCGCGACTATTTTTATATTTCCCTGTGTGCGTGTCTTGTGACATGGCAGCCGATATTTACCGCCACGGGAAGTCCCGCAATGTGTGTGGGAGCCTGTTCTATTCCCACCGAAAGCGCGGTGACCGTTCCGCCGAAGCCCTGCGGACCTATTCCCAAGCGGTTTACTTTCCCGAGAATGTTCTCCTCCATATTCCTGTATAATTCTTTCGGATTCTTTTCCGAAACGTCACGGCAAAGGGCTTTTTTTGCCAGATAGGCGCAGTATTCAAAATCCCCGCCTATTCCCACGCCTATGACCATTGGCGGACAGGGATTGCTTCCCGCTTTGGAAGTCGTTTCAACAACGAAATTTTCGATTTCCTCCACTGTTGCCGACGGTGTAAACATCTTCATCGCCGACATATTTTCGCTGCCGAAGCCTTTCGGGCAGACGGAAACCGACACTTTGTCCCCGTCAACTATTCTTGTATGTATTACCGCGGGAGTGTTATCCCCCGTGTTGACGCGTTCTATTGGGTCGGAAACTATTGAACAGCGGAGATACCCCTCGGTATATCCCCGTGAAACGCCCCTGTTCACCGCTTCGTAAAGAGAACCGCCGGTAAAATGCACTTCCTGCCCTATATCAAGGAAAATGACCGCCATGCCCGTGTCCTGACAAATGGCAAGTTCCTCCTGCTTGGCGGCGTCAATGTTCCGGACCAAGTCGGAAAGTACTTCCTTTCCCACGGGGGATTGTTCTTTCTGTACGGCGCAGCCTATACATTCCGCAAGCGACTGCGGCAGGAAACGGTTTGCCTGTATGCAAAGGTCTCTCACCGCGTTTTCGATTTCCGACACGTTTATTTCACGAATACTCATAATGTTTTTCCTTTCGCCCATACTGTTTTTCCGTTTATGAAAGTCATTTTCACGTCGGTCATAATATCCAGCGGATCGCCGTCCGCAAGAAACATATCCCCGTCCATGCCTGTGGCGATTTCCCCGACCCTGTCGGAAATTCCCGCAATTTCAGCCGCGCGGGAAGTTATCCCGCGCATGGCTTCCGCCTTGGGAAGTCCCGCTTTTACGCAGTAAGCCGCGCTTGCGGGAAGATACTGTATGGGAACTTCGGGGTGGTCGGTGCAGATGGCAACGTTTACGCCGTTTTTTAATAGTATAGCCGCGTTTTCAAGGGTCTGCCCCGAAAGTTCGGGCTTGCCCCTGTCGCAGATTATGGGTCCTACAACGGCGGAAGCCTTTTTCCCGCCGAGAATTTCCGCGGCAATATGCCCCTCGGTGCAGTGGATAAGCACATATTCAAGGGCAAATTCCTCCGCTATCCGCACGGCGGTGAGAATATCGTCTGCGCGGTGGCAGTGGAAATGCGCCTTTATCTCGTTTTTCAACAGCGGGATAAGGGCTTCCGACTTCATGTCAAATTCGGGAAGCGAGTCGCCGCTTTCCAGCGCGTCCGACTTGTCTTTCATATATCTTTGGGCTTTGAAAAGCGCCTCGCGGATAAGTGCGGCAGTCGCCATTCTTGTAATAGGCGCGGCGTCGCGTTCGGAGAAAGTCGACTTGGGGTTCTCGCCAAGAGCGAACTTTATTCCAACACGTTTAAGAAGCATTTCATCGGGGGAACGCCCTGCGGTTTTCACGGCGATAAGGTCGCCGCCTATGGGATTTGTAGAACCCACGCCGGTAACGCAGCAGGTTATCCCTGCCCTTATCGCGTCGGAGAAATACCCGTCGGTGTAGCAGAATCCGTCAATAGTCCGCAGATGGGGGGTCACGGGTTCGCTGTCCTCGTTGACGTCCTCGCCCTCCGCGTCCTGACCGTCGCCGATAAGTCCCATATGTGTATGAATGTCTATAAGCCCGGGGTAAAGCCGCAGCCCCTCTGCATTCACGTCTTTGCCGGAAATGTTCTCTTTGGGCATACCCTCGCCTATGCAGGCAATTCTGCCGTTATGGCAGCGGACGTAGCCGTTTGGGATCATCACCGTTCCGTCGGAAGAATATATTTCGGCATTATAAATAAGCATATGGCTGTCCCCTTATGAAAGTCCGCACTCGTCGTAATACTTCCAGCGCTCGTTGTGGCGGTGAGCGGTTATCAGCTTATAGGCGATAAATCCCGCCGACACAAGGAACAGCACCAGCGCAGCCGAAATGGGTATTGCCGTTCTGAAAAAATTCAGGGTGTCCTCTTTCTCGTTATAATTCTTTTCCATATAAAAAACCTCCTCTATAATTCAGAGTTGAGAGTGGAGAGTGGAGAGTTAAGATATTGACATAAACCGTTAGTGTTCTTTTCACCACTTAATTTTGCTGTATAATTTTACAGCTATTAAAAATTGAAAACTATGATATAAGCGTTACTGCAATATCTCAACTCTCAACTCTCAACTCTTAATCAGGCTCAGCCTGCTCTCAACTTTATACACTTTTATACGCTCTGTCAATAAAGGTAAAAAGTTTGCAGATTTTGCTTTGCTTAATGCACGGTATACTTAGGCGGAAAATCACTAAATTTTGCCTGAAAGGGTGCAGGCTCAGCCTGCTCTCAACTCTTTAAATGAATGGGTATATAAAATTAATAAAGGCGTAAAAGGCAAAGACTATCCACCAAGGGATTGACCGGACCAGAATGGGCAGACCGCGGCTTTTGCCTGCGGGAGTGGGACGTTTCATATGCCCGCCTTTTGCAAGACAGACAATGCCGACTATAAGCCCCGCAATTGCAAAGCCTATGCGCGCAAATCCTATTACCAGTATCAGAGCCATATCGGAAATTTCCATAGCCGACAAGGCGGCTTCGTCATTTGCCATAGCGGCTTGGTAGTATTCCGGACAGAAGTATTGCAGCAGGTAAAGTGAAAGTATTCCCGAAGTGTTTACAAAAATATGGGTGAATATCGACGGAATTACAGAATCATATTTCAGCGTCACCACCGCAAGGGGAATACCCAGCAGGAAACCTAACAGAAATTGCTGATAATTCTGGTGCATAAGCCCGAAAATAAGCGCGGAAAGGAATATGGCAAGCCGCTCGTTGTATTTCCGCATGGACTGTAAAAGCACGCCGCGGTAAAGCAGTTCTTCCAGTACAGGACCGAGGAGACAGGCGTAAAAACTCATCAGCAGATTTGCCCCGAAAGACGTGGTGGCGGACAGGTCGGGAGCGGCGCTTTCCAGCCCGAAAGCGTTCAGTATCATTTCAATTATCGCCGCGAGAATTCCCGCCGCAAGCTGTAGTCCAAGGCAAAGGGTTATAAGTTTTGCCACCGTTCCCCCGCCGAAGCCGTCCTTTTTGGAAGCGAGGTTTTTCAGGTCAATGCCGAAAAGCTTCACCCCGAGGAGAATGGACGCCGTTTCGCTGATTATCGGCGGAAGTATGGAAAAAAGCGTTACCAACACTTCATGCCGCAGAATTATTTCCTGCCCCTGCCGTATAGCTTCGCCTGAAAAGCCTCCGCCCAGTATGGCGCATACTATTATTAATATGCCGCGTCCGAGAACGTTGAAAAGCGCAATATTCAGCATAAGGACAAGGGCGGCGCGGCTGTATTTCCTGCGGATAGCCGTCCGTTCCTCATTGTCGGGAATTACGCTGACCTGCGGTGCAGGAGCGCTGTATATATCTTCCATATAAAATTCCTTTCCGTGTGCCGTTGTTTGTGATTTTGATAATAATATTATATTACATTATTTTCCGAATGTCAAGGCAGAAAAAATATCCGTTCCCGGGCATCAGGAACGGATATTCTGCCATAGTGTGGTATCAGTCGCCGTTGTCAACGCTGAGAATAACTTCGCTTACAAGGTTTCCGGGAAGCTGTTCATAGCGCAGATGTTCAAGGGTGAAAACTCCCTTGCCGCGGGTTATCTGGCGAAGCTGAGTTGTGAAACTCTGCATTTCCCGCATGGGAACTTCCGCTTCGATAACGGTCATGCCTTTCTTGGAAGCGGGATTCATGCCGATAACACGTCCGCGGCGCTTGTTAAGGTCGCCCATAATATCGCCGGTGTTCTCATCCGGAGCGGTAACGGTAAGCTTTCCTATCGGTTCGAGAATGGTGGGGTCGGCTTGTTTCAGACCCTCTTTGAACGCTATTCCCGCGGCGGTCTTGAACGCCATTTCCGAACTGTCAACGGGGTGGTAAGAACCGTCCACAAGTATAGCTTTCAGTCCTGTTACGGGGCAGCCAGCAAGAACGCCTTTCTTCATGCAGTCCTGCAAGCCCTTTTCAACGGCGGGGAAGAAGTTCTTGGGAACTGCTCCGCCGAATACTCTTTCTTCAAATACCAGTTCCTCGGAAAGACAGGGTTCAAACTCGATCCAGACGTGACCGTACTGACCGTGACCGCCGCTCTGTTTCTTGTGTTTGCCCTCGACTTTGACTTTCTTGCGGATAGTTTCGCGGTAAGCGATCTTAGGTTCTTTCAGAACGACGTCCGCGCCGAATTTTGCCTTTAATTTTGCGACTGCAACGTCAAGGTGCTGTTCGCCCAGACCGGAAAGTATCTGTTCCTTGGTGAACGGATCCATTCCGTAGGAAAGGGTCTTGTCCTCCTCGGTGAGACGCTGTATTCCCGTGCTTATCTTGCTTTCGTCGCCCTGTGCCTTGGCGGTTACTGCCATTCTGTAGCATGGCTTGGGGAACTCTATTTCGGGGAATTTTACATTTATTCCCGCGCCGCAGATCGTATCGGAAGTCGCCGCGCCTATCTTGACGGCGACAACAATGTCGCCCGCGTATGCTTCGGAAACTTCGGTCTGCTTCTTTCCGCACATGGTGTAAAGCTTGCCTATTTTTTCAACAGTACCGGAAGTTGTATTCGTGTAGTCGGAATTTGCTTTCAGCACGCCGCTTATTACCTTTATAAATGACATTTTGCCCACGAACGGGTCAGCAACGGTCTTGAAAACAAATGCGGAGGCGGGTGCGTTTTCGTCATAGGCAACTTCGGTGGGTTCGTCCTTATCGTCAACGGCAAAAGCGGGTTTGTTGTCGGCGGGAGCGGGGAGAAGAAGCTCTATTTCTTTCAGGATCATGTCAATTCCCGCAGTAGTCATTGCCGAACAGCATACAACGGGAGTAATTATGCCCTCGTTCATGCCCTTGTGAATACCGTGGACAAGTTCTTTCTGGGTGAAAGCCTCGCCCTCGAAGAATTTTTCCATAAGCTCGTCATCGGTTTCCGCAACGGCTTCGGAAAATGCGGCAACAAGTCCGTCCATACGGTATTCCATCTTTTCGGAAATTTCCGCCGTGGGCATATCGGTCTCAACGGCGTTGCCCTTGTCGTCGTACTTATAAGCTTTCATTTCGATAAGATTTACAAATGAAACCACTTTATGGTCCTTGATAACCGGAACCACAACAGGGCAGACGGTAGGACCGAACATGGTTTTCAGGTCTGTAAGAGTATTGTAGAAGTTGGCGTCAATGTCGTCAACTTTGGTAACAACGAACATGGTAGGTTTTCCCAGACCTCTTGCGTACTCGTAGGCTTTTTCGGTGCCGACTTTAACGCCCGACTTGGCGGAAACGGTTATCATGACAGTTCCCGCGGCGGTGATGCCCTCGCACATTCCGCCCTCAAAATCGAACAGTCCCGGGGTGTCCAGAAGATTTACTTTTATATCGTTATATTCAAAAGAAGCAAGAGCAGTGCTCAGTGAAGCCTTGCGTTTTATTTCCTCCGGGTCAAAATCGCAGACGGTGTTCCCGTCGGCGGTCTTTCCGAGGCGGTCGGTGGCACCTGCCTTAAACAGCAGAGCCTCCGCAAGGGAAGTCTTTCCCGAGCCGGAATGTCCCGCAATAGCAATGTTTTTAATGCTTTCAGCGCCGTAATGTTTCATACTGTTCTCTCCAATCAGATGAATTTTGTTATTTTGTACAAAAAGTATTTTTATACAATTAATATTATAGCCGTTTTTATTATAAAATGCAACGGATAAATAACAATTTCAACAAATTACATTACAAACCTTGAAAATTATTGTTGAAACTGCACAACAAGGCTGAGCCTTGACCCTTTCAGGTTATGTTTTGTTTATATCAGTCTTGTACCCGGCGTGAGGTTAAGTAAAGCGCAACCTGCAAATAACTTTTTTGAAAAAATGTTAATAAACGGGTATTGACAGACATAAAAAAATATGATAAAATAATAAAAAAGAACACACCGATGAACGGCTGCTCTCCGAAACTTAAAAGATAAAAATAGCCGTCAGACTTCCGGTAAAAGCCGGGCGGCTATATTGCATTCACTTACTTTTTCCTATGTGAAATAGAATATGTAAGAGAGATTATACTAACTATAAGGTCGAGTAGCAAAAGTACTTCCGTGAGTGTCATTAGTTATCATCCCCCTTTCCTTATGTTATAGAAAGAGGAGCAGCCGTCCACCATACATGGTATGTTCTAATATTTATTGTAGCATAATTGTCGAAATGTGTCAATATGCAAAAACAAATTTTCCCGCTTATACAAGCGGGATTTTTCATTTGCAGACTGCGCTTTACTTAACCTTACGGGCAGGCTGAACCTTGACCGCCTATAAAGACGGAAAAAATTTCTGCAAAACCAGCTTCGCTTAATGCACGCCGGGTACTTAACTGATTTAAACAAAGTAACACCTGATTGGGTGCAGGCTCAGCCTGCCTCACGGCAGGCAATAATTTGAAAATCACAAAATAAAGCCTGAAAGGGTCAAGGCTCAGCCTTGCTTGACAGAGCGGCTGCGATGTGGTATAATTTCATAGTAAAGTTAAAAAAGGGGGGTGCGGCAAATGAATATCGACTACGAGTCCCTTGCACTTTTCGGGAAGTTCGGCGGCGCAATGCTCGGATTATTGCTTATAGTCTGGATAATAGCTTTGCTGACTCCCAAAGCCGCAAAGCTTGTAGAGAAGATCTCCGGCAAGAAAGGTATTCCCGAAAGGGTGCAGGATAGTAAAATTCCTGAAAACGAGTATAAAGTCTACAGCGTTTTCGAGGACAGACCAAAGGAAAATAACGAAAATTCTACAAAAAACTGATTTGGAGAGATAATTATGGCTAAGGATAAAAAACTTGTTGAAGCTATCACCTCTATGGACGAGGATTTTGCAAAATGGTATACCGATATTGTCAAGAAAGCTGAACTTATCGAGTATACCTCCGTTAAGGGCTGCATGGTGATACGCCCCTACGGCTACGCAATCTGGGAAAATATGCAGAGAATTCTGGACGGAATGTTCAAGGCTACGGGGCATGAAAATGTATGTATGCCGATGTTTATCCCCGAAAGCCTTTTGCAGAAAGAAAAAGACCACGTTGAGGGCTTCGCTCCCGAAGTGGCTTGGGTCACTCACGGCGGAAACGAGAAGTTAGAGGACAGACTCTGCGTCCGCCCCACTTCCGAGACGCTTTTCTGCGAACATTACGCAAATATCGTACATTCTTACAGAGACCTGCCTAAACTTTATAACCAGTGGGTGTCCGTTGTAAGATGGGAGAAAACTACCCGCCCGTTCCTGCGCTCAAGGGAATTTCTCTGGCAGGAGGGGCATACCATTCACGCGACTGCGGAAGAAGCCGTTGAAGAAACAGAGCGTATGCTTAACGTCTATGCAGAATTCTGCGAAAAGTCCCTTGCCATGCCCGTTATAAAAGGCAGAAAGACCGACAGCGACAAGTTCGCCGGCGCGGAAGCCACTTACGCCATCGAAGCCCTTATGCACGACGGAAAAGCTTTACAGGCGGGAACTTCCCACTATTTCGGGGACGGATTTGCAAAGGCTTTTGAAATAATGTATACCGACAAGGAAAATAAAAAGGTTTACCCCCACCAGACTTCGTGGGGCGTTACCACAAGACTTATCGGCGCGATTATTATGACTCACGGCGACGACAGCGGACTTGTTCTGCCGCCTGCGGTGGCGCCCGTTCAGGCGGTGATAATTCCTATCCAGCAGTTCAAGGAGGGCGTTCTGGAAAAGGCAAACGCTCTTGCGGATAAGCTGAAAGCGGCGGGGATCCGCGTAAAAGTTGATGACAGCGACAATTCCCCCGGCTGGAAGTTCGCCGAGTACGAAATGAAAGGCGTTCCCGTGAGAATCGAAATAGGTCCCAAGGATATTGAAAATAATCAGTGCGTTTGCGCTATCCGTTACAGCGGCGAAAAGAGGACTGTTTCTCTTGAAAATAATCTTGAAACATTTAAGGACACCGTGTCGGAAATGCTTGAAAAAGAAATTCCCGAGGGAATGTTTAAGAAAGCCGCAGAGAACCGCGAGAAGCACACATATTCCTGCAAGTCCATGGACGAGATAACAGAGGTTCTGGAAAAGAACGGCGACGGTTTCGTAAAGGCTATGTGGTGCGGCGATGAGGAATGTGAGGATAAGGTGAAAGAAGTCACAGGCGTGGGTTCAAGATGTATTCCTTTTGAACAGGAACATATCGGCGATAAGTGCGTTTGCTGCGGAAAGCCTGCAAAAACCATGGTTTACTGGGGAAAAGCATATTGATGAAACGTATAGTTCCCATACTATTAACAATAGTATATTGTATGACGGGCTGTTCACTGCGGAAAGAATACGATCTGTACGGCAAGGATAAGGTTGAGGCTTTCCGAGCGGAAGCCGCACAGTGGCAAAGCGGGCGTTACCTCGTTACCGACATTGAAACGGGGATAATGACGCAGGCGTTTTCCTTTAAGTATGAAGCGGACGGTTCACAATCCTATCTTTACGAACAGGTAAGCGGCGCAAACTACTATGCGGAGTATAGCAGCGGCGGCGTTATGGAGATTTATGACGGGGAGACCGTTACGGTTCTGAATGAGGGCGACAAGGGGTATGTTTCCTATGATAAGGAGAATCCCCACCCCTATTCCACGGGCGACCTGCTGTTTTATGTAAATCTGTTTGTGAAATCTTCACTTGAAAGTTCCGAGGCGGGCAATACGGTTTACCTGTACAATTACGATACCGACAAGCTGAATGAAACGCAGGGCACGTCATTTACGGCGTTTTCAACTAAGTATGTTTTTGACGGATCGGAGAATTTTCTGTATTTTGAAATGTCCAACACGAGCGCGGCGGGGGTATCTTCCTACCGCATAGAAGTTATGGACGTTAACGCCATTCAGGAAATAGAGCGCCCGTAAAGACCGCCCCCGCCGGAAATTCCGGCGGGGTAACTTTGCAGTATGGGCATTTCCGGCGGAAATATACATATTTGCGGGCAAATTTGTGGAATTGCACAAATTTTTTGAGGAAATAAGCGGAAAATTCTACACGAAAATTTTGCAAAACAGCCGCAAACCCCTTGAAATCGGCACGGGGAAATGTTATAATATTACTTGCGTGACTGCAATATTTAAGTTTTTGCGAGGAAGCGGAAGGTTGCCTGCGGTGTGCAGGGGAATTTCCGTGGAGTATGTCCGGTCATGAATCGGGCGGCTGTGATAGTGAACACTGTGTGTGCTTAAACCGTGGGCGGGGAATTTTCGCCGTCCAAAGGTAAGCTTTGTGTTTGCACTTGCTCGGAAAACAATGTTTTTCGGGTTTTTTAATATTTTTCCGCGCGAAACACACGGAGACGTGGAACGTCGGAGTGTGTTTTACACACAGGAGACGTGGAACGTCGGAGTGTGTTTTACACACAGGAGACGTGGAACGTCGGAGTGTGTTTTACACACAGGAGACGTGGAACGTCGGAGTGTGTTTTACACACGGGAGACGTGGAACGTTTTGCGGAATTTAAAAAAATTATCACAAACCTCGTCCCCAAATCAAAAAGTAATTCAGGAGGCGATCATTATGGCAGTCAATGAAAAAATCAGAATAAGGATCAAAGGTTACGACCATGCGGTAGTCGATGCTGCTGCTGCGAAGATCGTTGACGCTGCAAAGCGCAGCGGCGCGAGAGTAAGCGGCCCTATCCCACTTCCTACCGATAAGGAGATAATCACCATTCTCCGCGCGGTACACAAGGATAAGGACAGCCGCGAGCAGTTCGAGCTGAGAACTCACAAGAGACTTATAGACGTTATCAGACCGTCTGACAAGTCTGTTGAAGCACTGCAGGGTCTTGAACTTCCTGCCGGCGTTGACGTTGTAATGGAAATCAAGTAAGCGGTCTGTATCTCACACCGTGAGAATTTGACGCGGCTTGCCATTTCCCAAAAATGTTGACGGCAGGGTCATGCTGCCGGAAGGCAGCCAATAACCAAAGGAGGAAAAACTATGACAAAGGCAATCATCGGTAAGAAGATCGGTATGACACAGATCTTCGATGAAGCAACAAACAAGGTAATTCCCTTGACTGTTGTGGAAGCCGGCCCCTGCGTTGTTGTTCAGAAGAAAACTGTTGAGAACGACGGCTACAGCGCAGTTCAGCTGGGCTTCGGCGACCTGAGAGAAAAGCTCGTTAACAAGCCCCTCAAAGGTCATTTTGCCAAGGCGGACGTTGCGGCTAAGAGAACTCTTAAAGAGTTCAAGCTCGAAAACGCCGAGGCTATGGAGATAGGCGCAATTCTGAAAGCCGATACTTTTGCGGCAGGCGACATTGTTGATGTTTCCGGCACTTCAAAAGGTAAGGGTTTTCAGGGCACTATCAAGAGAAACAACAATTCAAGACTGAAAGAGACTCACGGTACAGGTCCTGTTCACAGACACGCAGGTTCAATGGGCGCTTGCTCGTCCCCTTCGCGTATCTATAAGGGCAAGGCTCTTCCGGGTCACATGGGACATGAGAAAGTTACCGTTCAGAATCTTGAAGTCGTTAAAGTTGACGCAGAGAATAATCTTATCGCAGTAAAAGGCGCGATCCCCGGTCCTAAGAACGGCATCGTTACCATTTGCGACTGCGTTAAGAAAAAGGCTTAATGGAAGGAGGAAGCAATAATGCCTAATATTAAAGTTCTGGATATGACAGGTAAAGAGGTTTCCGACATTGAGCTGTCAGATGCTGTTTTCGGCATAACTCCCAACGAATCCGCCATGCACACAATGGTAGTCAACTACCTTGCAAATCAGAGACAGGGCACACAGTCCACTCTCACCCGCACAGAAGTAAAGGGCGGCGGAAAGAAGCCTTGGAGACAGAAGGACACAGGTCATGCAAGACAGGGTTCAACACGCGCTCCTCAGTGGACACACGGCGGTATCGCTCTCGGACCCAAGCCCAGAAGCTACCGTTTCACAGTAAACAAGAAGCTCAAGAGACTTGCTATGAAGTCCGCTCTTTCCACTAAGGTCATTGATAATAATATCATCGTTCTCGATTCCATCACAATGGACGAGTACAAGACAAAGACCGTTGCGGCTATGCTGAAAGCTATAGGCGCAGAGGGCAGTAAGGCTCTCATAGTAATGCCCGAGGCAAACAGCTTCGTTATCAGAAGCGCTGGAAATATCCCCGGCGTTAAGACGGCTCTTGTAAATACAATAAACGTTTACGACATTCTTAACTATGACAAGTTCATTGTTGTTAAGGACGCTGTTTCCAAAATTGAGGAGGTGTACGCATAATGACTGCACAGGATATAGTTATCAAGCCTATCATCACCGAAAAGAGCATGGAAGGTTTGCAGGACAGCAAGTACACTTTCAGAGTTGCTAAATCCGCCAACAAGATCGAAATTGCCAAGGCGGTCGAGGAACTTTTTGATGTAAAAGTTGCCAAAGTCAACACCATAAGCGTAAGAGGACGCGCCAAGAGAATGGGTATGAACAGAGGTTACACACCCGACTGGAAAAAGGCGGTAGTTACTCTCGCAGAGGGTTCAAAGACCATCGAGTTCTTCGATGGCATGATGTAAGTTTACTCCTTATCCGTAATCGGAAAACGAGTAAGTATGGAAGGGACAGCTTCCGCAAAACATCGCAGAATTTAAATAAGGAGATGAACTGCAAATGGCTATTAAGTCATATAAGCCCACGACGCCGTCAAGACGTCAGATGACTGTTACCGACTACAGCGTGCTTTCCAAAGTCGCTCCCGAAAAAAGCCTTCTTGCTCCCATAAAGAAGACCGCGGGCAGAAACAGTTACGGCAGGATCACCGTTCGTCACAGAGGCGGCGGAAACAGAAAGAAATACAGAATTATCGATTTCAAGAGAGATAAACAGGGTATGAACGCTACAGTTCGCACCATTGAGTATGACCCCAACAGAAGCGCGTTCATCGCTCTCGTTCAGTACGAGGACGGCGAGAAGAGATACATCATCGCTCCTAACGGTCTGGCTGTCGGCGATGTTGTAACAAGCGGCGCTCATGCGGACATCAAGCCCGGAAACGCTCTTGCGCTTAACGACATTCCCGTAGGTACGTTCATTCACAATATTGAACTTTACCCCGGCAAGGGCGCACAGCTGGTTCGTGCGGCAGGAAATATGGCTCAGCTCATGGGTAAAGAGGGCAATTACGTTCTGGTAAGACTTCCCTCCGGCGAAATGAGAAAGATCCCCGCAAACTGCATGGCTTCTATCGGTCAGGTTTCCAACATCGACCACGAAAACGTAAGCCTTGGTAAAGCGGGAAGAACTCGTCACCTCGGCATCAGACCCACAGTCCGCGGTTCTGTCATGAACCCGAACGACCACCCGCACGGCGGTGGTGAGGGTAAGTCTCCTGTGGGACGTCCCGGACCTGTTACTCCTTGGGGTAAGCCGGCTCTGGGTTACAAGACCAGAAAGACTCATAACCGCACAGATAAGTTTATCGTTAAGAGAAGAAACGGTAAGTAATTCTTAAAGCAAAAAAGCCGCGCAGCCACGGAAATTTTCCGAGGCGGTGCGCATCCGGTGAAAATCCGGCTCATTGAATCATAAAGAGGGACGTCAGTCCTGCGCCTAAAATAAGAGAGGAGGAAAACCAATGAGCAGAAGCGTTAAGAAAGGACCTTACGTTCAGGAGGTCCTGTTGAAAAGAGTTATCGCTATGAACGAAGCGGGCGAAAAGAAAGTTCTCAAGACATGGAGCAGAGCTTCAACGATATTCCCCGATTTCGTAGGTCATACATTTGCCGTTCACGACGGCAGAAAGCACGTTCCCGTATACGTTACGGAAGATATGGTAGGTCACAAGCTGGGAGAATTCGCTCCCACAAGGACATTCAAGGGTCATGCAGGCTCTAAAGTATCCAATAACGGTAAGAAATAAGGCAGAGAGGAGAATTTAAAATGGAAGCAAGAGCATATCTTAAAAATGCTCGCATTGCGCCGAGAAAGGTCCAGATAGTTCTCGACCTCATCAGAGGAAAGGACGTTGAGACCGCTATGGCAATTTTGCAGCATACACCCAAATCTGCCTGTGAATACCTGGAGAAACTTCTGAAGTCCGCCATCGCAAACGCAGAGAACAATTTCGGAATGGACAGAGACAGTCTTTATGTTTCCGAATGTTTCGTTTGCCCCGGACCTACAATGAAGAGAATCATGCCCAGAGCTCGAGGCAGAGCGTTCCGTATCCTCAAGAGAACTTCCCATGTTACTCTTGCGGTTAAGGAAAAAGAATAAGTCGAAAGAGGAGGTAAACTAAATGGGACAGAAAGTTAATCCGCACGGAATGCGTGTCGGCGTTATTAAAGATTGGGACTCCCGCTGGTTTGCGAATAAGGCGACTTTCGGCGATACTCTGGTTGAGGACTACAATGTCCGCAATTATATCAAGAAAAACCTTTACGCAGCAGGCGTTCCCCGCATAGAGATCGAAAGATTTGCGGATAAGGTAAGAATTCACGTTCACTGCGCTAAGCCCGGTATCGTTATCGGACGCGGCGGTGAGAATATTGAAAAGCTTCGTCTCGATGTTGAAAAGATGATGAAGAAATCCGTTGCTATCAACATAGTTGAGGTAAAGTCCCCCGATATGGACGCTCAGCTTGTTGCTGAAAGTATCGCAGCTCAGCTTGAAAACCGCGCTTCCTACAGAAGAGCTATGAAGCAGGCTATCGGCAGAGCAATGAAGCTTGGAGCAAAGGGTATCAAGGTAATGGTAAGCGGACGTATAGGCGGCGCAGAAATTGCCCGTTCCGAGTCTTACCATGAGGGAACAATTCCCCTCCAGACCATTCGTGCGGATATTGACTACGGTTTTGCGGAAGCAAGCACAACTTACGGACGTATCGGCGTAAAGGTATGGATCTATAAGGGCGAAGTTCTCAAGGGCGACGTTGCCAAGGCAAGAGCAGCGGCTTCTGAAAAGCCCGAAAAGAAACCCCGCAGAAACGACAGGGGCGAGCGCCGTCAGGGCGGGGAGAATCGTGAGAACCGCGGTTCGAGAAAAAGAGAAGGAGGTAATCAGTAATGCTGCTTCCAAAAAGAGTAAAGTACAGGAGAGTACAGAGAGGACGTCTTACAGGTAAAGCGTCCCGCGGAAACAAGGTTTCCAACGGAGATTACGGTCTTCAGGCTCTTGAGCCGGCATGGATAACTTCCAATCAGATAGAGGCTGCCCGTATCGCTATGACGCGTTACATCAAGAGAGGCGGTCAGGTATGGATAAAGATATTCCCCGATAAGCCCGTTACCGAAAAACCGGCTGAAACACGAATGGGTTCCGGTAAAGGTTCTCCCGAATACTGGGTAGCGGTAGTAAAGCCCGGCAGAGTAATGTTCGAGATTGCCGGCGTTACCGAGGATATTGCAAGAGAAGCTATGCGTCTTGCTATGCACAAGCTTCCTATCAAGTGTAAGTTTGTAGCGCGTGAGAAAGAGGAGGCGAGCGAATAATGAAAGCTGCAGAAATCAGAGATATGACCGATCTTGAGCTTGACAACAAACTGACAGACCTTAAAAAAGAGCTTTTCGCTCTCCGTTTTCAGCACGCTATAAATCAGCTCGACAACCCTACTCGTCTGAAAGCTGTCAAGAAAGACATCGCCCGCGTTAAGACTATTATCCGCGAGCGTGCCGGTTCCGAGCAGTAATTGAAGGAGGGAAACAAAAATGGCTGAAAGAAATCTGAGAAAGACCAGAGTTGGAAAAGTAGTTTCCAACAAGATGGATAAAACCATTGTTGTTGCTATCGTTGATAATGTACAGCACCCTCTGTACAAGAAGATCATCAAGAGGACTATCAAGCTGAAAGCCCATGATGAGAACAACACCTGCAACATCGGCGACCGCGTTGAGATAATGGAGACACGTCCTATTTCCAAGGATAAGAGATGGCGTCTCGTAAAAGTTATCGAGCAGGCTAAGTAATCAAGCCCCGCGGCAAAATGAGCATTGTTACGGAGGCGCTTCGGGAAATACCGCGGCTGCTTCCGACGCTCCTGCTCATTCCAAATCAGGAGCAGGATTCAAATATGGAAGGAGTTAATCGCTGTGATTCAGATGCAGACTTATCTGAAAGTTGCCGATAACACGGGCGCAAAAGAACTTATGTGTATAAGAGTTCTTGGCGGTACCCGCAGAAGATATGCAAATATCGGTGACGTAGTTGTTGCTTCGGTCAAGAAAGCAACACCAGGCGGCGTTGTTAAGAAAGGCGACGTCGTTAAGGCAGTTATAGTTCGTTCGGCAAAGGGTCTCCGCCGCGACGACGGAACTTATATCCGTTTCGACGAGAACGCTGCCGTAATTATCAAGGAAGACAAGAACCCCAGAGGTACACGTATCTTTGGACCGGTTGCCCGTGAGTTAAGAGATAAGGATTATATGAAGATCCTGTCGCTTGCTCCCGAAGTTCTGTAAGGAGGCGTAACAATATGAATAATCTTCACGTTAAAAAGGACGATGTTGTTGTTATCCTTTCCGGAAAGGACAAGGGCAAGCAGGGCAAGGTACTTGAAGTTTCCCCCAAGGAAAAGAAAGTTATCGTTGAAGGTCTCAACATCGTTACCAAGCACGTTAAACCCAGACAGATGGGTCAGCAGGGCGGCATTGTAAAGTGCGAAGCTCCCCTTTATGCTTCAAAGGTAATGGCTGTCTGCCCCAAGTGCGGCAAGCCCACCAGACTCGCTCACAGGATCGAGGACGGCAAAAAGGTAAGAGTCTGCAAGCACCCTGACTGCGGCAAGGCTTATTAAGGAAAGGAGTAATTGAAATGGCATCTAATATGAAAGAACTTTATGTCAGCACAGTGGCTCCTGCTTTAATGAAGAAGTTCGGCTACAAAAGCGTTATGCAGATCCCCAAGATAGACAAGGTAGTTATCAACGTCGGCGCAGGCGAAGCAAAGGACAACGCTAAGGTGATCGACGCTATCATGAACGACCTTGCGGCTATAACAGGTCAGAAGCCTATCGTTTGCCGCGCTAAGAAGTCCGTTGCTAACTTCAAGATCCGTGAGGGTATGCCTATCGGCGTAAAAGTTACTCTCAGAAGCGAAAAGATGTACGAATTCCTCGACAGACTGTTCAATGTTGCGTTCCCCCGTGTACGTGACTTCAGAGGAATAAACGGCAACTCTTTCGACGGCAGAGGCAACTATTCCACAGGTATCAAGGAGCAGCTGATATTCCCCGAAATCGAGTACGATAAGATCGACAAAGTCCGCGGTATGGACATTAACATAATCACCACCGCAAACACAGATGAGGAAGCCAAGGCTCTGCTTGAGCTGATGGGCGCTCCCTTTGCTAAGTAATAGGAAAGGTGGTCAGGATTAAATGGCTAAAACATCTATGAAAGTTAAGCAGCAGAGAACTCCTAAGTACAGCACCAGAGCTTATAACAGATGCAAGATCTGCGGCAGACCTCACGCATATATGAGAAAATTCGGCATCTGCCGTATCTGCTTCAGAGAGCTTGCTCACGACGGTCAGATCCCCGGCGTGAAGAAAGCAAGCTGGTAAGCTGAACGCTGCTTTTTAAAGTAATATAAGGAGGTTAACCGTTATGCAAATTACAGATACAATTGCAGATATTCTTACAAGAATACGTAATGCCAATTCTGCAAAGCACGCAACAGTTGACGTTCCTGCTTCCAATATGAAGAAAGCTATCACTCAGATACTCGTTGATGAGGGTTATCTCAAGAGCTATCAGATCATAGACGACGGAAAGCAGGGCATCATCAGGATCACGCTGAAATACGGCGAGAACAAGTCTCAGGTCATCACAGGTCTGAGGAGAGTTTCTAAGCCCGGTCTCAGAATATATTCAAGCTGCGAGGATATGCCCAAGGTAATGAAAGGTCTCGGTATCGCTATCGTTTCCACATCAAAGGGCATTATGACCGACAAGAAAGCAAGAGAGCTTCATGTCGGCGGCGAAGTCCTTGCATTCGTATGGTAAGGAGGAACAAGTAAATGTCAAGAATAGGCAAAAAGCCCATTACTGTTCCTGCCGGCGTTGATGTAAAGATCGACGGCACTGCCGTTACGGTAAAGGGACCCAAGGGCACACTTACAAATACTTTCAACCACGATATGAAGATCAAGGTCGAGGGTAATGAAATAATTGTTGAGCGTCTCTCCGAGGATAAGCTCCACAAATCACTCCACGGTCTGACAAGAACCCTTATCCACAATATGGTGGAGGGCGTTACAAACGGATTTTCCAAGTCTCTGGACATCGAGGGTATCGGTTACCGTGCCCAGAAACAGGGTAAGAACCTTGTTATGAACCTTGGATATTCGCATCAGGTCATCGTTCCGGAAACAGACGGCATCACAATAGACGTTCCCGCGCCCAACAAGATCGTTGTAAACGGTATCGACAAGCAGAAAGTGGGACAGTTCGCCGCAGAACTCCGCGAAAAGAGACCGCCCGAGCCGTACAAGGGCAAGGGTATCCGCTACACCGGTGAAAGAATTATCCGCAAGGAAGGTAAAGCCGGTAAGGGCAAGAAGTAATTTTCACATAAGAATCGTTATCCTATTTTTAGAGAATGGGACAGTCCGCGGCAGGAAAATTCCGCCGGAGCGACTACTATTCTCCGCTTGAAAAGGAGTTGAATTATCAATGGTAAAGCAGATAAACAGAAAGGCTGCAAGAGCCAAGAGACAGGTGCGCGTCCGCGCTAAGATAAGCGGAACGGCAGAATGCCCCAGACTCAACGTTTTCCGCAGCGCTAAGAACATCTACGCCCAGATCATCGACGATACTGCAGGAGTTACGCTCTGCGCGGCTTCTTCAAAGGAAAAAGGCTTTGACGGAAACGGCGGTAACAAGGAGGGCGCTTTCAAGGTAGGCGAAATGATAGCCAAGAAAGCTGCCGAAAAGGGCATAAAGGACGTTGTTTTCGACCGTGCAGGCTATCTCTATCACGGACGAGTTGCAGAACTTGCCGAGGGTGCAAGAAAAGGCGGTCTGAATTTCTGATTCGGCGCCATCAACAAATAAGGAGGTAATACTTTTGGCAAACGCTAAAATAGATGCTTCTGCTATGGAGCTGACCGAAAAAGTCGTTGCTATAAACAGAGTTTCCAAGACCGTTAAGGGCGGACGTATCTTCAAGTTCGCGGCTCTCGTTGTAGTAGGCGACGGAAACGGCATCGTAGGCTTCGGCATGGGCAAGTCCGGAGAAGTTCCCGACGCTATCCGCAAGGGAATCGAGGACGCTAAGAAAAATCTTATCAGAGTTTCCCTCAGAGGAACTACAATTCCTCACGAGATCATCGGAACATTCGGCGCAGGCAGAGTTCTTATGAAACCCGCTGCTCCCGGTACCGGCGTTATCGCAGGCGGTCCTGTACGTGCGGTGATCGAAATGGCAGGTATCAAGGACATCAGAACAAAATCTCTCCGTTCCAACAACGCCTGCAACGTGGTAAGAGCGACCATCAACGGTCTTGCTCAGTGCCGCAGCGCAAAGGAAGTTGCTGAGATCAGAGGCAAATCCGTAAAGGAAATCTTGGGTTAAGGAGGACGAAGAAATGAAAGTAAAGCTTGTGAGAAGTCTTAACAGCGTTAAGAAGGATCAGGCTGCAACAGCTAATTCCCTCGGACTCCGTAAGATCGGAGACGTTTCCGAGCAGCCCGATAACGACGCTACAAAGGGCAAAGTAAGAAAGATAGCTCACCTCGTAGAGGTTATCGACGCATAATTAATACAAGGAGGTGCGAAAAGCATGAAAATTCACGAATTATCCCCTGCCGAGGGTTCTAACAGAGATGTGAAGAGGATCGGAAGAGGTCACGGTTCCGGAAACGGCAAGACCGCAGGTAAGGGTCACAAAGGTCAGAATGCCCGTTCGGGCGGCGGCGTAAGGATCGGCTTTGAAGGCGGTCAGATGCCTCTGGCAAGAAGAATCCCTAAGAGGGGCTTCAATAATATTTTCGCGGAAAAGATGGCGGTGATCAATGTTTCCGACCTTGCTAAGTTCAAGGAAGGCACTGTTGTTGACGCTGAACTGCTTAAAGCAGCGGGCGTTGTAAAGAAAACCGCTAACGGCGTTAAAGTTCTCGGAAACGGCGAACTCGGCGTTAATCTTACAGTAAAGGCGGCGGCTTTCTCCCAGTCTGCTAAAGAAAAAATCGAGAAAGCAGGCGGGAAGGCTGAGGTGATGTAATGTGTTCACAACCTTCAGAAACGCTTGGAGGGTTCCGGAATTAAGGAAGAAGATTCTTTACACATTACTGATAATTTTCGTATTCAGGATAGGCTGTCACATTCCGGTCCCGTTCATGGATCCGGACGCGATAAGCAATATGTTTGCGGACGGCAACTTCCTGAGTTATATGGATATTCTTACCGGCGGTGCGCTTTCGCAGGGAACGCTGCTGTCGCTGTCCATTCAGCCGTATATCAATGCTTCCATCATAATGCAGCTTCTGACATATGCGCTGCCTCCTCTGGAAAATCTCCAGAAAGAGGGCGAGTCGGGACGGAAAAAGATACAGAAGATAACAAGCTTCGTATCGCTGGGCATTGCGTTTGTAATGGCTTATGCCTATTATATAACGCTGAGGAATAACCACGCTGTAACCTATACAAGCGGAGCGGCGGGAGTTTTCACGGCGGTAGTAATCGTCCTGTCATTGGCTGCGGGTGCAAACATCGTTGTATGGCTCGGAAACAGGATCAACGAAAACGGCATAGGCAACGGTATTTCAATGATACTGTTCGCAGGTATCGTTTCAAGAGGTCCGTCGGCGATACTTTCCATGTTCGAGCTTGTAAAGTCGGAAACGAAGTATGTGTTTGTAGTTCCGGCGGTGCTGATAGTGTTCATTGTAATGATCGGTTTCATCGTTTTCATGAACGAATCCGAGAGGCGCATTCCCATTCAGTACGCCAAGCGCGTAGTCGGCAGAAAACAGTACGGCGGGCAGAATACTCACATTCCTATTAAAATCGCAATGAGCGGCGTTATGCCTATCATCTTCGCGATGGCGATAATGTCACTTCCGTCGACTATCTCGATGTTCATTCCGCCGGCGGCAGACCCTCAGACATTCTGGCAGAAATTCTATGCGGGATTTATCAGATTCTTCAGTTATACCAGCCCGTGGTATGCAATTCTTTATTTCCTGCTGATAATTGCATTCAACTATTTCTATGTTTCAATGCAGTACAATCCGATAGAGATCGCAAACAATCTCCGTCAGAACAACGGCGGCATACCGGGAATCCGTCCCGGAAAGCCCACAAGCGATTTCATTCAGAGAGTTCTCGGCAAGATCACTCTTGTGGGAGCGTTCTTCCTTGGTGTTATCGCGATATTCCCTATCCTTACGAACCTTGCGCTCCCGCAGCTCGGGATCGCAATGGGCGGTACGTCTATCCTTATCGTTGTAAGCGTTGTGCTTGAAACGGTAAGAACTCTTGAATCACAGATGATGATGCGTCACCATAAGGGATTCCTTGAATAAGCAGGGCGTTTTGCGGTGAAAGCCGCAAAGCGTTCCCGTGAACGTGACGCAGATTCCGGTATAAAGCGGAACTACGAAATTTTAATAGGAGGATAAATATGAACCTGATCTTATTGGGCGCTCCGGGCGCAGGAAAAGGCACACAAGCAGAGGTCATCAGCGAAAAGTTAGGTATCCCCCAGATCTCAACGGGAAATATCCTTCGCGAGGCTGTAAAGAACGGCACAGAGTGCGGTCTGAAAGCCAAGAGCTTCATGGAAAGCGGCGCGCTGGTTCCCGATGAAGTTGTGATCGGTATTCTCAAAGACAGGATCGCCGAGGCTGACTGCAAAAACGGCTATATTCTGGACGGTTTCCCCAGAACCGTTCCTCAGGCGGAAGCTCTGGAGAACATGGGGATAAACATTGACAAGGTAATTTCCATCGACGTTCCCGACGAAGTTATTCAGGGCAGACTTTCCGGCAGAAGGGTCTGCGAAAAGTGCGGAGCTTCCTACCACATCGAGTTCAATCCTCCCAAGAAAGAGGGCATTTGCGACAAGTGCGGCGGAAACGCCGTTCAGCGCAAGGACGACGCTCCCGAAACGGTGATCGAAAGACTTCGCACATACCATGAACAGACCGCGCCTCTTGCGGATTTCTACGAAAAGAGAGGCAAGCTCGTAAGAGTTGAGGGACAGGAGGAAGTCAAGAATACTTCCAAGAAGGTTCTGGAGGCGATCAACGCTTGACCTCCGTTCTTCAAGGAAGGAAGCGTATTTTAAATGATAAGCGTTAAATCTAAGACCGAACTGGAGAAAATGCGGAAAGCAGGCATTATCGCCGGCAACGCACTCCACACCGGAGGACGTTCGATAAGAGACGGAATGACAACATATGAACTTGACAGGATCATTCACGACTATATCGTCAAACACGGCGCAAAACCCTCGTTCCTCGGCTACGGAGGATTCCCCGGCTCGGCGTGTATAAGCATAAACGAGCAGGTAATTCACGGGATCCCGTCCAAAAAGGTGAGACTCAAGGAGGGGGACATTGTAAGTATTGACGTGGGAGCGTATATAGACGGCTTTCACGGAGATACGGCGTTTACCTTTCCGGTGGGGAAAATTTCCGACGAGGCAGGAAAACTGCTGAAAGTCACGGAGGAAAGCCTTTATCTGGGAATTGAACAGGCGACGGCGGGAAACCGCATAGGCGATATAGGTCATGCCGTTGAAGAATACTGCGTTTCATACGGATTCGGAGTGGTAAAGGACTATATAGGGCACGGAGTGGGAAGAAATCTTCACGAATCTCCGGAAGTTCCCAATTACGGGAAAGCAGGTCACGGTCCCAGACTTGTGGCGGGTATGACATTCGCCATAGAACCTATGATAAACGCATCAGGCGAGGGCGTAAGAGTTCTGCCCAACGGCTGGACCGTAGTCACGAAGTCGGGTTCGCTTTCGGCTCATTTTGAGCATACGGTGGCAATTACCCCCGACGGACCGGTGATCCTGACAAAGCCTACTATTTAAACAGGTCGGGAGGGCGGAATGTGGAAGCAAAAGTCGGAACGATCGTCCGCGCCATGGCAGGACGTGAAAAAGGCAGATTCATGGTAATAGTTTCCACAAAAGACGGATATGTCTATCTTGCGGACGGTAAAGAGCGGAAGCTCGGTTCGCCAAAGAAGAAAAATCCCAAGCACGTCAGTCTGACAAAAACCACGGTGGACGCCGAAAAAATGACAGATAAAGAACTGCGGAAGTTTCTGGCAGAGTTTACCGGAGGAACGGAATAAGCAGTTTTGCCGAAATCGAGTATCAGAAATTCCGGAAGGAGGCTTATGCTTGTCTAAGGAAGATGTTATTGAGATCGAAGGTACGGTCATAGAAGCTTTGCCGAACGCAATGTTTCAGGTGGAGCTTGCAAACGGACATAAAATTCTCGCTCATGTTTCGGGTAAGCTCAGAATGAACTATATAAGAATAGTTCCGGGAGATAAGGTAACAGTTGAAATGTCGCCTTACGACCTGTCAAAGGGCAGAATTACCTGGAGAGCAAAATGATCAAGTTTTTAAACTCAGAAAGGTGGTAATTTTTCATGAAAGTAAGACCTTCTGTAAAGCCTATCTGTGAAAAATGCAAGGTTATCAAAAGAAAAGGCAAGGTAATGGTTATCTGCGAAAACCCCAAGCATAAACAGCGTCAGGGCTGATGAGAAACATTAGTATTCAAAACCAACATGGAGGTGTATTGTAAATGGCACGTATTGCCGGCGTTGACCTTCCTAAAAATAAGAGAGTCGAGATCGGACTCACTTATATTTACGGAATAGGCCGCAAATCCGCTGACATTATCCTCGCAAACACGGGAATCAACCCCGATACAAGAGTTAAAGACCTTAACGAGGACGATGTTGCAAAGCTCAGAGAATATATCGATCATAACTTTATCGTAGAGGGCGATCTCAGAAGAAATGTCGCTCTTAACATCAAGAGACTGGTTGAGATAGGCTGCTACAGAGGAGTCCGTCACAGAAAAGGTCTCCCTGTAAGAGGTCAGAGAACCAAGACCAACGCAAGGACCCGCAAGGGACCCGTTAAGACCATCGCTAACAAGAAGAAGTAAGGAGGGATATATTAAATGGCTCAGGTCAAAGGTAAAAAAACGGTTGTCAGAAGACGCCGTGAACGTAAAAATATCGAAAATGGAGCTGTTCATATCCAGTCCACTTTCAACAATACGATAGTAACTATCACAGATACTCAGGGCAACGCAATTTCTTGGGCATCGGCAGGCGGACTCGGCTTCAGAGGTTCAAAGAAGTCCACTCCTTTCGCTGCTCAGACCGCTGCTGAAACAGCCGCAAGAGCTGCTATGGAACACGGACTCAAGAGCGTTGAAGTTTATGTAAAAGGTCCGGGCGCAGGACGTGAAGCCGCTATCAGAGCGCTTCAGACAGTAGGTCTTGAAGTTAAGCTCATCAAAGACGTTACGCCTATTCCCCACAACGGATGCCGTCCTCCCAAGAGAAGACGCGTCTAATTTACAGGAGGTGTTATTGTAATGGCATTGAATAGAGAACCTATCCTGAAAAGATGCAGATATCTGGGCATAAGTCCTATGGTAATGGGCATCTCCAAGGAATCTAAGAAAAATCCGAATGCAAACAACAGGAAGAAAGTTTCCGAATATGGAATGCAGCTGAAGGAAAAGCAGAAGCTGAAATTCATCTACGGCGTTCTGGAAAAGCCTTTCTATCACTATTTTGAAATAGCCGAGAAGATGGAAGGCAAGACCGGTGATAACCTTATCACGATCCTTGAATCCAGACTGGACAATGTTGTTTACAGAATGGGTCTGTCCCTTACAAGACGTGAGGCAAGACAGCTGGTTTCCCACAGACATTTCACAGTAAACGGCAAGCGTATAGATATTCCGTCTTACAGAGTCAAGGTAGGAGACGTTATTTCCCTTTATGAGGGCAGCCGCAGCAGCGAGAAGTTCAAGACCGTTGTTGAAGAAACAGCAGGCAGGACTGTTCCTCTCTGGCTGGAATCCGACAAGGCTAATTTTGCGGCTAAGGTGACCCGTATGCCTCTCCCCGAAGATCTGGACTACGAGACGCAGACTCACCTTATTGTCGAGCTGTACTCCAAGTAATAATTACAGCAATATACGTTATCCGCAACTTGAATATAGGAGGGTTTTATCATGCTTGAACCAATTCAGAAGGCGGACATTGAAACCGTCGAGCTTAAAAGCAACGGAACCTACGGCAAATTTACTGTTGCTCCGCTGGAGCGCGGCTACGGACATACTCTCGGCAACAGCCTGAGACGTGTCCTGCTCTCCTCACTTCCCGGCGTCGCCGTTACATCGGTAAAGATAGACGGCGTTCACCATGAACTTTCTACAGTACCCGGCGTTAAGGAGGACGTTACAGAGATCGTCCTGAACCTTAAGAGCCTTACCGCAAAGCTTCACGGCGAAGGACCGAAAACGGTCTACATCGAGGCAGAGGACGAGTGCGAGGTTACTGCGGGTGACATTAAAACCGACTCCGAAGTGGATATCCTTGTTCCTGAAATGCATATCGCCACTCTGGGCAAGGACGCAAAGCTCTATATGGAAATTACGATCGACAAAGGCCGCGGTTACGTTCCTGCCGAAAAGAACAAGCAGATATCGAATTTCGGCATAGATGTAATTGCAGTGGATTCAATCTATACCCCCGTACTGAAAGTAAACTACTCCGTTGAGGATACACGTCTCGGTCAGGTAACGGACTATGACAAGCTTATACTTGAAGTCTGGACGGACGGCGTAGTGTCCGCAAAAGAGGCAGTTTCACAGGCAGCCAATCTCCTCATTGAGCATCTGAAGCCGTTTACCGAGCTTTCCGATGAATCCGCTATCACAGAAATTATGATAGAAAAGGACGACAAGGGCAAAGAAAAGATCCTTGAGATGACCATTGAGGAACTTGACTTGTCGGTGCGTTCGTTCAACTGCTTGAAACGCGCCGGAATAAACACGGTTGACGACCTTATCAACAAGTCCGAAGAGGAAATGATGAAGGTAAGAAACCTTGGTAAGAAATCCTTTGACGAGGTAAAGGAAAAGCTCAATTCACTGGGCTTTAACCTCAGCTCGGAAGAGGAATGACAGCGATAACACTATCGCGTTGAATTGATAAGTAAGGAGTGAATTATATGCCGGGAACCAGAAAACTGGGCCGCACAAGCGACCATAGAAAAGCTATGCTCAGAGCTATGGTAACATATCTGCTTGAAAACGGCAAAATAGAGACCACAGTTACCAGAGCCAAAGAAGTGCGTTCTATGACGGAAAAGATGATAACCACCGCCAAGACCAACGATCTTCATTCCAAGCGTCAGGTTCTTGCTTATGTAACTAAGGAAGATGTGGTAAAGAAATTATTTGACGAGATCGCTCCCAAGTACGCCGACAGAAACGGCGGCTACACGAGGATCGTCAAGATCGGACCAAGACGCGGCGACGCTGCGGAAATGGCGATCATTTCACTGGTTGAATAAAAAAAGCGCTCTGACGGTTTCAGCCGCCGGAGCGTTTTTAATTGCGGATTTAGTATTATTTCCTTGGAAATTATTTTCCGGGGCGGCGGTAGGGACGTTTATCCTCGGTGCAGCCGATGATATAGTCCGCGCTGGTGTCGTAAAATTCGGAAAGCCGCGCCAGACTGACGATGGAAAGCTGAAGTTCTCCCGTTTCATAGCGGGAATATGTCTGCTGGGAACAGCCGAGGTATTCGGCGACCTGACGCTGATAAAGCTGACTGTCCTCACGGAGTTCGCGTATTCTGTTTGCGGCTACATTTTTTATCATGATAATTTCTCCTTTGATGTTAGGTTTTAAGCACAGAATTTATACCAATATGAGTAAATTATATAATAATTCTGCGGGTTTGTCAATATTCCAAAACCGGTAAAAATAATTCCCTGAATTTTGCAAATAGTTAAAAAAGTAACAAAAACTGTAACCAAATTTTAATTTTTAAGTGAAAAAAATCCTGACTTTTGTGCATACTGCTTAAATAATTTAAAAAAATACTTTGAAAAATTGTTATATTAATGCTTGGATTTAATTTCTGATTGTGTTATAATTACAACATAGTTAGAAAAACTATATAAAAACAATTGAATGGAGGAAATAACAATGAAAAAGATCCTTGCTGCAATCGCAGCTTGCGCTATGTCTGCTGCTATGCTCGGTATGACAGTTTGTGCTGCAGGTACTGAAAGTGATGAAGATACTCTGGACGATGCTGATACATCTTCCGATGTTACTCTTGATGACACTGATGACACAGACGATATCGATATTGACGACAGCGAAGAGCCTGCTGATGACACAACTGATGATGCTGAGGAGCCTTCTACTGATACAGTAGATACAACTACAAACCCCGGCACAGGCAATTCTCCTATCGCACTTGCAGTTATCCCTGTAGCTCTTGCTGCAGCTGCTGTAGTTGCTAAGAAAGCTAAGTAATTTGATTACCGCTTTGAAAAGACTCGTCCGAATGGGCGGGTCTTTTATTTTTTTTTTTTGTATTGATTTTACAAATTTTATGTGATATAATGTAATCAATTCAGGAAAGGTGTGATGACATGGACTCTCTGTCAAATGTGTTATGGTATGATTCCCCCGCTGAAAATTGGGACGAGGCTTTGCCCGTGGGCAACGGCAGAATAGGTGGCATGGTTTTCGGGAAACCCGCCGATGAGCTTATTCAGCTGAACGAGGATTCCATATGGTCGGGCAGTTTCAGAAACAGAAACAACCCGAAAGCATATTCCAATCTGGAGAAAATGCGTGAACTTATACGAAGCGGAAAGACTGCCGATGCGGAAAACCTCTGCTATGACGCGTTTATGGGTACAAACGAGAATCAGCGCCATTATCAGCCTTTGGGGGATCTGCATATCCGGCAGAGCGGAACAGCGGAAATTTCCGGCTATAAACGTTACCTCGATCTTGAAAACGCCCTCTGCGTTACCGAATGGCAGTGTGAAGGCGTGAAATATAAAAGAACTGTCTATGTTTCCTTCCCCGATAATGTAATGGTCATACACTTTACGGCTTCCGAAAAGGGGAAAATATCATTTACCGCGGCAATTGACGGCAGGGACGACAATTACGACAAAAACGAAGCCTATGACGGGAATACCATACTTTTCACCGTGTCGGACGGAATTCCATACGCCGCCGCGTTTTCCTGCGTTTCAAAGGGCGGAAAGGCGTTTACCGACGCAAACCGCCTGAAAGCCGAAAATGCCGACGAAGCGGTAATTGCTTTCGCCTGTCAGACTTCATACCGCACAGGAGACTACGAGAAGCTCTCCGTAAGCCAAGCAAAGGCGGCTTTGAGGAAAACTGCCGCCGTTCTCCAAAAACGCCATACAAGCGATTATAAGCGCCTTTACGGGCGATGTGAACTTTCCCTCTTGGACAACAGCGGAGGAAACGCAGAACTTCCCGTTAACGAACGGCTGCAAAAACTTCGTGACGGCGGGAAAGACAACAAACTTGCGGAGATGTACTTCAATTTTTCAAGATACCTTATGATTTCGGGAAGCCGCCCGGGAACGCTGCCGATGAATTTGCAGGGAATATGGAACAAGGATATGTGGCCCGCGTGGGGCTGCAAATTTACCATAAACATCAACACCGAAATGAACTACTGGGGCGCGGAGATACAGAACCTTTCCGAATGTCATATGCCTCTTTTCGACCACATAGAGCGTATGCGGGAGAACGGCAGGGTCACCGCCCGCGAAATGTACCGCTGCCGCGGTGCGGTCTGCCATCATAATACCGACATCTGGGGAGATACCGCCCCGCAGGACAAATGGCTTCCCGGGACGCTCTGGCAAACCGGTCTTGCTTGGCTCTGCACCCATATTTACGAACATTATCTTTTCACCGGAGACAGGGATTTCCTTTCGGAGAAATATGACACACTCCGGGAGGCGGCGGAATTCTTCATAGATTTCCTTATTGACGACGGCAAAGGGCGAATGGTGACAAGCCCATCAGTCTCACCCGAAAACACATACATTACCGCGGACGGGGCGAAAGGAACTATCTGCCAAGGTCCGTCCATGGACAGTCAGATATTATACTTCCTGTTCACCGCCGTTATAAACAGTTCGGAGATCGTGGACGATTCCGCAAAGCAGGAGGACGACGGGGAATTTATCGCGAAAATAAAGGAACTCCGCGGCAAACTTCCCAAGCCCGAAGTGGGCAAATACGGTCAGATAATGGAATGGGCGGAGGATTATGACGAATTCGAGCCGGGGCACAGGCATATTTCCCAGCTTTTCGCCCTTTATCCCTCGGATCAGATAACCCTGCGGCACACTCCCGAACTTGCGGAAGCGGCAAAAGCCACGATTATCCGCAGGCTTACCCACGGCGGCGGGCATACGGGCTGGTCGCGGGCTTGGATAATCAATATGTGGGCGCGGCTCCATGACGGCGAAAAGGTTTCGGAGAATATCTCCGCGCTCCTTACCCATTCCACAAATATCAATATGCTGGATATGCACCCGCCTTTCCAGATAGACGGAAACTTCGGCGGCGGCGCGGGAATTGCAGAAGCCGTTCTGCAAAGCCACAGCGGCGAAATAGACATTCTGCCTGCCGTTCCTAAAGACTGGGAAAGCGGTTCGGTACGCGGCATAAAAGCCCGGGGCGGGTTTGAACTTGCGTTCTCGTGGGCTGGCGGAAAGGCTTCGGAACTGACCGTTCTGTCCTGCTGCGGAAACGTTTGCAGGCTTGTGGGAAACGCATCGGAAGTTTCCTGCGGCGGTGAAAGTATTCCCGTAACGCATGAAGCGGACATTTCGTATTTTGAAACGGAAGCGGGAAAGGCATACTCTGTAAAATTTTAGAAAAGGAAGAATTTGAAAATTTTAGAAAAGGAAGAATTTGAAAATTTTAGAAAAGGAAGAATTTGTATGGAACATGACCCTATTATCAAGGAAATGGCTGACGATATAATCAAGCTCTGCGACCCGTTCCAGATATTTCTTGTTTCAAAGAAAACCAACAGCAAGGGGGAACTGACGTCATTCAAGCTGTGCATAGTTGTTGACGACAAGTACGAAAGCCACACCGATCTTGAAACGGAGATACTCCTTAACACCGACTGTCCCGTGCCCTGTGACGTGATAGTCTACACGGTCAGCGACTGGAACGAGTGTCTGGACGACGACTGCACATTTGCCTACAGAGTTGATAATGAAGGGAATCTGATATATGAGCAGGTCAAGTAATCATTCGGGGGACAGCAAGCGTTATTACGACTGGCTGTATCATGCGTATCAGGATATGCTTGCGGCGAAAATGCTTATTGACGACAAGCGCCTTTACGGGCAAACGGTTTTCCACTGTCAGCAGGCTATTGAAAAGGGCTTGAAAGCCTTTCTCCTGTACAAGCACAGGAAGCTTTTTGACGGGCATAACCTTACATGGCTCTGCAAGCAGGCGGCAATGACCGATCAGGCGTTCACGAAATGGATCGCAAAATGCGCCATACTTAACCGTTTCTATATTGAAACGCGCTACCCCGCGGATATTCCCGAAGAAATAAGCCGCGATCTTGCGGAGGATATTCTGTTTGCGGCTGATGAAATGACCGAGTTCATCTGCGAATACATCAAGTTCGATTTCAACAGCTACCACAAGAAAAAGAGTTAAGATTTAAGAGTTAAGAGTTGAGATATTGCAGAAACGCGCATATCATAGTTTTCAATTTTTAATAGCTGTAAAATTATACGGCAAAATTAAGTTGTGAAAAGAATACTAACGGTTTATGCCAACATCTCAACTCTCAACTCTCCACTCTCAACTCTTGCAGCAAACTTTTGTAAAAAACCATTGTAATTTTAAAAAAGATGTGATATAATATAATTTATAGTAATTTCCGAAAAACTAAATTTCATATAAGGAGTTGAATTTTAATGAAAGCATTCGGTGCAATTTTTCTTGCTGTAGCAGCCGCTGCGGCAGGTGCTGCTGCTGCCGCTTACGCCGTTAAGAAGCGCGAGGAGATCGAACAGTACGACTACGATTTCGATGATGACGATGAAACATATTTCGACAGCTTCGGCGACGAAAACGACGAGGATATGTCCGAACTGGACAGCCTTGACAGTTCCGACGTTCCCGCTTCCGAAAGCAAGTCGGATACGGAGGATTTCTGATCGGGAACGGGGCGCGTTCGGGGAATGCGTCCCGTTTTTTCATGGGGAGAGTTTTATGCCTGAAAAGAAAAATGCGGGAAATGTCCGCCTTGACAGATTTTTGTCGAATCAGCTCGCAATTTCGCGGAACGACGCGAAAGAACTTATCAAAAAACGCCTTGTGACCGTTAACGGCGAAACTGCTAAGCTTTTTGACATGAAAATTTCGCCGGAGACCGATATTGTGGCTTCCGAGGGGAATAATGTTGTTTATCGGGAACATATCTACATTATGCTCAATAAGCCCGCAGGCGTCGTCTGCGCCACAAAGGACAGGCTTTCGGACACGGTTCTGGAACTTATCCCGCCGGAGCTTCGCAGAAGCGGTCTGTTCCCTGCCGGTCGGCTCGATAAGGACACCACGGGATTTGTGCTTATTACCGACGACGGCGGTTTTGCACATGATATACTTTCACCTAAAAAACACGTGGAGAAACGCTATTTCGCCGTTCTGGAAAAGCCCGCGCAGGCAGGCGACGTGAAAGCATTCGCGGATGGTCTTGTGATCGACGGCGGCGAGAAATGCCTTCCTGCAAAGCTGGAACTCACGGAGAACCCGCGGGAAGTTTTCATAACTTTGCATGAGGGAATGTTTCATCAGGTGAAGCGCATGGCGGAAGCGGTCGGCAATAAAGTTGTAAGTCTGAAAAGAGTAAGCATAGGCAAACTGAATCTGGACGAAAATTTAGCCGAGGGACAGTGCCGTGAAATTATGCACAAAGAATTCGAAAAGATTTATGCAAAAACATGATAAAATTTTTGCCAATATTTTCAAATTGCCGTTTTTTCGTCAAACTAAATAAATAAGTTTTTATAAGTTTAGTTAATAAGCAACTTGAAATTTGTTATGAAAATTTGGTATTATATTATTATAGCCGAAGCATATCGGCAAGACTAATTTTTGGGAGGTCCGCAAAGAATGGCTAGTTTGTCACTCAGATCCATTTATAAGAAATACCCCGGCGGCGTAGTTGCCGTTTCAGACGTAAACCTCGAAATCAGAGATAAGGAGTTCATTATCCTTGTTGGTCCTTCAGGCTGCGGTAAATCTACCACACTTCGTATGATCGCCGGACTGGAAGAAATTTCAGAGGGTGAACTCTACATCGGAGACCGCCTCGTAAATGACGTTGCTCCTAAGGACAGAGATATTGCGATGGTTTTCCAGAACTACGCTCTGTATCCGCATATGACAGTTTATGATAACATGGCGTTCGGCCTTAAACTCCGTAAGGTGCCTAAGGACGAGATCAACCGTAAGGTTGAAGAAGCCGCAAGAATACTTGATATTTCTCACCTGCTTTCCAGAAAGCCGAAGGCTCTTTCCGGCGGTCAGAGACAGCGTGTTGCGCTGGGTCGTGCTATCGTTCGTGAGCCGCAGGTATTCCTTCTTGACGAGCCTCTTTCCAACCTCGACGCTAAACTCCGTGCGCAGATGAGAACCGAGATCTCCAAACTTCACCAGAAACTGGGTACTACGTTCATCTATGTAACCCACGACCAGACCGAAGCTATGACAATGGGTGACCGTATCGTTGTTATGAAAGACGGTTTCATTCAGCAGGTGGATTCTCCTCAGAATCTGTATTCCAGCCCTGTTAACCAGTTCGTTGCAGGATTCATGGGATCTCCTCAGATGAACTTCGTTGACGCCGTTCTCAGAAAGATCGAAGACAAGTTCACCATTGAATTCGGTTCCGAGGACACCAAGACTTCCAGAGGAAAGAAGTATTATGTTGAACTTCCCGAATCCAAGGTCGATGAAGTTGTTCTTACCGATTATGTTGATAAGGAAATCATAATGGGCGTTCGTCCCGAGAATATCCACGACGAGGAAATGTTCCTCTCCGCTGCTAAGACGGGTATTATCGACGCTAACGTTGAAATTACCGAAATGATGGGTGCTGAAACATTCCTGTACCTGAACTGCGAAGGTATTCCTCTTACAGCTCGTGTTGATCCTCGTTCGACTGCACGTCCTCAGGATACTATCAAGGTTGCTATCGATCCTAATAAGGTCCACATCTTTGATAAGGAAACCGAAAAGACTATAGTAAACTGATTACACCAAAGCCCGTTCCGTGTGAGCGGGCTTTGTTTTTATGTGAGCAGCGTAGATTTTTCCAAAATAATTTCATAAAATTTGCACAATGTAAACGTTATTATTTCTTGCAAAATTGATATAGATTTTTAAGAAATAATATTGTATAATTAGGTTACAATATTATATTGCAAATATTGCAAACAAAAATAATGGAGGAATTTATTATGAAACTTAAAAAGATCATTGCTGCTATAGCTGCTTCTGCTGTAGCAATATCAACAATGGCGATCACAGCTTTTGCTGACACCACTTACCACGCTTACCTTGGTGTTCAGACAAATCCGGGCTGGATCTACAGAAACGCTTGGAACGATGCCACCTATGGCAAAGACGTTGACGGCTGGGACTACAGCAAGCTTGCTAAGGACGGCGCAGCTGCTGATATTGGCGGTACTTTCACAGATGTTGAGTTTACAACAGACGGAACCTACAAGGTTTCCCTCACCGGCGCAGATCTGAGCAGTGAAGAACTTTTCAGCCTTTTGTTCATATCTACGGATATTCCCGTTGATGCCGGCGTAAGCATCACTAACGTAAAAGTTATTATCGACGGCAGCACAAAGTACACCTTCGATGAGGGTTATATTCCCGAAGATACCGGCGATTATATTCAGGTTCAGGCTCGCAATATCTGGAACGATGATCTTGGCAAGGAAGATGGTCTGTTCGGCTACACAATGCCTACAGATTCCGTTGAAATGGAATTCACAGTTTCCGGTCTTGGTTCTTCCGCAGCTGCTGATACAGGCGCTGCTGACACAGGTGCAGCTGACACAACAACTTCTCCTACAACAGGCAATGTTCCCGCTGCTGTTATGGTTTCCGTAATGGCTGTTGCAGGCACAGCTGCTGTAGTTTCCCGCAAGAGAAAGTAATTAAAACTTTTAGAACTGCTCTTTCCGCTATCCGGAGGGAGCAGTTTTTTTGCTAAATTATACAAAAAATTATGGTAAATATTATTAAAAAAGAGTGTTGTTATGGGCGCGAAAAAATGCTATAATAATTCTATAGCGAACAACGTTCGACGAAATGGAGGAATTATTTATGAAGATCAAAAATATTCTTGCTGCTATAGCTGCTTCCGCAGTTGCAGTATCTGCAATGGCTGTTTCCGCTTCCGCTCTTGCTGACAACCAGAAAGCATACGGTTTCGGCGGCGCTCAGGTAAACTGGGACGTTGACCTTGACGGTGACGAAGACAACGACGTTATCGGCGGTGTTAACGGCGATCAGTGGATCGGTACTCTTGATTCTGCAACAGGTTCAGGCACTATCAAGATCCCTTGCACAGCAGGCGATACAGTTGAGATCATCTGCCAGTCATGGGATTCTATAACGGATAAGGTAATCTTTACAGCAACTGTTGACGGTACATCTTATGATTGCTACTACAATCAGCCTGTTTCCATTACAGTTCCCGACAGTGTTGTTTCAACACTTGAAGCCCAGATCCAGTGGGCTGTTACAGACGGTGCTTCTGATGGTACTTTCAATGACTGGTGCGGCAACTATGTTATAGTAACCACAGGCGGTGCTTCCGCAGCTGCTGATACAGGCACTGCTGATACAGGTGCTGCTGACACAGGTGCAGCTGACACAACAACTTCTCCTACAACAGGCAACGTTCCCGCTGCTGTTATGGTTTCCGTAATGGCTGTTGCAGGCACAGCTGCTGTAATTTCCCGCAAGAGAAAGTAATTTAAGCTGACTTGATAAAGTCCGACTCCGCTCTCTCCGGTTTCCGGAGGGGGCGGTTGTGTTTATAACTATGAGGAAGTCGTTATGAAAAAATTTTTTGCTGCCGTAATGATCTTTGTTACGGTAATGCTTTTCGCCGCGCCGAAGAGTTTCGCCGCGGAATTTTATACCGCTAAGCTTGGTTTTGCCGATGTAAGCTGGGCTGTTCAGGACTGGGACTCGGCTGCTGAAATTACCGGTAAGGGGCAGTTTTCCGTGGAGGCGAATGTTTCCGCGCCGGATATAGGCACGCTGGTAATTGATATTGAGGATCTTTTTGAGAAATGCCCCGCCGCCGCTGTTTCGGTGAACAGGATAGAAATAGACGGCAAGAATAAAGCATTCGACCCGACAAAGATACTTTACGGGGATATTAACGATAACGGCGATTACAGGATCGAAATTTACGATCAGCTCGGCATGACGAAGTTCGACCCGCCCATTGACCCGATGACGGAAGTTTCCTCAAAAATAAAGGTAACGTTCACGGTTTCGGGACTGAACGCTGAGAACGCCGACAAACCGGCGGAAAGTATTACCGAAAATAACGATACCGCTGCCGCAAACGCCGGTGTGTATCTTTCGGAAAAAGCAATAGATTTTGCAGAATAAACAAAATGTAAAATGGTGCATATAATTAACTATATGTATTGGAAAGAATGGCAAATTTGCTATTTTAAACAAAAAAATTCAAAATAATTATTAAAAAAATAAGTTGTTATTTGTGCAATAAGATGATATAATTAATTATATAAATAATTGACGGGAGAAACCTGTCAAAATTGTATTGGAGGAAATCAAAATGAAAATCAAAAAGATCATTGCTGCAATTGCAGCAGGCGCAATTGCTGTTTCCATGATGGCAATAAACGCATTTGCATCTACCGTTACACTTAACTCGGACTACACAGGCGCATGGTCACAGAGCGCGTTTATCCCCAAGTCTGAGCTGACAGCTATCGGCGGCGATGTTAAGGTAACACTTCACATCACACCCAAGGCTCCTCTTATCGGCACTGTAAACAGCGTATTCGGACCTATGGACGCTAACTGGACACGTCTTACAGACGAGCTGACAAGTGATACAGCTGTTCGTAAGGAAGACGGTATGATCATCGTAAACAGCACACTTGCAGAAGATACAGTTTCTTTCGTTATCTCTTCTGCGACAATTGATAATCTTACAGATGACGGTCTTGCATTCCAGATCAATGATATGATCATCACATCTGCTGATCTTGAAGCAGGTGCTCCCGAGGGTGCTATGAGAACCGTTAACGAAGAACAGTCCGGTCCTATGATTCAGGAAGGCAAGACTTATGAGGAAGTTACAGGCGGTGCTGCTTCCACAGACGCTGCTTCTACAGATGATGCTGCTCCTGCAAGCGATGGCGAAACAACTTCCACAACAACAGGCAACGTTCCCGCTGCTGCTATGGTTTCCGTAATGGCTGTTGCAGGCGCTGCTGCTGTTGCTTCCCGCAAGAGACAAGGCTAAGCCTTGACCCATTCAGGCATTATTTTGCTTGAAACCATATGTACCTGCCGTGAGGTGGGGTAAGGCATAATCTGTAAACAAAAATCCTCGTCATATGGCGGGGATTTTTTCTATTGCAATTTTCGGTTGAACGTGTTATAATATAATTGAAAAGAGGCGGTTCAAATGGCAAAAGACGAGACAATGTTATCTCCAAAACTTGACATAGTTTTTAAGATGTTATTCGGCAACGAAAATAACAAGGATATTTTAAAGGCGTTTTTGTCGGATATACTTGACATTCCCGAGGAAGAACTTCATAACATACGCATAAAGAATCCCGAGATCGAGCCGACAAGTATCAACGAGAAATTTTACAGGCTTGACCTGAACCTTGATATAGGCGATCAGCTTGTAAATATTGAAATGCAGGTGCGTTCGGAAAAATATTACCCCGACAGAACTCTTCTCTACTGGTCGAAACTGTATTCTTCACAGCTTGAAGAGGGCGAACCGTACAGCAAGCTTTGTCCCTGCATATCAATAAACATACTTGACTTTATACTTTTTAACGAACATGAAGACGTACATTCCGAATTTTCCGTCTGGGACGTGGAACACAATAAAAAGCTTTCGGACAAAATGCAAATACATTTCTTTGAACTGAAAAAGGTAAAAGATAACATAGACAAAAACAACCGAAAAAATCTTTGGTTACAATTCATTAAATCCACCAAGAAGGAGGAATTTGAGATGTTAAGAACAGCTGAAATGTCTGAATTAAATAAAGCCATAAATAATCTTTATGACATGAATAATAACGAAAGATTAAAAGAACTTGCCCGTATGCGTGAGAAAGCCATGCACGACAGGGCTTCCGCGCTTGAAGAAGCTATGCAGACCGGCGAAGAAAAAGGCATAGCCAAAGGCAGAGCTGAAATGCTTGATAAAATGAAAGCTTTCGGTTTATCCGATGATGATATAAAGAAAATCTTTGATATAAAGCCACGCAAATGAGGAATTTGAGATGTTAAGAACAGCTGAAATGTCTGAATTAAACAAAGCCATAAATAATCTTTATGACATGAATAATAACGAAAGATTAAAAGAACTTGCCCGTATGCGTGAGAAAGCCATGCACGACAGGGCTTCCGCGCTTGAAGAAGCTATGCAGACCGGCGAAGAAAAAGGCATAGCCAAAGGCAGAGCAGAGGGCATAGCCGACCTGCTTGCGAAAATGAAAGCATTTGGTTTGTCCGATGATGACATAAAGAGAATTTTAACATAAAAGCAGACTGAATCTGCAACAGCCTTGTTAACAATTAGTAATTTCGCAAATAAAATAAACCCGCAGTAAAAATATTTCGTCAAATTTGCTATTTTAAACAAAAAAAATTCTAAATAATTATTAAAAAAAAGAGTTGTTATTTCAGAGAGTAAATGCTATAATTAAGTATGTAAACACTGAACGGGCAAAGCCTGTTTAAAAAATGAATTGGAGGAAACAAAAATGAAAATCAAAAAGATTCTTGCTGCTGTAGCGGCAGCTGCCGTTGCAGTTTCTACAATGGCTATTAATTCGTTTGCGGCTATTACAAATGCTGATGGCGGTAACTATGTTTACGATGTAATGGCAAACGGCTATAATGTAACTGATATTTATGGAGTTTCATTCACAATTTCTGATTTTGATGCAACTCAGGGTATCGGCGGCGGAGTTGGCGCAAACAGCCCTTCTACAGGTTGGGAATCCCATGATTGGGCAAATCAGGGTAAGGAAATTACCCTTGATGGCAATACTGTTACACTTAAAAAAGATACTCCTATATTTAAGGACACAGATGTTACTGATCCTACAAATCCTTATGCACAGCTTTGGATTCAAGCATGGTGGGGCAGTGACATAACAGTTGATAACGTTGTTGTTCTTGACAAAGATGGTAATGCTCTTGCTTCTTCCGCTGCTGCTCCCGCTGAAACAGAAGCAACCACAGCTACTGCTGAGGAAGATAAGACCGAAGCTGACGCTGCAGCTGCTGAAGATGATACTGCTGCAGTTGCAGAGGGCGAAGCTGATGTTGCTGATGAAGATGCCGCTGATGTAGAAGAGACTACAGACGAGGCAGCAGATGCTGATGTAGAAGAAACTACAGACGAGACCACAGAAGACGCAGCTGACACAACTACCGAAGATGTTGCTGCTCCCGCTGCTGATGCAGGCACAACAGAAGCTGCTGCTACAGGTAACGTTGCTGTTGCTTCCATCGCTGCTGTAATGGCTGTTGCAGGCGCTGCTGCTATCGCTGCTAAGAAGAGAAAGTAAGCACAAGGCTGAGCCTTGACTAAGAGTTAAGATTTAAGAGATGAGAGTTGAGATAGGGCGGGAACGCTTATATCTTAACTCTCAATTTTTTTGTAGATTTAACTTTGCTTTACCTCACGGCAGGTATTAATTTGAAAATCACCAAATAACGCCTGAAAGGGTGCAGGCTCAGCCTGCCTCACGGCAGGCACACACGGAAGATAACAAAATAATGCCTGACCGGGTGCAGGCTCAGCCTGCCTCACGGCAGGCACACGCGGAAGATAACAAAATAATGCCTGACCGGGTGCAGGCTCAGCCTGCCTCACGGCAGGCACACGCGGAAGATAACAAAATAATGCCTGACCGGGTGCAGGCTACAGCCTGCCTCACGGCAGGCACACGCGGAAGATAACAAAATAATGCCTGACCGGGTGCAGGCTCAGCCTGCCTATTTATCGTTATAATGTCCGCGGCAGGAAACAATATAAACAGTGCTGTCTTTAATAAAATAAACTAATCTGTTTTTATCGTCTATACGCCTGCTCCACAATCCGCTTAAATCCCCTTTTAAAGGCTCTGCTTTGCCAAGCCCGTTAAAAGGAGTACGCTTTATTTCTGTAAGCAGTGAATTTATTTTTTTCAGTGTTTTTCTATCCTGAATCTGCCAATAAATATAATCGTCCCAAGCCGAATCTTCCCAAAGCAGTTTCATTCATCATCGACCTCTATAATATCATGTTCGGTAAAATGTGCCGTTCCGTTGTCAATTTTACGTTTCAAATCCAAAAGATGATTCATATTGCTCTCAGAATAAAATGGGTCAGATTCGAGTTCAAAGGGAATGCGATGTTCTCTGCCAACCTTTTTCAGGAACACTGTCACCGCTGCTGACATAGAAAGTCCTATATCGTCCAGAACTTTTTCCGCATCTCTTTTTATATCCTTGTCTATGCGAAAGTTTATCTGTGTTGTTTGTGCCATAGTATCACCTTCTTTCCTGATTATATTATACCTCATTTTTGAAAAATGTCAAGCATTTTCTATAATTTATATAGCGTTTGATATAAAGCATTCTTTGCTAAATTTTTGTTTGCAGACTGCGCTGCGCTTTGCCTCACGGCAGGCATCAATTTGAAAATCACTAAATAACGCCTGCATGGGTCAAGGCTCAGCCTGCCTCACGCCGGGTACAAAACTGATATAAGCAAAATAAAACCTGATTATGCCCGCGGGGGCTCCCCCGCCTCAGCCTGCCTCACGGCAGGTACACGTGGAAGATAACAAAACTTTGCCTGCATGGGTGCAGGCTCAGCCTGCCTCACGCCGGGTACAAGACTGATATAAGCAAAATAAAACCTGATTATGCCCGCGGGGGCTCCTCCGCCTCAGCCTGCCTCACGCCGGGTACAAAACTGATATAAGCAAAATAAAACCTGATTA